>JBPCJK010000075.1:0-18603 GCA_051005375.1 Acidimicrobiales bacterium
ACGTGAACAGCAAGCCCCAGTGCGTCCCCATGCCGCCCAACGAGGTCACGGCCCGGATGGCTCGCCTCGGTGCCGAGGACGTTTCGATGCTCCCGCTGCCCGATCTCGACGCCGACGACCTGGACCCGGTCGAGCTTCGCCGCTTCCGTGACCTCGCTCGCGGCGGCGGTGATCCGATCCTTGGTGAGCTGTCCGACCTCGACCTCCTCGCCGCCCTGGGATTGCGCACCCCGACCGCCGAGCTGACGCTCGGAGCTGTGCTGCTCTTCGGGACCACAGCCACCATCCGCCGGTTCGCCCCGACCCACGAGACAGCCTTCCAGGTGCTCGATGCCCTCGAGGTCCGGGTCAACCGGATCGAGTGCGCACCGCTTCTCAAGTCCATGATCGACCTCGCTGATGCGGTCAAGCCCTACAACCCAGAGGAGGAGATCGAGGACGGCCTCTTCCGCCTCGGAGCTCCGGCCTACTCGGAAGTGGCGGTTCGGGAATTGCTCGCCAACGCCCTCGTCCATCGTGACTACGCCACGAATGGCCAGATCCGGATCGTGATCGGGGACCAGAGTTTGTCAATCACAAGCGCAGGCGGCTTCCCAGAGGGCATCACGCTCGGCAACCTGCTTGCTGCCCCCCCTCAGCCCCGCAATCCGCGGCTGGCGGATGCCTTCAAGCGAGCTGGCCTCGTCGAGCGCACCGGTCGTGGCGTCAACCGGGTGTTCCGCAGCCAGCTGGCCCTCGGCCGGCCACAGCCGGACTACTCGCGCTCGACCGGCTCTTGGGTCGAGGTGCGCCTACGCTCCGCTCCTGCTGACCGGGAGCTGGCTGCGTTCGCCGCACAAGCCGAGCGAGAGGCGAAGCCCCTCTCCCTCCAGACGCTCCAGGTCTTACACGAGGTGCGGGCCGAGCGGCGCATCACCTCCACTCGAGCTGCCGAGGTGCTCCAGCTCTCGACGAACGAGGCCCGAGCCATTCTCAATGACCTGGTAGAGCGGGGCTATCTCGAAGCGCGGGGCGAGGGCAAGGGGCGGACCTACCACCTGACCGCAAGCATGTACCGGAAGATGGGCGGGCCGGCCAGCTATGCGCGTACCCGAGGTTTCGACGACATCCAGCAGCAGCAGATGGTGCTTACGTATGTCACTGAGCACGGCTCGACCACTCGCGCCCAAGTGGCCGAGCTGTGCCAGCTCAACCCCGACCAAGCCACCCGGGCTGCTCAGAAGCATGGCCGATCGAGGCCAGTTGGAGATGACCGGTGCCCGGCGAACGGCCCGCTACCAGCTTCCGACAGGAGCAGACTATGCCTGACATGGCCCCGTGTCTGGTGCTGGCGGGCTGGCGGGATCCGATGAGGTCGAGCTCCTGTGGCCGTCCCAAGGCGATCGCCACCGTCGGGCTGGCAAGATGACGACGATGGCCGGTATGCAGGTATCCGACGCTTGCCCGGGGTGGATGCTCGATGAGGTGGCCAGCGCTGGCCGGGAGAACCTCGATGCGAGCCACGTCTCGCGCTACGACGCCAAGGAGGACGCTGGCGCCGTCGGGGAGGTCGCTCTCTTGGAAGAGCTGGGCCTCACCCCGGGATCGGTGGTCGTCGACGTCGGAGCGGGAACCGGGCAGTTCACCCTCGCGGTCGCCTCAGCCTGTGCCCGGGTGGTCGCCGTCGACGTGTCGCCGGTGATGCTGAAGCGCCTTGGGGCCAAGGTCAGCGATGCGCAACTGACCAACGTCGAGGTGGTCCAAGCGGGCTTCCTGACCTATGCGCACGAGGGCAGCCGGGCTGACTTCGTCTACTCGCGGTATGCCCTCCATCACCTCCCCGACTTCTGGAAGGCGGTCGCCCTCGAGCGGCTCCATCGCGTGCTGCGGCCTGGGGGCGTGCTCCGCTTGTGGGATGTCGTCTACAACTTCGACCCCGCCGAGGCGCAGGAGCGCATCGGGGCGTGGTGCGCCACCGGTGGCGCAGATGCCGAAGGGGATTGGAGCCGCGCTGAGCTGGAAGAACACGTCCGTGACGAGTGCTCGACCTTCAGCTGGCTTCTCGAGCCGATGATCCAGCGGAGCGGCTTCGCCATCGAGCAGGCCGTGTACTCCGAGGATGGCATCTTCGCCGCGTACGTCCTCCGAGCGAACTGATCCGCCAGCCTTGACGGGCCAGAGGGTCAGGCTCGCATGCGCTCGACCAGCCGGACCAGCCGAGCGTTGAGGTCGTCGGGATCACCGAGGTGGCGGGCGCCGTGGCCGGGCAGGACGGCGCTGAAGCGGTGACGGGCGGCGAGAGCGGCAAGTGAGTCCGACTGCGCGCTCCATGAGTACCAGCAGGCGCGGCGGAAGGCAGTGAGGTCGCCTCGTTCGTGGCTCCAGGCGAGGGAATCGCCGGTGAAGAGCCATCGACCGTCGAGGAGGAACACGACGGATCCCTTCGTGTGTCCCGGTACCGGGATGGCCAGGACCCGGGCTGAAGCTCCTGCTCCTCGGCCAGCAGGTCGGTGGCCCACGGCGCCGCCGTGCGATCGTCGGTGTGGATCCACGACCGCGCGCCGAAGCGCTCGGCCCACCGGCGGCCGTCGGCCACGTCGTCACGGTGGGTGAAGGCGACGTGGCGGATGCCACCGAGCTCGGCGATGGGACGGGCCAGCGCCTCGGTGAAGCGGGGCGAATCCACCAGCACGTTCCCGGCGGGGCGCACGACCAGCCAGGCGGATGCGCCGAAGCTGTCCTCCGAGCAGTAGCCAAGGTCGAACACGCCGGAGCCATGCTGGATTTCCCGGGGATACAGCCGGCCGGGACGGGGGTGCCGGGAGACGGTGCCGATGGAGGTAGTGGGGCAGGCCTGGGCCGCCAGCCAAGCGTCCAGCTCCTCACCGTTGCTCGGCTGGCGCCGCACCACCGAGAGGCCGGAGTCCTCATCGAACAGCCCGGGCGCGATCTCCCGACAGGTGCCGCAGTCGATGCAGCGGGTGTCGACGAACCAGTCACCCGCCGCGTTGGCCTGATTGCGGAGATCAACCTCGCCATCAAGGCGACCGTACCGATTCCTCTCTGCCGCTCCACGCCGGATGGACACCGCTTGCCGATGGCAAGGATCGTTGTAGAGGAACGGAGTGATGGATGACTGGTCGCGTCGGGGACATCGAACCCTGGGGAGCTCGACGTTTCGAACAAGATGCACGATGACCTTGCGGTTCATCCGGCTCGAGCAGGGCAGGGCGGGTAACCTTCGGTCCGTCCCGGGACGAGGTATCCGAGAGGCATGACGTCGAGGATGACTGGACGGGTCATCATCCCCGCCGGTACCTGGCACAACGTGATCAACACCGGCGAGGCCGATCTCAAGCTGTACTCGCTCTACTGCCCGCCCGAGCACCCGGGCGCCACCGTGCATCAGACCAAGGCCGACGCCGATGCTGCCGAAGCCGCCGGGCACGGGTATTGCCCGGTGGCGGGTCAAAGCAGCCAGACGCGATTCGCCCGGGCATGCTCGTGCCATGAGCTCGACGCCACCCGTACATCGCCGAGGTCACACCAGCCGTCGCCGGCGGGCCTTGGCCGACATCTGCGACACCTTCGTGCCCGGGGCCGGGGCCCGTCTCTCGGCCAGTGACCTCGGCGTACCCGACGCCTTGCTCACCCTGGCCGAGGGGAACCTCCGGGTCGCCGAGAGGAGCCAGCTCGAGGCCCTCCTCTCGCTGTGGGACACCCGGGCGCTCACCATGGTCGGCGGGGGCGGCTTTCGTCGCTTCGCTGACCTGGCCCAAGAGGACCGAGAGCACGTCCTGCTGTCGTGGTGCGACAGTCACCTGCCCCAGCGCCGGGCCGCCTTCCAGGCGCTTCGCAAGGCGGCCACATCGCTCTCCTACATGCTCCCGGCGGCGAACGGACGGAACCCGGCGTGGGACTCGATGGCCTACCCCGGCCCTCCCGGGCGGACGGCCGGCGCTCCCCCCAAGGAGATCAAGCCGCTCTCGGTCGACCATGACACCACCCTCGACTGCGACGTGTGCGTGGTGGGGTCGGGTGCCGGCGGAGGGACGGCGGCGGCCGTGCTGGCCGAGGCCGGCCTGGACGTGGTCGTCCTCGAGGCCGGTTCCTACCTCGACGAGGGAGACTTCGACGGTAGCGAGCTCGACGGGTACTCACGCCTTTACCTGGGTGGCGCTGCCCTGGCCACCGCCGACCAGAGCGTCGGGCTCTTCGCCGGGGCCTGCCTGGGCGGTGGGACGGTGGTCAACTTCACCACCTGCTTCCGCACCCCAGACGAGGTCCGGGCGGAGTGGGCCGGACACGGCGTCAGCGCCATGGCCTCGAACGACTACACCGCCAGCATGGACGCGGTGTGGGACCGCCTCGGCGTCTCCACAGACTACAGCCACCCGTCCCGGCGCGAACAGGTGATGCAGCGGGGCCTGGAGAACCTCGGGTGGCACGTCGGCCTCATGCCCCGCAACGTGGTGGGCTGCGACGAGGCGGTGTGCGGCTTCAGCCCGTTCGGTTGCCTGGCCGGAGCCAAGCAGTCGACCACCAAGACGTGGTTGGCCGACGCCTGGCGGCGAGGGGCTCGGATCCTGGTGCGGACCCGCGCCGAGCGGGTGATCATCGACAACGCTCGGGCCAACGGCGTCGAGGCCCGCACCAGCGAAGGCCACAAGGTGACGGTGCGGGCCCGGGCGGTGGTGGTGGCGGCTGGGGCCATCCAAACCCCTGCCCTGCTGCGGCGTTCGGGCCTCGACAACGAGAACATCGGCCGCCACCTCCGGCTCCATCCCGTGACCGGCGTGGCCGGGGTGTTCGGGGAGGAGATCCACCCCTGGGAGGGCGTGATGCAGGCGGTCTACTCCGACGAGCTGGCCGACCTGCGCGCCGGCTACGGCATGAAGCTGGAGTCGGCGCCCTTCCACCCGAGCGTCCTGGCCATGTACGCGCCTTGGCGCAGCGCCCGCCAGCACGAGGAGCTCATGGGACGACTCGCCCACCTCGTGCCCATCGGCCTGCTGCTGCGCGACACCAGCGAGGGTGAGGTGCGCATCGGCCGTGACGGCGAGCCCGTGGTCCACTACAAGCTCAACGACGTCGACACCGGCCACGTCCGTACCGGCCTGGACGGGGCCGCCCGGGTGCTCGAGGCCGCCGGTGCCACCTCGGTGTTCTCGGCCCACAAGGACTGGGTCACCTACGAGCCGGGGCGAGGGCGAGGCCGCCAGGGTTTCCTGGAAGCGGCCGACCGTTGCGGATGGGGGGCGGGACAGTGCGTCTTCAGCTCGTTCCACATCATGGGTTCCGCCCGCATGGGTGGCTCCCCCCGCGACTCGGCCTGCAACCCCGAGGGCGAGACCTGGGAGGTCCAGGGCGTCTACGTCTGTGACGGCTCGACCTTCCCGACCGCCTCGGGCGTCAATCCCATGATCACCATCGAGGCGATCGCCCACCTCAACGCCGCGCGACTGGCCCAGAGGCTCGCCTGATCTTGAGCGCCGCCGAGCCCTATGGACGACAAGGTTCGACTCATCCTGAGTGACTGGCGGCCGGTTCTTTGCCAGGATGTGACCTATGCCCCTTGTTCTCGTGCATGGCGTCCCGCAGACGCCGGTGCTCTGGGATCCACTCCGTTCCTGCTTGGGTCGACGCGACGTGGTCGCGTTGCAGCTCCCCGGCTTCGGCTGTGCCAAGCCAGAGGACTTCGATGCCACCAAGGAGGACTACGTCCGATGGCTCATACGCGAAGTCGAGAGGTTGCAGGGGCAAGGACCGATCGATGTGGTCGGCCACGACTGGGGCGGCGGCTTCGTCGTGCGCACGGTGAGCACCCGTGCTGACCTCGTTCGGTCGTGGGTGACCGATGCCGCCAGCGTCGGTGACGCTCGTTTCGAGTGGCATGACTTCGCCAAGATCCGGTGCCTCTCACGAGCAGGCCCTGGAGATGGCCGGCGCCGCCGACGCCACCATGGCCGAGTGCATCCTCACCCCTGTACCGGTCCGCAGTGGATGTCGGTGGCGAGTGGGGACCACATTTCCTCCAGATCGCCGTGCCCGGGCTCGAGGTGGTGCCCACCGAGGACCCGTTCCTGTCTGCTGACCTCGCCCGGGCCTCAGCGAGCCGGGCCACGGCCGGGGTGGCCGAGCTCCCCGGTCTCGGACACTGGTGGATGCTCCAGGACCCGGAGCGGGCCGCCGCCCTCCTGGAGGGGTTCTGGGACTCGATCGCAGCCCAGGAGGGCCGTTCCGATAGGGGCGGCAGTAGCTTCCAAGCGACCAACGAGGCGATGCGCCGGCTCGAGAGTGAAGGTGGCGCAGCGAACTCAAGGCTCGTCACGAGCTCGCCGCCAACACTTGGGCGTGGTCGCGTTGCTCGGTAGGCCTTAGGCCTTCCCCTCCTCCTCGGTCGTCGTTGTCACGGTGACGGCTCGCGCCGACCCAGCCGAAGTTAGGAAGAGGAGCTGAGCGCGCACCACCGGCTCGCCGGCGGCCACGGTGACTGCTTGTTCGTAGGCACGGAGTTGCACCCGGTAGCGCTCGACCTTGGCCTCGAGGCCGGCCTCGGTTCGCCAGGCGTCGGTCTTGTAGTCGACCACGACGAGCCCGTCGTCGTCACGGTAGAGCAGGTCGACGTAGCCCTCGAGGATGCCCTCGCCGTAGGGGACGCCGACGTAGACCTCACGCCAGTGCTGGCGCCCAGCAGCGCGCTGCACCAGTGCGGAAGCGAGCGCTGAGCGACAGAGCGCCTCGATGATGTTCTCCCTACCAAGCACGCCCTCGGCCGCGGCCTGGGCGGCGGCGGCCTCTGTCAGCCCATCACCGGACCTGAGGTCGACGGTCTGGAGCACGGCGTGGACGGCTCGGCCGACGGCACTGCCGTAACGGCCCTTCTGCCAGGGGGGCAGGTCGATGTCACGGGGATCCTTGTGCAGGCCGGCGGGCGCCTCGGCTTCAGTGATGCGCTCGGCCTCCTCGGCCAGCTGGGTGGCGGACACGGTGAGTCGGCGCATGCCCTGCCTGAGTGCGGTGCCCTGCTCCCGCTCCCAGTCCTCCAGCGACGGCAACTCGACGGGCCCCAGCTCGACCGCCGGCGCCGTCGCCACCTGCTCCCGGAAAGTCGCAAGAGCGAGCACGTCCACGAGGGACGGCTCCCACCCCTTGTCGTAGAACAACCCGGCCGCGGTCAAGGTCGTGTCCTTCTCCTTGCGGTGCACCGAGACGACCAGGTGGTCGCGCGCCCGGGTGGCGGCGACGTACAGCAGGCGCAGGCGCTCATGGTGGTCCATCTGCTCCTCGATGGGCAACGCTGCTTTGAACTCCGACGTCTCCAGGTCCTTCTTCAGGCGCAGCGCCCATCCATCACCAGGAGGGAACAGCACCTGCACCCCGCGGGCGCGCCCGGCGAGCTGGCTGGTCATGCCCGAAAGCACGGTGATCGGGAACTCGAGGCCCTTGGCGCCGTGGACGGTGAGGATGCGCACGGCCTGGTCGTCGGTCTCGGGCAGCACGGTCTCGATCACCCTCGACCCCGCGGCCGACTGCAACTTCACCCAGCCCAGGTAGTCCCTCAGGGTCGCTCCCCCGGCCTCCTCCCACGCCCGGCACTGGTCGACAACGAAGCGCAACCGGCGCCACAGGTCGCGTGGCCGGTGGTGCACGAAGGCAACCTCCATGAGACGACGCTCTCGCACGATCCGCTCGAGCACTTGGCTGGGCGACAGCCACAGCCGCTCGCGGTGCAGCCCTCCGAGCCAGGCCAGACCTCTGCCCACGACCTGGTCGGGCGGGGCGCCCTCGGCAAGCAAGCCCTGGTGGTCCCAGCGGCCTCCGTGGGTGTGCCGCCAGACGTAGAGATCGTCGTCACCGCACCCGAAGGCGGCGGTGCGCAGGGCGGAGACCACCGCCAGAGCGTCGGTCGGGTCTTCGACGGCACGTGCGACCATGAGGAGGTCGCGGACCTCGCCGGTGCCGTAGACCAGTGAAGACGTCTCGACTCGGTAGGGGACGCCGTGTCGCTCCAGCGCCCGCTCGAGCATGGGCAGGGACGTGCGAGCCGGGAGCAGCACCGCCACGTCGTCCCACCGAGCGGGGCGCCACTCATCCGTGTGCTGGTCGCAGACCAACCAGCTCTCGCCGATTGCCTCGCCTATGGCTGTCGCCACATCATCGGCCTCGGCCTCACGCAGGTCGGCAGCCCGCCAGGCCTTGGGGTGCTCGTCGAGGCCGACGAAGGCAACCGCCGGGCCCGACGGTGGCCCGGAACGCACCGGCTGCAGACCGACGTAGGCGGGCTGGGACTCGGGCTCTTCGACGATGAGCCGGCTGAAGGTGTGGTTGACCCAGGCCAGGATGGGCGCACCGGTGCGGAAGTTGCTGGTCAACTGCTCCACACGGCCGCCGACCCGGTCGCGAGCGCGGAGGAAGACCCCGACGTCGGCCCGACGGAACCGGTAGATCGACTGCTTCGGGTCGCCGACGAAGAACAGCCGGCCCGGCTCGACCTCGACGTCCCACCACGGCTTGGTGGCGGCGTCAGGGTCAGCCGAGGCGATGAGAACGGCCAGCTCGACCTGGATGGGGTCGGTGTCCTGGAACTCGTCCAGCAGCAGTCGCTGGTAGCGCTCTCGGAGCGCGGCGCGCACGGCCACGCCGTGAGCGGGATGGCGCAGCACCGTCCGACCGAGCACCAGCAGGTCGTGGAACTCCAGCTCACCCGCCCGCCTACGGGCCTCGGCCGCCTCGACGGTGAAGCGGGCCAGCTCCTCGGCGATCCGTTGCAGGCACGCCTCCTGGATGCCATCCCGCAAGCGGTCACGGTTCACTCCCAGGGCCCGCACCCGATCACGGACGGCATCACAGTCGGGCCAGTTGCCGCGCTTGCCGACGCCAGCGGCGAAGCTCTGCGCCTGGCACAGCGAGTGGAGGCGGGCGTCGTCGTCGTCCACGGCGCACAGGTCCGACGCCCACACCGCCAGCTCACCCAGCCGGACGAGGAGCTTGTCGTCCGCTTCGGTGCAGGCGTCGCCCATGGCCACCGCCTCGTCGATGTCGTTCAGCAGTGACGACAGGTCAAGCGGCGGCACCACCGTGGTGGGCCCGCCCGCTCGCTCGGCGACTAGGTCCCAGTTGGCGCCGAACTGCATGGTCACCTCGTGGAGGTGGTCGAGCCGGGCGCCAGCCGCCAACAGCAGCCGAAGCGGGCGCTCGAGATCATCGTCCTCGATGATGCGGTCGACGAAGGTGTCCCAACGCGCCTCGAAGGCCAGCTGCGAGGCGATCTCGTCGAGGACGGCGATGCGGGGCGGGAGCCCGGCTTCGATCGGGTGCTCGGTGAGCAGACGCTGGGCGAAGGCGTGCAGCGTGCAGATGGCAGCCCGGTCGAGCGCCCCGAGCGCTGCCCGACACGACTCCGAGCTCTCCGAGCGCTTCTGGAGCTCGGTGCGGATCCGGTCCGAAAGCTCACCCGCCGCCTTCTCGGTGAAGGTGATGGCGGCGATGCGGTCGGCCTGGACGCCGGCTTCGACCAGGGCGACGAACCGGTCGACCAGACAAGTCGTCTTGCCCGAGCCGGCACCGGCCTCGAGGAACATGGTCTCCCCGAGTCGTCCACGTACTGCGGCGCGCGCCGGGGCGTCAGGGGTTGTCATCGAGCACCTCCGGCTCACACAGGCGCACGTAGCCTTGGAGTGACGGGTCAAGTCGCTTGCGCTCCCAGCCGCGGCGGGCTTCGGCCGTGCTCAAACCGTCGGGCGAGCAGTACCCGCAGTCGACCCAGGTGTACGACGGGTTGACAGGTGGCCGGGCGGGGAACACGCCGGCTCGGATGCCGTCGATGATCCTCGCCACGGCGGTCCCCACCTCGGCGCGGACCGCTGGTGTGACCTGATAGCCGATCCAGTCGAAGCCCCCCTTGGTGGTTACGAACCAGTATCCGGCGGCAACGTCGGTCACCTCGAAGAGCTGCGCCGCAGCGGTGGCGTACACGACGAGCTGAAGGTGGCGGCCACCCTGGTGAGGGTCCTCGGCCGAGAGACCTCGGTAAGTGCCCGTACCGCCTGTCTTGTAGTCGACGATGCTCACTGATCCGTCGGGCGCCTGGTCGATGCGGTCGATGGCGCCGCGAAAGGCAACCGAGCGGCCATCGGGCAGCGGGTAGGCGACGTCGTCGAAGGCCAACTCGGTGCGGATGGCGTGACCGCTGTCCTCGACGGCGAAGCGTCCGAGATCGGCGAGGACGCGCGCCCGGTCTCGGCGCCAGAACATGGCCCGGCCTGTCGCCCCTCGCTGCGCGTACTCAAGGCACACCTCCCCTGCGATCCCGAGGAGGCGTTGGGTGTCCTGGTCGGCCCACGGCGTGCTGCGACCGGTCTCGATGGCCTCAGCCACGAATCGCTCCAGCACGGCGTGGACCAGGCTGCCTTTGTCGAGGGGACCCATCTCGAAGCTGCGCTCGGGGTCTTCGACGACCTCCACGCCCAACAGGTACTGCATGAGGAACGCATGCGGGCACGCAGCCCACTTCTGCAGCCGCGTGGCGGACACGACGCCGGAGGAGGCGTAGTCGGGCAGCGTGAGGCCGGTGAGGTTGCCGTCGAAGCGGGTGAAGCGTCTGCTGCGTCGCGCCCTCGCCATCTCCATGCCCAAGGCGAGCGCTGGATCGCCGTTGATGACCCCGTCGGGATGGCGCAGCATCGTGGCCAGACGCAGCTCCTGGGCGGTGGCTGGGAACGGGCTGTCCCCCAGCCCCGAGGCGTACGACGGGACGTGGCGGAACCACTCTCCCTCCAAGGAGGCGAGCTCGTGGGTGAACAGCGACTGCCGGCCGGCCAGGCGAGCGGCATCGGCGAGGAGCCAGCGTGAGGCACTTCGGTCGCCCTGGCGGCGCAGATCGCCCCTCGGAAAGCACAACGTGGCCTCACCCGCAGCGGCAACGGCGGCGAGCAGGTAGCGGTGGTCGTCGTGGAGCCGCTCGGCGCCCAGGCGAAGCTGGCCACGAGCGGCTCGTCGCTCGGCGTCGGGAAGCAGCGAGTCCTCCTGGCGGCGGACGGGAAGCGCCCCTTCGGCCATGCCGAGCACGACCACCCGGTCCAGCTCGAGGCCGACCGCCATCGACACATGACCCACCACGACTCCCTCGCCGAAGCGCCCGGTCCGGCGGAGCGCAACCTCGAGCTCAGCCTCCAGGGTGCGGCGGAACACCTCGACGTTCGGGGCCGGGCCGCTGATGGTGTCGAGACCGGCCAGACGGTCGAGCGCCTCCTCAACCCGCTCTGCTGCCTGTTGCTCCTCGTCGGGCCATTGTCGGCGGTGGCGCTCGTCGCCGAGGTAGCGCTGGATGAGACCATGCGCCCCCCGCACCAGCGCCGCCCACGACTCTGTCGAGGCGAGGGCGTCGAGGTCGGCGCGCAGGTCCTGCACGAAGGCTGCCAGCTGCGTGGCCCGCCCGGCGTCGCGCCGCAGGTGGGCAGCGAGGGACGCTCGGTCCTCGTGGCCGACCTCGACAGCTCGCAGGCGTTGCTCGTCCTCGAACACCCGGAGGCGGCTGTCCCAGTCGTCGCCATCGACCACTCCAGCGGCCCGGGAGATGCGCTCCCACGCCCGGCTGGGCACCCGGCCGTCGCCGTCGAGCACCGCCGCCCCGGTCACCACGGCCAGGACATCGGGGCGACGAAAGCCTCGGTCGGGGAGGGCCAGGAGGCGCTGCAGGGTGCGACCGAGGAGCATGTCGCCGATGTCGCCCACCGGCGCACCGTTGTGGACCAAGCCGGCAGCGGCCAGCTGCTCGTGCAGCAGCCTGGCGTAGGGGTCGGCGGTGCCGTAGAGCAGGGCGACCCGGCCGAGGGCCACCCCGTCTCGCATCCAGCTCATCACCAGCCGGACGGCGGCCCGCACCTCCTCGTCGGGGTCGCTGACGCTGACGATGGCCGTGGCGCACGGCCGCTCCACGTCGATCCCTTCCAAGGTGACCCCGAGGCGCCCATGGGCATCCCGGACCTGTCGGTCGGCGTCGGGGTCGCCGGTGAGCCCGACGTTCGCCCACACCGATCCGGAGCTGGCCAGCGCCAGCAGGAGCTCGGCGCCCGCCGGTGACAGGTCCTGGAGGAGGTGGGCGACGACTGGCCCGACGCGCTTCCCGGCCACGACGGCGGCGATGGCGGCCTCGAGCAGGTCGTGCTCGTCGTGCCAGGACGGCGCCAGCTCAGTGCGGACCCGCTGGGCGATGCGCACCACGTCGCCTGCCCGTGAGCTGCAGGCGGCGACGGCTTCGAGGGCGGCCGGGGTGAGACCGGAGAGCTCGCGCGTTGCGGCAACGAGGGCCAGCTCAGTGGCGGGGTGGTCGGCCACGGGCGCGAAGACGCCGGGATCGTCGGCGAGCACAACCCGGACCGCCTGGGCCAGGACCGGGGCGGACACCGGCCGACGGCCGGCGGCGGCGAGCGAGGCGGAGCCGAGACGCTCGGCCAGGCGGTGCAGCGTCAGGAACGAGACGTTGGCGACCCCTCCCGCCTGGGCGGCGAGGGCACGTCGGGCGGACAGTGCGGCATAGTTCGAGGCGACGATGACGGTGATCGGAGCGAGCGGGTCGCCGCCCTTGGCCGACTTGACCTGGGCGCCGAGAAGGTTGACGGCGGGGCGTCCGTAGGTTGTGGTGTGCACATCCAAGTCGGCCACACCCACAGGGTAGAGAGCCGGTGTGACATCTTGAGCGTCGGCGGTGTGACCCGGCCGCCGCAGGGTCGTCCGAGTGGACGGCGTCAGCGGCCCGGTGTCTCTCGCAGGCGGATCCAGCGGTAGCCGTAGGAGGCGAGGTCGATGCCCTTCAGCTCGGCCCCCACCGGCTGGTAGGCCCGGTCGGCGAACATCTCCACGGGCTCGCCCTCCTGACCCGGCTGCTCGCTGAGGTCGACACTGCAGCGACGGTCGGAGAGGTTGTGCAGGACCAGCATGACGCCTCCCGGGGCCTGGTAGTGGAGGGCGAGGACCGCAGAGTCACCGGTGTCGACAGGCGAGCACGTGCCGATGCCGAACTCCGGACACTCCCGCAGGGTGTGCAGCATCCGCTCCATCCAGTTCAGCAAGGATTCGGGGTCCCGGCGCTGGACCTCC
The DNA here is from genome assembly GCA_051005375.1 of Acidimicrobiales bacterium. Classification (GTDB taxonomy): domain Bacteria; phylum Actinomycetota; class Acidimicrobiia; order Acidimicrobiales; family CADCSY01; genus JADDRA01. The sequence goes on from JBPCJK010000075.1 coordinate 13,081, forward strand.
ACGCTGACCGTCTCGCAGCCGAAGTCGCCGACACTGATGACCGGGCGGCACAGCTCGTCCGCCGGCGCCGTGGAGAAGCCGGCGTTGGGGCCGCCGGTCCATTGCATGGGTGTGCGGATGGCGTTGCGCTCCGGCAGCGAGAGGTCGTCGCCCATGCCGATCTCCTCGCCGTAGCGCAACACCGGAGTCCCGGGAAGGGTGAACTGCAGGCTGTAGGCCATCTCGATGCGGCGGCGCTCGTTGCCCAGCATGGGGGCAAGGCGCCGGCGGATCCCCCGCCCGTAAAGCTGCATGGTCTCCTCGGGACCGAATGCGGCGAAGCAGTCGGCCCGCTCCCGCTCGCTGAGCTGCCCGAGGTCGACCTCGTCGTGGTTGCGTAGGAACGTCGCCCACTGACAGGACCCTGGAATGGTCGGTGCCGCTTCCAGGGCGGAGACGATGGGCCCGGCATCGCTCCTGGCCATGGCCAGGAACTGTCGCTGGTTGATCAGGAAGTTGAAGAGCATGGGCAGGCGGTCGCCGGTGCCGAAGTACTCGACCAGCTCCTCGCGCTCGGCGTTCGCCTCCGCCAGGATGAGGGCGTCTCCCCGACGCCAGGAGAGCAGCTCGCGGAACTCGCGCAGGTACTCGTACTCCCTGCGGGCCTCGGGCTCGTTGGCCCGGGTGATCTCGATGATGAAGGGCGCAGCGTCCAGACGAAAGCCGGAGACCCCGAGCTGGAGCCAGAAGGCCATGATCTTGCGGATCTCGGCCCGCACCTCGGGGTTGGCCATGTTGAGGTCGGGCTGGAAGTCGTAGAAGCGGTGGTAGTACCAGGCCGCGGCCTGCTCGTCCCAGGTCCAGGTCTCGTGCTGCTGGCCGGGGAAGACCATGCCCTGATGGCGGTCCGACGGCTCCTCCTTGGACCACACGTACCACTCGCGGTAGGGCGAGTCGGAGTCCGACCGGGCCGAGCGGAACCAAGGGTGCTCGTCGGAGGTGTGGTTGACGACCAGGTCGATGATGATCCGCAGGCCGCGGTTGTCGGCGTGGTGGACGAGCTCGGCGAAGTCGCCCACCGTACCCAGCCTGGGGTCGACCCCGTAGAAGTCGGCCACGTCGTAGCCGTCGTCGAGATTGGGACTGGGGTGGATGGGGTTGAGCCACAGGCAGGTCACGCCCAGCCGGGCGAGGTAGTCGAGCCGGCTGGTCAGTCCGGCGAGGTCCCCCACCCCGTCGCCGTCGGAGTCCTGGAAGGTCTCGACGTCCAGGCAGTAGACGACGGCCTGCTTGTACCACCGTTCGTGCATGCCCTAGTTCCTACCCGCTGGGCCAAACCACCGCCAAGCCTTGCGCCCTAACGGCGCCTCCGGCGAGGTCGGCGACGGCCACGACGAAGGCATCGACGGCAAGCTCAGAGCCCGCCTTGGCCCCACCGAGCAGCTGTCCGGCTCGCACGCCGACGGCCGTGTCGACCGGCCACACCTCCACCGCTCGCGTCGTAGCCCGGCGAAGATCCCAGCGTCCGCCGCACGCCCCCCGCACGACCTCAGCCACGGTTGCGATCGGCATCTCCCGGCGACGCATCTCGGTGACGAGAGCTCGCACCCGGTCTCTCCGCCCAGGCGGACCATGACTGATCGCCGAAAGAGCCTCGCTGTCGAGCAGCAACATCAGCCCACTTTGCGCCGGCGCCGTACGTCCCATTGGTCGACGAGCTGAGCCGCCCAATCGAGCGTCTCCCTGGGGACGGGCCCGTGGACCTGATCCATCTCGGCCAGCCACCTGTCGACCGCACTCAGGTGCTGGAGCCGGGCAAGCCGTTGCGCGACTGCTGCGTCGACGGTTGCGGAGAGGCCGCGCGGTCCGGCCAACTACGCAAGGCGGCAAGGTTCTCGGCGTCGAGGGTGAGGGTCACCTTCTCCTTCGCCATAGTGGTATAGTAGTACCTCCATACTCCGATGGTACGTCGCAACCGGTCCCGTTGGAGCGGTTAGTGGCCACGGTCGATGTCAGCGATCTCACCCGGTTGGCATCGCGAGCGACCAACGTGACCGTCGCTTCCATCCAGGCCTGACAGCGGGCGAAGGGGCACGTGGGCCCGACGTCCGTTGCCGCCCGTCAACCGCATCATCCTCCGTTGTTCGGGGAACGCTGTGCGGGATGCAGGTACGCCGTGACCGAGGAGGACGTGTGACCGAGACCGACGTGTTCGTGCTCGCCGATCGGACCCTGAACGACGTGGTGGCGAAGATCACCGACGACCAGTTGACGATGGTGATGCCGGCGGACTTCGCCACAAGTCAGAAGGACCACAGCCCGACGTTGCGCGAGGTGATCAACTACCACGCCTACGATGACGCCTGGGTGCCCGACATGTTGGCTGGGCGGACCATGGAGGAGGCGGGCAAGGACAAGTTCGCCGGTGATCTGCTGGGCGACGAGCCCAAGGACAGCTTCGCGGCCATCGTCGACAAGGCCTGTGCTGCCGCCCAGGAGCTCGACGACCTGGACCGGACCGTCCACTGCTCCTTCGGGGACTTCCCGGCCCGAGAGTACTTCTGGCAGATCAACTCGTTTCGAGGCCTCCGGGCCCATGACATCGCCAAGGTCATCGGTGCTGACACCACCCTTCCAGATGCGCTGGTCCAGGGCATCTGGGACGAGGTCAGCCCCCACGCCGAGGAGTGGCGGTCCATCGGCGTGTTCCCGGCAGCGGTGGCCGTTCCCGACGACGCACCGCTCCAAGACCGCCTCCTGGGCCTGACCGGACGCGAGCCCGACAGAGGTTAAAGTTGACTTCGGCGTTCTGGCCCCCGAAACGCATGGATTTCGTCTCGCTCCTGGGGCCAGAAGCGAGGGAGCTATCCGCTTGAGGTCGACGGTCGCTCGATGTCGGGCTCCTGACCTTGACCGACCAGGCGGTTCCACAGCTCGTAGTCAGTGTCGCGCTTGGCCACGTAGCGGTTGTCGGGGCCGGCCTCCTGGCTGCCGATGGCCTTGAAGGGGCCGCTGGCGAGGTCGTCGAGATCGACGTAGGTGCCGCCCTGCTCCAGGCGGGTGCCCACGGCCAGCACCGACAGCCGGGAGAGCTCCTCGCGGTCGAGGTCGCCCAAGCCCTCGACCAGATCCTTGTCGTCGGCAGCGGGGGTGCTCTCCTCGAGATGGCCTCCGAGCGCCTCAGGCGGGGTGGCCGGGGCCAGGTCGGCCGAGAAGTCCTCCTCGGGTTCGCCGGCCTTGGGCCGGCTGGCCTCCTCGGCGGCAACGTCGTGGGTCTCGGCGTGGCGCCCCTCGGGGCCTCCCTGATCGGAGAACGGCTTACGGGCGTCGCCCGGGCTCTGGTCGTGCTGTCCTCGCCTGGGCATGTGCTCGCCTCCGCTTGTCGTATGGACCTGCATCTTCCCAGACTTCGACGCCGGGGGGACAGGCCAGCCCTCCCTGGGCTCACCGGCTTCGCCGCCGAGAGCGAGGCTCTACTCCCCGCTTCTGCCGGCTTCGCCGGCGCCGCTCGGGCCACGGGTCCGCCCGTCGGCGCACCCTTTCGACGCCCCAAGCCGGCCGGAACGGCGCCACACCCCGTAGGCTGGGACAGCTTGCCGGGCGCCGATTGCCCTGCGACGCTGCTCCCAGTCCCGAAAGGTTCCCCATGTCCGCGCGTAACGACCTGCGCAATGTCGCCATCATCGCCCACGTCGACCACGGCAAGACCACGCTGGTCGACGCCATGTTGTGGCAGTCGGGCATCTTCCGAACCAACCAGGACGTAAACGAGCGGGTGATGGACTCCACCGACCTCGAGCGGGAGAAGGGCATCACCATCCTGGCCAAGAACACCTCGGTGCGCTACGGCGGGGTCAAGCTCAACATCGTCGACACCCCTGGCCACGCCGACTTCGGCGGCGAGGTGGAGCGGGCGCTGGCCATGGTCGACGGCGTCCTGCTGCTGGTCGACGCCGCCGAGGGCCCCCAGCCCCAGACCCGCTTCGTGCTGCGCAAGGCCCTCGAGTCCCGCCTGCCAGTGATCCTGGTGGTCAACAAGGTCGACCGGGCCGACGCCCGGGTGGCCGAGGTGGTCGACGAGGTCTACGAGCTGTTCCTCGACCTCGATGCCGAAGCCGACCAGATCGAGTTCCCCATCGTCTACTGCAACGCCAAGGACGGGTGGGCCTCGCTCACCCCCGAGATCGACGGGGTCGACCTCAAGCCCCTCTTCGAGCTCCTCCTCGACCGGATCCCGGCCCCCACCTTCGAGGACGGCCACCCGCTCCAGGCCCTGGTCACCAACCTCGACCGCTCCCCTTACCTCGGTCGCCTGGCCCTGTGCCGGGTGCGCCAGGGCACCATCAAGAAGGGCCAGCCAGCGGCGTGGTGTCGAGCCGATGGCAGCATCGAGCGGGTCCGCCTCAGCGAGCTGTTCGTCACCGAGGGGCTGGAGCGCGTGGCCGCCAGCGAGGCCGGCCCGGGTGAGATCATCGCCGTGGCCGGGCTGCCCGACGTCACCATTGGCGAGACGCTGGCCGACGGCGACGACCCCCGCCCCCTGCCGGTGATAACCATCGACGAGCCCAGCCTGTCGATGACCGTGGGGGTCAACAGCTCGCCTCTGGCCGGTCAGGACGGCGCCAAGCTCACCGCCCGGATGCTGAAGGACCGCCTCGACACCGAGCTGATCGGCAACGTGTCGCTGCGGGTGCGCCCCACCGACCGCCCCGACACCTGGGAGGTCCACGGCCGGGGCGAGCTTCAGCTCGCCGTGCTGGTGGAGACCATGCGCCGGGAGGGCTTCGAGCTCACCGTGGGCAAGCCCCAGGTCGTCACCAGAGAGATCGACGGCAAGCTCCACGAGCCCGTGGAGCGCCTCAGCGTCCACGTCCCCGAGGAGCACCTCGGCGTGGTGACCAGGCTCCTGGCCACCCGCAAGGGCCGGCTCGAGCAGATGGTGAACCACGGCACCGGCTGGGTGCGCATGGAGTACCTGGTGCCGGCCCGGGGGCTGATCGGCTTCCGCACCGAGTTCATGACCGAGACCCGGGGCACGGGCATTCCCCACCACGTCTTCGAGGGCTACGAGCCCTGGCACGGGACGCTGCGCACCCGCTCCAACGGCAGCATCGTGGCCGACCGCCGGGGGGCCACCACCACCTTCGCCCTCATGAACCTCCAGGAGCGGGGGGAGATGATCGTGGGCCCCGGTGTCGAGGTCTACGAGGGCATGATCGTGGGCGAGAGCTCCAGGGGTGACGACATGGACGTCAACCCGGTCAAGGAGAAGAAGCTCAACAACATCCGCTCCTCTACGGCCGACGTCCTCGTCCGGCTCTCGCCCCCCCGCCCCGTCTCCCTCGAGCAGGCCCTGGAGTTCATCGCCGAGGACGAATGCGTGGAGGTGACGCCCAAGGCGGTGCGCCTGCGCAAGGCGGTGCTGGTCGCCACCGAGCGACGGCGTGACCAGAAGCGGGCTCGCACGGCCTGACCTGCCGGGATGGGTCACGATCGACGACGCCTCGCCGGTACCCTCGGAACGACTGAGCAATTGTGAGAGGA
>JBPCJK010000076.1:0-11602 GCA_051005375.1 Acidimicrobiales bacterium
CTCCAGAACGGCCCGGGCCCGACCGGTGGTGGTGCCCGAGCGCCGGGCCATCCAGTCCGCCGCCGAGCGATCCCCTTCGCGCTGCCAGGCACGGGACTGCTCCACCCGGTCGGCCAACCGGCACTTGGCACCGGAGGCCAGGCGCTCGATGGTGTCGAAGCCCGACCACAGGCCACCCACCTCGGGCAGGGGGACCGAGGCGGGGTCGAGGGCGGCGCACACCTTGCCCAGGGCCGCCTGGAGGGACCGCACCTCACCGGCTACCCCATCCGAACCCAACGTACGTACGTAACTCTACACCCTCGACGTGGCATGTCAAGGATTTCTAGGTAAGAAACCTTGGCTCATGAGGACCTACTAGTGGACCTCATCGATGAGGCCGACGTCACCGGCGCTGCGGTGGTAGACCACCGCCGAGCGGCCGGTCTCGGCGTTGGAGAAGAAGTAGAAGGAGTGGCCCAGCAGCTCCATCTGCAGCACCGCCTCTTCCGGGGTCATGGGCTTCATGGTGAAACGCTTCGACTTGACGATCCGGTACCCGTTGACGGTGACGTCGTCGTCGGGGCCATCGACCAGGTTGGCCACCTCGCCGCCGCCGTTGGCCACCGGCTGCGCAGCCCGTTGGTGGCTGCGCCCCACCAGCTTGTTCTTGAGCTTGTGCAGCTGCTGCTCGAGCTTGTTGACTGCGGCGTCGACGGCGGCAAAGGGGTCAGCGGCGGACACCTTGGCCCGCACATGGTGCCCGCGGCCGTCCATGGTGACCTCGCAGACGTCCTTGTCGGAGATGCGGGGGTTGCGCTCCTCGAAGAAGTGGACCTCAGCCCGGTCCATCCCGTCGAGGAACCGACCGAGGCGACCGATCTTCTCCGTCGCCACGTCCCGAAGCGCCTCGGTCAACTCGATGTTGCGACTGCTCACGCTCACGTCCATGTTGCTCTCCCCTTCACCGGCGAACCGCACAGTCTGGTCGCGTACGGCTGACCTGGTCTTTTGCCCCACACTCGCCTGCCGAGGAGGTGGCACGCCTGGCGCCGGCGGCCGTGTGGCCCAACGGCGACGTTGGTGGCGTGCTTGGCTCCTTCTCGCACCCGGGCCGACAGCCGGCCTGTCGTGCGGCAGGGCTTACCTCTAAGCCGCACCATGCTCGGCGACCACGGGTCGCCTTACGTGGGTCGTTTCGCCTGCGACTGGCATCGACTTGCAACCACAGACCCGTACGCAACGAGGGAAGCCTAGAGCATCCGCGGATAGGCACGCTCTTCCCCGGCTCGGCGGCTTCGCCGCCGAGAGCGAGGCTATTTCCCGCTCTTGCCGGCCCGAGCTCGGGTATCCGTCTGCTGATGCCACGCCGCTGGTCCGGCGAGGATTCCCGGGCGAGCAGGGCCGCTCGGGCCACGGGTGCGCCTATCGGCGCACCCTCTTACTGCGGTGCTCGGGCCCGAGTTGAGCCGGCTCGGGACGGTCGAGGTGTGCGGGCTGCGGCCAGGACGACCACCGACGATGCGCCGCCACGCCGCAGCGCCAACGCAGCGACGGCGGCCGTCGAGCCGCTGGTGACGACATCGTCGACGACCAGCACCGACCAGCCGGGGATGGCTCGCCGGGGCTGAAGGTGAGGTCCGCCCCTGCGCTCGGCCAATGACAGCCCCGTCTGGGGTGGACCTGGCTGGCGCACCAGGAGAGCACGGCATGGTCGGTGCAGCGCCCGAGCCACCGGTCGGGCAAGCAACTCGGCCTGATCGAATCCCCGCTGGCGCCGACGCTGGGCCGTGGTGGGCGCCCACGTAACCACGTCGATCGAGGCAGGGTCGGCCACCAACGAAGCCATGGCCCGGGCCAGGCCGGCCAGGGCGCCACGCTGGTTGTGGTACTTGAGCCGCGCCACCAGCTCTCGGCCGGCGCCGTCGTAGGCCAGCAGGGCGAGGCAGGCGTCGACACCGACCGGCGGCGGGAGCTGCGGCGCTGGTCGCAGCTGCTGCGTGCAGGCGGCGCACGGCGCCCGGCCGGGGGCGCCGCACATTGGGCAGGCCAGCGTCAACAGCACCCGGAGCACGCTAGGCACGGGATGAGACAGAATATCTATGTCTCTCGTCCACGTCAGATTTTCGGCGCTTGTTGTGGGGCAGGGCGCGCTCACCGGATACAGTAGTTGACGTTCACGTAAGCCTTACAGCCAACTGGCGCTGGCCAGAAGGAAGTGGAGGAAGCCCCGATGATGCCAACCAAGGACGCCGGATCCCCTCCAGCCGGCCAACATCAGCTACCTGCTGTGGATGTTGATGGGCTACCTGGTGGTGACCGCCGTCCTGGTGGTGACCTTCGGCCGCATCGGCGACATCTTCGGCCGTGTCCGCATGTACAACCTCGGCTTCGCCGTCTTCACCCTGGCGTCCGTCGCCCTGTCCCTGACACCGTGGACAGGAGGGGCTGGAGCGATGTGGCTCATCCTCGGGCGTGTCATCCAGGGCGTCGGGGGGGCGCTGCTCATGGCCAACTCCACGGCCATCCTCATCGACGCCTTCCCCGTCCGTCAGCGGGGCATGGCCATGGGCATCAACATGATCGCCGGGATCCTCGGTTCGTTCATCGGCCTGGTGGTCGGGGGCGTGCTGGCCGAGATCGACTGGCGACTGGTGTTCTGGGTGAACGTCCCGTTCGGGGTGTTCGGCACGGTGTGGGCGTACACCAAGCTCCGTGAGGTCGGCGCCCGTAACCCGGCGACCATCGACTGGTGGGGGAACGTGACCTTCGCCGCCGGCCTGATCATGGTGCTGGTCGGCATCACCTACGGGATCCAGCCCCACGGGTCCCACACCATGGGCTGGACCAGCCCCTTCGTACTGTCCATGATCCTCGGCGGCATCGCCCTGCTCCTGGTCTTCGCCCGGATCGAGCAGCGAGCTGCCGAGCCCATGTTCAACCTGCGCCTGTTCCAGATCCGGGCCTTCGCCGCCGGCAACGCCGCCGGCCTGCTCTCCTCCATCGCCCGGGGCGGTCTTCAGTTCATGCTGGTCATCTGGCTGCAGGGCATCTGGCTCCCGCTGCACGGCTACAGCTTCGAGCGGACGCCGCTTTGGGCAGGCATCTACATGCTGCCGATCACCGTCGGCTTCCTCATCGCCGGGCCAGCTTCAGGGTGGCTCTCCGACCACTTCGGGGCCCGGCCCTTCGCCACCGGCGGGATGTTGGTGGCGGCCACGACCTTCGGCCTGCTCATGGTCGAGCCCGCCGACTTCAGCTACGTCCCGTTCGCCGCCATCCTGTTCCTCAATGGCGTCGGGTTCGGGCTCTTCGCCGCTCCCAACACCACAGGCATCATGAACGCGGTGCCGGCCGGCGACCGGGGGTCCTCCTCAGGCATGCGGGCCACCTTCCAGAACAGCGGCATGCTGCTGTCGATCGGGCTGTTCTTCTCGCTCATGATCGCCGGGCTGGCCGCATCCCTGCCCCAGACCATGAGCAGGGGGTTGGTGGCCCAGGGCGTCCCTGACAAGGTGGCGTCGCAGGTGGCCAACCTTCCCCCCGTCGGAAGCCTGTTCGCCGCCTTCCTCGGCTACAACCCCATGCGCACGCTCCTGCCGCCCCAGGTCCTGGCCGCGCTGCCCCCGGACAAGGCCAGCTACGTGACCGGTACCACCTTCTTCCCCCAGCTCATCTCCGGTCCGTTCATGGACGGCCTGCGCATCGTGTTCTTCGCGTCTTTGCTGATGTCGCTGGTCGCAGCGTGGGCGTCGTGGCTCCGAGGGGGCAAGTATGTCCACATGGAGGGCGCCGGCGAGGCTGAGCCCGTGGGCAGCGATGAGTTGGACGTAGGCCGGACAAGTGAGCCCACTGACCCCCCAGGAGCCAGCTCGCCGTCCGAGGAGCGGTTGCCGGCATGAACGTGGCCTCCGACGTCGACCCAGGGGCGATCCTGCGCATCGGCGAGGTGGCGTTGCGGGCGGGAGTGTCCCCCCGGACCCTCCGCTACTACGAGGAGCTGGGGCTGTTGACCCCCTGCGGCCACAGCCCGGGTGGCGCACGCCGTTACTCCGAGGCCGACGTCGCCCGCCTGGTGCGGATCCGAGAGCTCCAAGACGTGATGGGGCTCGATCTAGAGCACATCCATACCATGCTGCGGGCTGAGGACCGGCTCCAAGAGCTGCGCGGGGAGTACGCCGCCGGCGACGAGGAACGGCAGCGGGAGATCGTCAACGAAGCCATCCTCATCAACGACCGGCTCCAGGCCCAGGTCAGGGAGAGGCTGGCTTGGGCAGAGCAGTTCCTCGCCGAGCTGGAGAGCAAGGCCCGTCGTTATCGGGACATCCTTTCCGGCATGGCGCCGGTCGAGGTCGGGGCCGGCATGCCTCGTGGACCCCACCGCTGATTGCAGCCAGACCACGTTTTCCGGTCGCTGGAGGAAGCGACCTAGGGTGACGGCGTGACCGCCCCTCTGCCTGCCGTCAACGAGCCCGGGATGGCGGGGCACAGCAACGAGGCGCCGCGGGTGACCACTCGCAAGGCGGTCATCGCCGTGGTGACACTGACCGTGCTCGCCGCCCTCCTGATCCTCAACTTCGCCTTCAGCACCTCGAACACCCCCCAGAGCATCAACGGTCGCACCGCCACCAGCTCCCAGTACCTCGACGGCCAGTAGCCCCGTCGTCGGCCCCGGTCCCGTCGGGTCACGGCATGGGGTATCGGCATGGATCAGCAAGGATGGCGCCATGACCGATGAGGCACAGACCCGCGGCCGTTCAGGGCGGCTGGGAGAGGCGATGCGCGACACCCCACCCCGTCAGAACCGGGTCGACGAGGAGATACGGGGAACCTTCCAGCGCACGGTCGACGAGGCCCAGCGCCGGCTGTCGCGCAGCTGGCCGTCACTGCTGGCCACCGGAGCGGTGGGCGGCGTCGATGTCGGGCTGGGCGTGTTGGCCCTGCTCCTGGTCAAGGAGGGAACCGGCAGCGAACTGCTCGGCGGCCTGGCCTTCAGCATCGGCTTCATCGCCCTCACCTTGGGGCGAAGTGAGCTGTTCACCGAGAACTTCCTAGTCCCCGTCGTCGGCGTGGTGGCCAAGAAGTCGAAGGTCAGCGCGGTCCTGCGCCTGTGGGGAGGCACGGCGATAAGCAACCTGGCCGGCGGATGGGTGTTCACCGGCCTGGTCGCCTTGGGCCTGCCCCAGCTCCGGGAGACGGCCGTGGAAATGGGCAGCCACTACCCCAAGCTGGGCATCGGCTCCACCTCCTTCGCCTCTGCCGTCCTCGGGGGCGCCGCCATCACCCTCATGACGTGGATGGAGCGGGGCACCGACTCGGTGCCAGGCAAGGTGGTGGCGGCGGCCTCCGTAGCCTTCGTCCTCGCCTCCGGCCAGCTCAACCATGCCATCGTGGTCTCCCTGGAGATGTTCGCCGCCCTGCACTTCGGCGCCCCTTTCGGCTACGCCGACTGGCTGGGGATGGCCTCCTGGGCGGCGCTCGGCAACGTGGTCGGTGGCTTGGCCCTGGTCACGGTGTTACGACTGGTGCAGATCGGGCGCACGGCGGTGGAGGACGAACGCCGTCGTAACGAGGACGAGCCCCGCCAGGTGTAGCCCAGGTAGCGCTCAAGGTGTCGCCGGTTACTCACGTTCTCAGGCGGTCGCCGGCTCCGCATCGCCTTGGCCAGAAGCACTGGCGGCCTGGTCGAGGATGCCGAAGACGTCGCTGACCTGGTCCCAGCCGATACGCAGGAGGAACTGGTTCACCCGCCCGTAGGACTTCATGCCGAGGATGAAGAAGTTGGGCTCTGGGTTGCGCAACGCATCTGGTCCGTGGCTCACCTGGTCCAGGCAGTCACCAGCGGCGGCCCCCAGAAGGGCGGCGGACAGCTCGATTGGGGCGGCCGTGGCATAGCACTCGTGGACCTGGAGCTGACGGTAGAGCCGGTTGTCGCCCACGTAGCCGGTGAGGGCCAGCACCCGGTCGACGACGAGCTCTTCAGGGCCGGCGCCGTTGCCCAGGGTCACCTTGACCCGGCCGTCACTGCGGGCCAAGCCCTCCACGACCACGCCGGTGCGCACCGCCACGCCGGGCTGGCCTCCCTCGGCCAGGCGCTCGGCCTCGGCCACCAACGACGCCCGCTCGGGCAACGGGTCCGTTGGTACCGCCCCCCAGGTGGGAGCATCGCTGCGCACGGCCCACACCACCTCCGTCCCTGGCGCTTCCTGGGCCAGACGGGCCAGCGACGTCGCTGCCGTCTGGGCCGAGGCGCCAGCACCCACCAGCAGCGTGGTGCGCCCCGCCCACTCGGCTGCCTCGGCGTCGAAGTCGGGGATGGTGCGCCGGATGTCGTCGGCCAGCGACCGCTCCCCTGGTGCGGGGATGCCGCCGTCGCCGAGGGTGTTGGCGTTGCCGTAGGTGCCGGTGCAGTCGAGCACCACGTCGGCGTTGGCCACCTCCTCGCCGTCGTCTGTGAGCACCAACAGCCGGAAGGGCCGGCCACCACGCTCGGGGGTGGCGATCTCCTCGTGCTTGAGCAGGCCCTGGCGGCCGACCTGGTCGACCTTGGCCCCCAGGCGGATGTGGGGGGCCAGTTCAGGCAGTGCCGCTACCGGCTCGAGCAGGCGATCCACCAGCTCGTCGCCGGTCGGGTAGGCATCCCCCGCCGGCACCTCCACCCCGACCGCGCCAAGGTGGCTGGCCATCCGGGGGGAGACGTTCATGTCCCAGGGGGTGAACAGGCGCACGTGGCCCCAGGCCCGTACCCCGCCGGCCACCTGGGGCGCCGCCTCGTAGATGGTGAAGGACCGCCCGGTGTCGACGCAGGCCAGGGCGGCGTCGAGGCCGGTGGGCCCGGCGCCGAGGATGGCGACGTGCTGGCTGGCGGTGTCCATGGCAGACCTCCGATTTCAATAGAAGCTAAACCTGTGGCATGGCGTTGTACCACGGTCAGGCTCGATGACGCGAGCGGAGTGGCTGGACGCCCTCGGTCTCGGTGCTGCCGAGATCCCTCGGCTGGTGGTGCTCGAGGGGTCGTGGTGGCGACGGGAGCGCAACGCCCAGCGCCTGGCCGTACTCGACGACGTCCGGGAGCTGGCCTTCCCCGAGTTCCACTTCGGCCGCTACCGAGGGGCACCGGTGCTGTACTCCTGCGCCTATGGCGCGCCCCGGGCGGTGGAGCCGGTCCATGTGTTCGGCGAGCTGGGAACGCCCACCGTGGTCCAGATCGGGTCGTGCGGGGCACTACAGCGGGGCATCAACACCGGCGACATCGTGCTGCCCGAGCAGGCCACCATCGGAGAGGGGTCGTCCCAGTACTACGGGGGCCAGGGTCGGTCATCGGCCACGCCAGCGCTGGTCGACGCCGCCGAGGCTGCCTTCACCCGGCAGGGGTTCAGGGTCCACCGGGGTTCCCACATCACCACCTCGGCTCTGTTCGCCCAAGGGCCCGAGCGGGTGCAGGCCTGGCACCAGGCCGGGCATCTGGCCGTTGACATGGAGACGTCGGCGGTTTTCAGCGCCGCCCGGTGGTTCGGCATGCAGGCCATCTCGATGCTGTTCGCCTGGGACGACCTCCTGCGCCACCGGAGCTGGCTCGACCCCTTTCCGGCCGAGGAGAGGGCCGCCCAGGACCGAGCCAACATCGCCCTCATGGAGGTGGCGCTGGAGGTGGGCCTGGCCAAGTAAACACGCGCGCCTGGCTCGAGGACGGTTCCGGGCGACGGGAACGGGGGGAGGATGCGAGGGTCACACCGTCCCCGCCCGAGCCATGTCTGAGGAGACCGACCGATGACCCTCCCGCCCTCGTCCTCTCGACCTGCCCAGGCGGCAGGGACGGTCACCCTTGGCGGCGACGTCAGCGTCAACCGCCTGGGCTTCGGCGCCATGCGCATCACCGGCGAGGGCGTGTGGGGGCCGCCGGCCGACGTGAGCGTGGCCAAAGCCGTGTTGCGCCGGGCCCTGGACCTCGGAGTCACCTGCATCGACACCGCCGACTCCTATGGGCCCGAGGTGAGCGAGGAGCTCATCGCCGACGGGCTGTGGCCGTACCCAGAGGACCTGATCATCGCCACCAAGGGTGGCCTACGCAGGGACGGCCCCGGCCAGTGGCGGCCCGACTGCCGGCCAGAGCACCTGCGCCAGGCGTGCGAGGGGAGCCTGCAGCGGCTCCGGCTCGAGCAGATCCCCCTCTACCAGCTGCACACCGTCGACCCCCACGTACCCTTCGAGGACTCGCTGGGGGCGTTGGTCGACCTGCAGAAGGAGGGCAAGATCCGCCATGTCGGGCTGTCCAACGTGAAGGAGCCCCACCTCGACCAGGCCCTGACCGTCGTCCCGGTGGTGTCGGTCCAGAACCGCTACAACCTCGGAGACCGAGCCTCTGAGCCGGTCCTCGAGCGCTGCCAGCAGGAGGGGATGGCATTCATCCCCTGGTTCCCCCTGGGAGCCGGAAAGTTGGCTGGCGGCGGTGGCCCGGTCGAGGAGGTGGCCCAAGCCCACGGCGCCACCGCCGCCCAGGTGGCGCTGGCGTGGCTGCTGGCCCACTCACCGGCCATGCTGCCCATCCCCGGCACCGGCTCCGTCGAGCACCTGGAGGAGAACCTGGCCGCCGCCGAGCTCGAGCTCAGCGCCGAGGAGGTGGCCCGCCTCGACCAGGGATGACCTTCGTTCTGGCCCCAGCACCCGGTCGCAATCCACGCGTTCCTGGTGCCAGAACGAGCCAAGAGCCGGCCAAGCAACTGGTGGCGCCCCCGGTAGGATTCGAACCTACGCCACCGCCTCCGGAGGGCGGTGCTCTATCCCCTGAGCTACGGGGGCGGCGCCAGGCATCCTACCGGGCCGGCGGAAGGGTCCGTTAAGGCCGCCGATAGCATGCCGTGGTGGACGACCGGGGGCTACGGGTGCTGGTCGTCGATGACGACGAGGTCATCCTCAAGCTGCTCCAGGTCAACTTCGAGGTGGAGGGCTTCTCGGTCGTGACCGCCGCCGACGGGCAAGATGGGTTGAAGGCGGCCATCGAAGACCGACCCAACGTCATCATCTCCGACGTCATGATGCCGCGCATGAACGGCCTCGACCTGACAGCGGCGCTTGCGGACGACGAGCGGACTGACGCCATCCCGGTGATCCTGCTGTCGGCCCGGGCCCAGGCGACCGACATCGCCGCCGGCATGGCCGCCGGGGCCGACGACTACATGACCAAGCCGTTCGAGCCCCTCGACCTGGTGGCGCGGGTCCATCGCCTCCTGGCGGTTCCATGACCCCCGTGCCAAGACGTCTGCTGCCGAGCACCGCCACCGTCGGCGCCCGTGGTCAGCTCATCCTCGGTGGCTGCGACGTCGTCGAGCTGGCCGAGCGCTTCGCCACGCCGTTGTTCGTCTACGACGAAGGCCACCTACGGGCCCGGTGCCGGGAGGCGGCCACCGCCTTTGGCGCAGGGACAGGGGCAGGGGCAGGGGCAGGGGCAGGGGCAGGGGCAGGGGCAGGGGCAGGGGCAGGCGGATATGGCGGTGACGGCGGTGGCGCCAACTACGCGGCCAAGGCCTTCTTCTGCCGGGCTATGGCCGCCCTGGTGTGTGAGGAGGGCCTGGGCATCGACGTGGCCAGCGAGGGTGAACTGCACGTGGCCCTGTCCGCCGGCGTACCTGCCGATCGGCTGGTGCTCCACGGCAACAACAAGTCGGAGTTGGAGCTGGGCAGGGCCCTGGAGGCCGGCGTGGGCCGGATCGTGGTCGACAGCCACGACGAGATGGACCGCATCGAGGCCCTCGTCTCCGCCGGCGCC
Source organism: Acidimicrobiales bacterium (assembly GCA_051005375.1). GTDB lineage: Bacteria > Actinomycetota > Acidimicrobiia > Acidimicrobiales > CADCSY01 > JADDRA01. Next base: position 9,746 of record JBPCJK010000076.1, read on the forward strand.
CGCCCGCCCCGGGTGCTGGTGCGGGTGACGCCCGGGGTCGAGGCCCACACCCACGTCTACGTCATGACCGGCCAGGCCGACTCCAAGTTCGGCTTCGGCCTGGCCTCGGGCGCCGCCGCCGATGCTGTGGGCCGGGCGAGGACGTCGGTGGCCATGGACCTGGTCGGCATACACGCCCACATCGGCAGCAACGTCTTCATGCTCTCCTCCTTCGCCCAGGCGGTGGAGGTCCTGGCCGACTTCGTCGTCGACATGGGCCTGCCCGAGCTGTCGCTGGGCGGCGGTCTGGGGGTGGCCTACGTGGAGGCCGAGGCGGCCCCGTCGATCGCCGAGTGGGCCGGCGCGCTGCACAAGGCGTGCGCAGATGCCGGCATCACCTCCCGGCTGTCGGTGGAGCCGGGCCGGGCCATCGCCGCCGCCGCCGCCGTCACCCTCTACACCGTGGGCACCGTCAAGGTGCTGGACGGCATCAGGACATACGTGGCCGTGGACGGGGGCATGAGCGACAACCCCCGGCCGGTCCTCTACGGCAGTGGCTACGAGGTGTTCCTGCCCCGGGCCGTGGGCGCCGAGCGACCTCGACAGGTCCGGGTGGTGGGCAAGCACTGCGAGTCGGGCGACGTGGTCGTCCACGATGCCCGAGTGCCGGCCGACCTTGCCGTCGGCGACGTGCTGGCCACCCCCGTCACCGGTGCCTACGGCCACTCCATGGCCTCCAACTACAACAAGGTCCCCCGCCCCGCCGTGGTCTTCGTACGTGACGGCCAGGCCAGGGTGGTGGTACGCAGGGAGACGCTCGACGACCTGCTCCGCCTCGACGAATAGCTGGGGCGACCTCCGCTCGCCTGAGCCCCCAGCCAGAAGGCCCCCTGCGGCGGGGAAGTGGCGGGCAGCCGCCACCGCTGGCGTAGGTCTCAGGACCCCGGGGTGCCCCCGGTAGCGTGGCCGCGTGCACTTGGCGTCCTCGGTGGTTCGACTCGGCCTGTTGGGCTGCGGCAACGTCGGCTCGGCATTGGTCGGGCTGATCGGCGAGCAGGCTGACACCATCGAGGCTCGCACCGGCCTGCGCCTGGAGGTGGCCCGGGTTGCGGTGCGCAACCGGGTCAAGGCCCGATCGGTGGCGCTGGACGATGGATGCCTGACGCATGACGTCGACGGGGTCGTCCACGACCCCGACATCGACCTGGTGGTCGAGCTGATCGGGGGCATCGAACCGGCACGCACCCTGGTTCTGGACGCCCTCAAGGCGGGCAAGCCGGTGGTCACCGCCAACAAGGAGCTGATGGCAAACGTGGGCACTGAGCTGTTCGCCGCCGCCGAGGGCGCCGGTGTCGACCTGCTCTTCGAGGCGGCGGTGGCCGGCGCCGTCCCAGTCATCCGGCCCCTGCGGGAGTCCCTGGCCGGCACCCGAATCCGCCGAATCACCGGCATCGTCAACGGCACCACCAACTACATCCTCACCCGCATGAGCGAGGAGGGGGCGACCTACGCCGACGCCCTGGCCGAGGCCCAGAGCCTGGGCTACGCCGAGCGCGACCCCACCGCCGACGTGGAGGGCTTCGACGCCGGGGCCAAGGCCGCCATCCTGGCCACCATCGCATTCGGCGCCTCGGTGGTGGCCGGCGACGTCTACCACGAGGGAATCTCCGGGGTGACGCCGGCTGACATCGCCTTCGCCCACCGCCTCGGCTACGAGATCAAGCTCCTGGCCGTGTCCGAGCAGGGCGACGACGGGCGGGTGGCGGTTCGGGTCCACCCGGCCATGGTGCCGAATGGCCATCCGCTGGCCAGCGTCCGGGGCAGTTTCAACGCCGTGTTCATCGAAGGTGACGCCGTGGGCGAGCTCATGCTCTACGG
>JBPCJK010000077.1:0-5515 GCA_051005375.1 Acidimicrobiales bacterium
CCTGGCTCCGGTCCTCTCAGAGGTCCCCGTGCTCAGATGTCAGGCCATCCGCCGGGGCCGGTACTCAGAGTACTTCGCCGACGAGGACGTGGCTGAGGTCGTCGGTCATGACCTCGACTTCATCCTCAGGTTCGACTTCGGCATCATTCGCGGGCCCATCCTCAAAGCGGCTCGCCATGGCGTGTGGTCGTTCCACCACGGCGACGAGGAGCACTACCGAGGGGGTCCGCCCTGCTTCTGGGAGATCTTCGACGGCGCCGCTGTCACGGGCTCCATGCTGCAGCGCCTGACCGACCGTCTCGACGGTGGGGTGGTGCTGCAGAAGGGCTTCTTTCGAACCATAGACCACTCCTACGCCCGCAACCGCGACGCTGCCTACCTCGGCGGTGTCGAGTGGCCGGGGAAGGTGTGCGCCGACATCGGCAACGGCCTCGCCACCTATCTCGACGCCCCGCCCACTTCCTCGGCGGCGCCCATCCGGCGCAACCCCCGAGCCGGCCAGACGCTGGTCTTCATGCTCAAGCTCGGCCGCAACTTCGTGCGCAACCAGGTCCGTGCGCTGGCTGGCGCCGACCAATGGGCGGTAGGTGTGGTGGCGGCGCCCATCCAGGACCTGGTCCACCTCGATCCCGAGGTTCGACCGACCCCCCAGTGGCTTCCTGAGCCCCCTCGGGCCCGGTACCTGGCCGATCCCTTCGGTGTGGAGCACGACGGCGCGGTCACCCTGCTGGTCGAGGACTACGACTACCGGACGGGACGGGGAACCATCGCCACGATCGAGGTGGGTGGCCAGGGGGCCGTCTCCGTGCCCGAACCGGCCATGGCCATCTCGTCGCACGCCTCCTACCCCTACCTGTTCGATCACGACGGCGAGCGGTACTGCGTGCCCGAGACCCACCAAGCCCGCGAGGCCGCCCTGTACCGAGCCACTGACTTCCCCACCGGTTGGACGAAGGTCTGCTGCCTGGTCGAGGGCCTCGCTGCCCTCAACCCCACCGTGTTCCGTCACGAGGACCGCTGGTGGCTCTTGTGCACGGATTACGAAGAGGGGGGCAACACCAAGCTCCACGCCTGGTTCGCGGCCGAGCTCACCGGCCCGTGGACGCCGCACGACGCCAACCCGGTGAAGACCGACGTCCGCTCCGCCCGCCCGGCGGGCACGCCCTTCGTCCACGAGGGTGCGCTGTTCCGGCCGGCTCAGGACAGCACCCGCACCTACGGTGGAGCAGTGGTCATCAACCGCGTGCTTACCCTTACGCCCACGGCGTTCTCGGAGGAGACGGTCAGGGTGATCGAGCCCGACCCAGCCGGCCCCTACCCGCACGGGATCCACACCCTCTCCGCCGCCGGCGACGTGACCCTGATCGACGGCAAGCGCACCCGCTTCGTCTGGCCTGCGTTCCGTCGGGACCTCGGGGCTCGCGTCGACCGGTTGCGAGGAGGCGGAGCGCTGTGAGGCTGGTGGACAGGATCCAGCCGATGGTCCCCCTGTCGATGCGTCGATCGCTGGTCTCGAGGAGGATCACCGTCCGCTTGGCGATCGACGCGGCCAGGATGAAGCCCGACTTCCTCGTCGTCGGCGCCCAGCGCACGGGCACCAGCTCTCTGTACAAGTACCTGGGCCAGCACCCCCACATCGCCCCCTCTCTGCGGAAGGAGGTCAGCTACTTCACCCGCTACTACGGCAGGGGGCCGGACTGGTACAGCGCCCACTTCCCCCTGGCCATGCGCCAGAAGCTGGTCCGGCGATGGTGTGGCCACGGCCTTTCGACCTTCGGGGCCACGCCCGACTACCTGCTCCGCCCTCTCGCCGCCGAGCGCGCTCGGCGCCACGTCCCCGACGCCCGCATCATCGTGTTGCTGCGCGACCCGGTTGCCCGCGCCTACTCCCACTACCAGCACATGGTGAGGCTCGGCTTCGAGTCGTTGAGCTTCGAGGAGGCGGTGTCGTGCGAGCCGGAGAGGCTGGCCGAGGATCTCGAGCGGATCGTCACCGATCCCGGCCACGACCCGAAGTTCCTGGTTCGGTTCTCCTACGTCACCCGGGGCCTGTACGCCGAGCAGCTCCGGACATGGATGCGCCACTTCCCGCCAGAACGGTTCTTGATCCTCGACAGCGAGGGGTTCTACGCCCGCCCGGACGACGCCTACCAGAAGGTCCTGCGCTTCCTCGATCTACCGGCGTGGCGACCACCCCACTACGTCAACTTCAGCATCCGGGGCCGGGCCCGGGGCCCGAGCGAGCCCATGACCCCGGCGACACGGACGCTCCTGGCCCAGCGCTTCGCCGAGCCCAACCACGCCCTGGGCGAGCTCCTGGGAAGGGACTTCGCATGGGCGTGAAAGGTGAGTTCCCGGTTGGCCTCGGCCTTCTGGCCCCAGAACCGCGTGGATTTCGACTCGCTCCTGGGGCCAAAAGCGAATGGGCCGGTCGGCAGGCAGCCCCATCAAGGACGGCCTCGCTGGTGAGGAGCAATTAGGCTGCCGCTCGGTACAGCCACGAGCCGGTTGTAAACCACCTCTGACAAGGGAGCACCTAGATGAGCGGCAACGCTGAATGACCGTTGAGGACCGCCTGCGCCAGTTCATCCAGACCGATCTGAGCACTAAGGGATCCCCGGGTGACCTGAGCGACGACTACCCGCTCATCGACAACTCGGTGATCGACTCGCTGGGGATCTTCGAGGTGGTGCAGTTCATCGAGAGGGAGCTCGGTGTCGCTGTCGACGACGAGGATCTCGTGCTCGACAACTTCGGCAACATCGGGGACATCGCCCGGCTGGTCCGGTCGAAGGCGGCCGAATGACCACTCCCATTACCCGGCGCCGTCTCCTCCAGCTGGCCGGCGCAGCCGGTGGCGCCTTGGCTCTCGACGCCGTTGGTCTTGTGCCACCGGCCTCGGCGGCCAGGGCCCCGGCTGGTTCGCGCTGGAGCTTGGCGACGACCTGGGGTGGGGCCGTCCCCGGTCCCGGCGATGTCGCCACCATCACCACAACCATCGTGGTCGACGTGGATGCTGAGGTGGCCGGGATCGAGGTGGCGCCGGGAGGTGCGCTGGTCTTCGATCCCACCCGCAGCGTCATCCTCACCACTACTGGCAACGTGGTGGTGAGGGGCACGCTCACCATGCGTCCCGTTCCGTCGGCCCGGCATCGCCTGGTCTTCGCCGGGATCGACGAATCCCGCTTCGTAGGGGGAGGCCTCGACGTCGTTGCCTCCGACGTAGGTCTGTGGGTGATGGACGACGGCCAACTCGACATCGCCGGGCCGGCCAAGACGTCATGGGCACGACTGGCCGGTGACGGCCTCAAGGGGACGACCGTGCTCCAGCTCGACCGGGCGCCCACCGGATGGGCGGTTGGCGACCGCCTCGCCATCATGCCCACCAGCCCGCCATCCACCAAGCCAGACGACTCGTGGTGGGCAGGTTTCTCCGATGCCACCATCTCCGCTGTCTCGGGTTCCCGGGTCACACTGGAGGAGCCCCTCGCCTACGACCACCCAAGGATCGGCGACGCGTGGGCGGCCGAGGTGGCCAACCTGACCAGGAACGTCGAGCTCGAGGGGACACCGACCGGTCGCACCCACGTCTTCATCCGTTCCACCCGGGCTCAGACGCTCGCCCAGGCCGCCATCCGCTACGCCGGGCCTCGCAGGAAGGGGGCCAAGGTCGCGGGGCGCTGGCCTGTCCACTTCCACCAGGCCGACGACGCCAGCCGGGGCACCGTCGTCGATGGCGTGGTGGTCACCGATGCCGGGAGCCACGCCTTCGTGGCCCACGAGAGCAACGGGGTGACCTTCCGGGAGTGCGTCGCCTACCAGGTCGAGGAGCACGCCTACTGGTGGGACGAGGGGGACGACACCGACGACATCGTCTACGAGTCCTGCCTGGCAGCGAGGATCAGTGCCGACGCCCTCGGGGTCAGCGGTTTCTACCTGGGCAGGGGGGCGAGGAACGCCGTCCGCGACTGTGTGGCCGTGGGGGCCGTGGGCGGTGGCGGGAACGGCTTCGTCTCACCGGCATCGGTCTCCAACGGCCAGTGGGCCATCGACGACTGCCTGGCCCACAACAACCGTCACGCCGGGTTCAAGGCCTACATCAACACCGACAAGCTCGACGACAAGGTGGTGTCCCGGTTCACCGGCTACCACAACGACCTCGGCATCGACCATGGCTCCTACCTCAACTCCTTCCTGTACGAGGCCGGCACCCTCTACGGCAACCTCACCGCCGGGGTTGAGCTGTCGGCGGTGGCCGACGCCAGGGGCATCCGCTTCCTCGACATGACCGTGGACGGGGCCGGTCTCAGCCCCCACGGCGTCGTCAACGACCGCCACCAGAGGGGCAGCGTGTACCCCACGGTCTTCGAGTCGTGCACCTTCCGGGGACACACCCTGGCCGCCGTCGCCCTGGTCGTCGCCGACCCCAACAGCGCCGATCGCATCGACCTGGTGAACTGCACCTACGAAGGAAACGAGCTCTGGCTGGCTGCCGACATCCATCGGAACTGCGAGGTCCGCCTTCAAGATGCCGTACACGGGGCCCTGAGCGCCCGCCGGTACGACCAACCGGGGACCCTGGTGCCGGCGTGGAACGCCCGTACCCAGAAGATCACCCCCTTCGCCTGAAGGTGGATCCAGCCGGCTCGCGACCGGAACCCCAGGAGCCCGGACCTACACTTCAGCGGTGCCGGCGAACGAGAAACCCGACGGCGCTCCTCGGCTGAACCGGCGACGACTCCTCCAGGTCGGCGGTGCCGCCGGGCTGAGCGTCCTCGTGGGCAAGGTGGTGTCTGAGCGCGACCGGCCCTCCTCGACCCCGAACCCTCCGGCGACGTCGCCCACAGGTGCAGGCGGGACCTCCAGGACCGCCAGGACCGTCTCCGGTGACGGATCGCCGGCTGCGTGGAGCAACCCCGCCACCTGGGACGGGCAGGTGCCGGGGAGGACGGATGTCGCCGTCATCACCGGGCCGGTGCGCCTCGACGTAGACGTGCAGGTCGCCGGCGTCACCATCGAGGGAGCCGGCCAGCTCATCTTCGAACCGGCCGTCGCCCGTACGTTGGAGAGCACGGGCAACGTGGTGGTGCTGGGGCGTTTGGACATCCAGCCGGAGTCCGCCGACGTCACCCACCGGCTCGTGTTCCGCGACGTCGACGAGACGGGGTTCAAGGGCGGCGGGAGCGACGTCCTCGAGCCCGACGTAGGGCTGTGGGTGATGGGTGAGGGCGCCCTCGACACCGCAGGTTCCCCGAAGCTGGCGTGGGCCCGAGCTGCCGGTGCCATCGGCCAAGGGGCGACGACGATAGAGCTCCAGGTCGACCCCACTGGCTGGCGGGTGGGCGACGAGATCGCCATCACCCCCACCGGGAGCCCAGAGGACGAGAGCCATTGGGAGGCGTACGACGTTCTCACCGTCGCCGCCCTCCAGGGTCGCTCCCTCACCCTGGCCGGGCCCACGTCAGTGGAACACCCTGCCGTCACCGTTGACGACGGCGTCGTGTCCACTCCTGAG
>JBPCJK010000078.1:0-17386 GCA_051005375.1 Acidimicrobiales bacterium
CCTCGACGGTGTTCGAACGAACCCGCCGCTCCAGCTCGGCTCTGATCTCGTCGCTGATCTCAAGAGGAGGTAGTCGCATGACCCCTATCGAATCACATCTGTGTAATTTCCGCGAGGACCCACTAGCCTGCCGTCGACAGGAAGAAAGCCAGGGCGAAGCCCAAGACGGTGACCAGGCCCACCACGCTGCCGCCGTGCTCGAAGGCCTCGGGCATCATGGTGTCGGCCAGCATGGTGAGGATGGCGCCGGCGGCGAAGGCCTGGATGGCAGCGATGAGGTTGGGGGAGGCGCCGCCGAGCAGGGCGTAGCCCAGGGCGGCAGCCAGGGCGGAGACCGCCGCCACCGTCGCCCACAGGCCCAGCACGTAGGCCCGTGAGTGCCCGGCGGCGGTGAGCCCCGTCGCCGCCGACAGTGACTCGGGGATGTTGGAGAGGAAGACCGCCACCACCACCGGGGCGGCCACCGACCCCCCACCCACCAGGCTCACGCCGATGGCCACCGACTCGGGGATGCCATCCATCACCGCTCCGATGACGATGGCTCCGGCCGAGCCCCCCTCCTGCTGGCCCCCCGAGCGCTTGCGGTGGTTGGCCCCGTGGTGGTCGAGCACCCAGTCGGCAACGAAGAAGGCGAAGGCGCCGCCGGCCAGGCCTGCGCCCACCGCGTCGAGGCCGCCCCGGCGGAACGCCTCCTCGGTGAGCTCGAAGGCGAGGGCGCTGATGAGCACGCCGGCGCCGAAGGCCATCACCAGCCCGATCACCCGCTGGGGGGTGGGCGCCACCATGGCGATCACGGCACCGACCATGAGGGCGACGCCGCCGACCAATCCCCAGAACCCGGCCTCCAACACCGCTGGACGCTACCCAGGCCCGCGGAGAGACCACACCACTTCGCATGAGGCATGATGCAGGAGTCGCGCGGGGAGGAGGGATGCGGTGATCGCCAGCACGGCCCGTTGGTTGGACGACCGCCTGGCCACGTCGCGCTTCGCCCGTAGCGCCCTCAACAAGGTCTTCCCTGACCACTGGTCGTTCATGATCGGTGAGGTGGCGATGTACTGCTTCGTCATCCTCATCATCACCGGCACCTTCCTCTCCTTCTTCTTCACCCCCAGCGCCAAGGACGTGATCTACCAGGGGAGCTACCTCCCCCTGCGGGGGGTGACCATGTCGGAGGCCTACCAGTCGACGGTGGGGCTCAGCTTCGACGTCCGTGCCGGCCTGGTCATCCGCCAGATCCACCACTGGGCGGCACTGCTGTTCCTGGTCACCATCGCCTGCCACGTGGCCCGCATCTTCTTCACCGGCGCCTTTCGGCGTCCCCGTGAGATCAACTGGCTGGTGGGCGTCGGCCTGCTGTTGATGGCCCTGTTCAACGGCTTCACCGGTTACTCCCTGCCTGATGACCTGCTGTCGGGGACGGGACTGCGCATCGCCTACTCGATCGCCCTGTCGGTGCCCTTCGTGGGCGACTGGCTGGCCTTCTTGGTCTTCGGCGGCGAGTTCCCCGCCTCAGACATCCTCTCCCGGCTCTTCGTCATCCACATCCTCCTGGTCCCCGCCGTCATCGCCGGCCTGCTCGGTGCCCACCTGACGGTGGTGTGGCGCCAGAAGCACACCCAGTTCCCGGGCCGGGGACGGCGGGAGACCAACGTGGTCGGCTCCCGCCTTTGGCCCACCTACACGGCCCGTTCCATCGGCCTGTTCGCCTTTGTGTTCGCCGTGCTCGGTGGCCTGGCCGGACTGGCCCAGATCAACCCCGTGTGGCTCTACGGCCCGTTCGAACCGGCGGCGGTGAGCACGGCGGCTCAGCCCGACTGGTACCTCGGCTGGGTGGAGGGGGCGCTGCGCATCTTCCCGGCCATCCGTCTCAGCCTGTTCGGCTACCGGATCCCCGAGGCGCTGTTCTCGTCGGTGCTCCTTCCCACGGTGGCGGTGGGGGTGCTGGTCGCCTGGCCCTTCCTGGAGCAGTGGCGGACCAAGGACCGGGCCGAGCACCACCTCCTCGACCGTCCCCGCGACCGCCCCGTGCGCACCGGGATCGGGATCGCCGCGGTGGTCTTCGTGGCCGTGATGACCATCGCCGGGGGTCAGGACCTCATCGCCCAGGCCCTGCGGGTACCCATCTCCAGCGTGGTCTGGGCGCTGCGGGTGCTGGTGCTCGCCCTGCCTCCGGCCGCGGGTCTGATGGCGTGGAAGGTCTGCCGCGATCTGGCTGCCGCCGCCCCCCTCGACGCCATTCCCGAGGGGACCCCGCCGCCCGCGGCAGACCCGGAGACCCACTCCCCCGAGGCGCCGGCGCCCAGGCCCCAACCCGAGCCCCCCGAGCCAGATCCCGAGCCTGCCGACCGGCCGACCGGCGTAGTGGCGTCTAATCGGGCGAAGGGGCCGGCCAAGGCCCATGGGGCCCGAGCCATGGCCATGGCCGGCGGCACCGGCGTCGTCGCCGTGGCCGCCTTCCTGGCGGGTCGCCGCTACTCCAAGGACTCCAGGTAGGCGGCGATGTTGCGGGCCTCCTCGGCGGTCACGCCGAGGGTGGGCATGGCCGTCCCCGGCTCCACCCCCTGAGGGTCCTGAACCCAACGGGCCAGGTTCTCGGGCGTGTTCGGCAGCTGCCCGGCGATGAACGACCGCTTGGAGAAGTGGACCAGGGGTGGCCCCACAAGGGCATCCGCGCCGTCCACTCCGGGGATGGTGTGGCACGACCCGCAGCCGTAGCTCTTGATGGCCTGGCGCCCCAACCCGGGGTTTCCCTCCACGGCCACGGTGCTCAGGGCGGCGGGAGGCGACGTCTCGCAGGCGGCCAGCCCGAGGGACAGGGCCACCACGGCGGCGCCCAACAGCTGACCTCGGTATCGACGGGCGCTCATGGGCAACCTCCCTCAGGGTCGGCGACAGGCGACTTGGCCTGCAGAACGCCGTGGTTCTCGCAGCGATCCGCAGGCCAGAACGGAATGGCTGGGGCGGCAGCTGCAGGGCAGAACGGAATGGCTGGGGCGGCAGCCGTTCTCGGGCCGGGAGTTGGGTGGGGACCAGGCGCGGCCACCGCCGAGGGCGCTTTGCGCTCGGCTGCGCCCACCCAGGAGGCGAAGAGGACGGCGGCGGCGACCACGCTGATCAGCCCGCCCACCCCCCACATCAGCACCCCGGCGAGCTGCTGGTCCTCCACCGCCGCCGCCACCGACCCCCGGACGTAGGCCGGGTACCAGGGGTGCGTGGCCAAGGTCATGCCCGCACCCAGGGCGTTGGCCCCGAGGACGACGACGAAGACGCCGATCACGCCGGCTCCGGCGCGCGACCGCCGTCCAGCACCGGCCACGACCTCCCAGAAGGCCATGGCCGACCCCAGGAAGCAGGCGTGCTCCACGGCGTGAAGCGCCGGCTGGTTCAGCGCTGCCTGGTAGAGGACAGGGAGGTGCCAGACCCAGGTGGCGAGGGTGACCACCACCACCGAGCCGGCCAGCCACACGCCGCGGGTCGAGCGCCGGACGCCCAGGATCGACCGCCATCCCGCCTGGAGCGGGCGCCGCCATCGGGGTGGAAACGCCCATGACAGCGCCGTCACCGCCGATCCGTTGGCCAGCAACGGCGCCGCCACCGCCATCAACAGAACGTGTTGGGCCATGTGGGCCGACAGCGCCACCTCCGCCCTGTGGTGCAGCGGGGGGGCGAGGGCCAGCCCGACGACGGCCACCCCGGCGGCGAAGGACCATGCCTGGTGACGGTGCACCACCCGACCCGACCCCGCCGCCGCCCACAGCCGGCGCAGGCCCCAGGCGTAGGCGGCCGCGCCGGTGCCCAGGAGGGCGAGGCCGGGGTCAGGCACAGGCGCTCAGGAACAGCACGTAGCTGCCTTCGAGGAGGATGAGGGCGAGGTTGATGCCGCTCACCAGGAGGCTGACCTGGCCGACGAAGCGCAGCTCCCCGCCCGACCGCACCAGCGCCAGCGACAGCCCGAGGGCGATCAGCGCCACCCCTGCGGTCACGGCGGTGGTGACGTGGAGCACCCAGGTCAGGTCGCCCTGGTTGCAGGCCAGCTCCACCAGGCTGGCGGTGAGGAGGAGATGCACCGTCCACGCCCCCGTGGCCGCCACCGACGGCAGCCACACCCGGACCGGGCCTTGCAGGAACGACGGGGCCGAGGCCATCACAGGTGCAACGAGAGGTAGAGAGATGAGAACACGGCGATCCACACCACGTCGACGAAGTGCCAGTAGAGGGAGAACACGGCCATGGTCAGGTGGTGCTCGGCGGTGATCCGCCCGGTCGCGGCCTTGAGCTGGACCACGGCGTTCATGAGCAGGCCGACCAGGACGTGGAAGCCGTGGAGACCGGTGATGGCGTAGAACAACGAGGCGTAGGCGTTGTCGCGTATGCCGAAGCCGAGCTCTTCGTACTCGAGGCCCAGGTTGACGAGGAAGGCTGCGCCCAGCACGAAGCTGAGGGCCAGGCCGATCTGCATCCGGCGCAGCTTCCCCCTGCGTATCCCGGCCTCGGCCCAGAAGATGGGAAGGCTGCTGCCCAGCAGGACCGCGGTGAAGACGATGATGCGGGGGAGCTCGGGCACCTCGATGCCCCCCTGGGGCCACTCCGGCGAGCCCGCCCGCACGAAGAAGTAAGACGCCAGCAGCCCGGTGAAGATCATGGCCTCGGTGGCGATGAGGATGGCCATCCCCCACCACCCGGTCTCGTAGCCCTGGGACCGGGCCGGCGCCACCGCCTGGGTAGCCGTCACCGCCGTCATGACGGCAGCACCGACCGTAGGCCGGTTCCATACTCTCGGCCTGGCACGGGTGGCACGGCAGGGAGCCGGAGGGGTGGCGTCGAGGGGAGGGGCCCATGGGCGCCGGAGGCGTCCAATGGGAGGGGTCCCGCTCGGCGACAGGACCCGTCCGGCGGGCAGGGCGGGTGACGGGTCCCCGTCATACCAGATCCGCCTCCGTGCGCCAGGTCCACCACATCAGGCCGACGACTCCGAGGACCAAGCCGACCACGCCGACCAGGACGGCCTCGACCAGCAGGCCCATGAAGAACACGGCCATGCCGAGGGCCAGCACGAAGGGCAGGTAGGTGGGCCGGGGGATGGACATGGTGCCCTCGGGGACCGACTCCAGCGCCGTGGTCACCGGCGTGGTGCGATCGAGGGCGCCCTGGGAGCCGAGGCTGGAGGTGGCCTCGTCGTTGCCCGACTCGGCGGTGGGCAGTGGTTTCTGGTCCCACAGGGGATGGCGGCTGGCGACCACGGGGATGGCGGTGAAGTTCTCGTCGGGCGGGGGCGAGGTGGTGGACCACTCCAGCGAGTCGGCGCCCCACGGGTCGTCGCCCGCCACCTCGCCGTGGCGCCGGGCCCACAGCACGTTGGCCACCGTCATCATCGCCCCCAGGCCGAAGACGAAGCCGCCGGCGCTGATGAGCAGGTTGAGGGCGTTCCAGCCCAGGCCGTCGGCGTAGGTGTAGATCCTCCTCGGCATCCCCAGCAGGCCCAGGATGTGCATGGGGAAGAATGTCACGTTGAAGCCCACGAACATGGTCCAGAAGCTGATCTTGCCCCACCTCTCGTGCAGGAGCCGGCCCGTCATCTTGGGCAGCCAGAAGTACAGGGCGCCGAAGATGGGGAACACCACCGCGCCGTTGAGCACGTAGTGGAAGTGGGCGACGACGAAGTAGCTGTCGGTCACCTGCCAGTCGAAGGGCAGCACCGCCACCATCACCCCCGTGATGCCCCCCAGGAGGAAGATGATCAGGAAGCCGATGGCGAAGAGCATGGGCGTGGCCAGGCGCACCCGGCCCTTCCACATGGTGGCGATCCAGGCGAAGAACTGGACGCCGCTGGGCAGGGTGATGATCAGGCTCACCGCCGAGAAGAAGGCCATGGCCAGCGCCGGCAGGCCGGTGGCGAACATGTGGTGGACCCACACGCCGAAGCTGATGAAGGCGATGGCCACCAGCGAGGTGGCCACCCACATGTAGCCGGCCAGGGGACGGCGGGAGAACACCGGGATGATCATCGAGACCATGCCGGTGGCGGGCACGAACAGGATGTAGACCTCGGGGTGACCCCAGAACCAGAACAGGTGCTGGTAGAGCAAGGTGCTGCCCCCGCCGGCGACCTCGTAGAACTGGGTGCCGAAGAGTCGGTCGGCCTCCAGCAGTGCGGTGGCCAGGGTGATGGCGGGCACGGCGAAGATCACCATGAAGGCCATGGACAGGATCGACCACACGAACATGGGCATGCGGTTGACCGACATCCCCGGCGCCCGCATCTTGAAGGTGGTAACCAGGAAGTTGACCGCCCCCACCGTGGTGGAGACGCCCACGAAGAGGACCCCGAGGCCCCAGAAGTCAAGGTTGAGCCCGGGCGAGTAGGCCTTGGTGGTCAGCGGTACGTAGGAGAACCACCCGCCGTCGGGAGGAGCGCCGATGAGGAAGCTCGAGTACATGAACACCCCGGCCAGCACGAAGATCCAGTAGCTGAAGGCGTTGAGCCGGGGGAAGGCCATGTCCCGGGTGCCGAGCTGCAGCGGCAGCAGGTAGTTGCCGAAGCCGGCCAGCACCGGGGTATTGAACAGGAAGATCATGGTGATCCCGTGCATGCTGAACAGCTGGTTGTAGGCCTCGGGGCCCACGACGTCGCTGTCGGGACGGGCCAGTTGCGCCCGCATGAACAATGCCATCACGCCGGCGACGATGAAGAAGCCGAAGGCGGTGTAGATGTAGCGCATGCCGATGCGCTTGTGGTCGACGGTGTTGAAGAAGCCGGGAACACCGGGGTCGTCCTCCCAGACCTCCTCGATCTCCTCCTCGAGCTCTTCGGCGCGAGCGGCGGCCTCGGTGGAGGCGGACCTCTCGGCCTCGGTCAGCGCCATGGGCTCCTCCTCACACTCGGCGACACTCGGCCACGGCGGATGATCGCCGTGGGTGTGGCAATCACACTCGTCGCGGCGGCTGATCGCCTGGGCGGGACAGTCGTACTCGTCGGGGTCATGGCGCCGCCGCCGGACGCAGGCTCTCCAGGTAGGCGAGCAGGGCCTGGAGCTCGTCGGGGTCGACGGAGATCGGCGGCATGAGGCTGCCGGTCTTGATCGACTGCGCGTTGGCGATCCAGCCGCCCAGGTTGCCCCGGTCGTTGGGCACGGTCAGGGCGCCGATGGTGCTCCGGCTCCCGAAGTCGGTCAGGTCGGGGCCGATTACGCCCTGGGCGGTGGTGCCCTGGACCCGGTGGCAGCCGGCGCACGAGGTGGTCTCGAGCACGTCCCGACCGGCGGCGGCCAGGCCGGTGGGAGGCGGTGGCGGCGACCGGCGGGCCGCCATCCAGCGGTCGAAGTCGGCCGGCTGGTCGGCGATGACGAGGAAGGCCATGCGGCCGTGCTGGAGGCCGCAGTACTCGGCGCACTGGCCGCGATACGTCCCCGCCTCCGTCACCGTGAAGCGCAGCAGGTTGCGCTGGCCGGGGATCATGTCGACCTTGCCCGCCAGCTGCGGCACCCAGAAGCTGTGGATCACGTTGTCGGAGGCCAGGGCCAGCTCGACGGGCCTGCCCACCGGGACGTGGATCTCGTTGGCCGTGACCACGGCGGTGCCCGGGTAGCGCACGTCCCACCACCAGCGCTTTCCCACGACGTCGATGCGCACCGGGTCCGGTGCCGGGCGGCGCAGCTCCTTGGTGGTGCCCACCGTGGCCACGGCCACCACGGCCAGCACGGCCACAGGCACGATCAGACCCCCCACTCCGATGAAGGTGCCGTCACCGATGCGCGAGCCCTTCCCCTCGCTGGTGCCCCTCCCTCTCACCAACCCCACGACGATGAAGGCGGTGACGACCAGGAAGACCGCCGTGGCCAGCCCGAACAGCAGCCACCACAACCCGGCCAGGCGGTCGGCCTCGTCACCCTTGGGATCGAGGGCCGAGGGCGACGACGAGTCGCCGCAGGCGACCACGGCGAGGATGCCGGCGACAAGCAGGGGGGACCGGTGCCGCCTCACTCCACCCTCCAGTAGCCCGGCCCCACCGGTTCGGAGAAGTCGCCCTCGGCCCGCACCACACCCTCGTCGTCGACGCTGAGCGGGAGCTGGGGCAAGGGCCAGGCGGCAGGGCCGAAGACCGGCTTGGCCCCGTCGAGCACGTCGAAGGCCGACTGGTGGCACGGGCACAGGAGCTGTTGGGTCTGGGCCAGGTACAGCCCCACCGGGCACCCGGCGTGGGTGCAGACCTTGGAGTAGGCGATGAGTCCGCCCGGCGACCAGTCCTCCCGTCCGGGCTGGGCCTCGATAAGACCCTGCTGGACCCTGACGAGCACGGCCTGGCCGTCGGCCGACCCGGGGTCGCCCTCGGGGAAGACCGTTACCAGGCCGTCCAGGGGGACCTCCGAGGCCCGCACCGGGCGGCCGTCAGCGGTCACCAGGCGCCGGCCGGGGCGCCACGCCGTGCGCTTGAGGGCGTCGCCGGGACGGGGCCCGAGCGAGGCGATGGGGAACAGGGAGGCCAGCCCGAGGGCACCGGCGGCGGCCACCAGGCCCCGGACCAGCAGGCTGCGCCGGCCGAGGGTGGCCGGGCTCTCGGCGCGCTCGAAGTCATCGGCGAAGGCCGACTGCTCCTCGTCCGTCCCCGACAGCGGCTTGCGCTCCTGGCTGAACGGCCCCTGCTCCAGGAGGTGGTTGGCCCAGGTGATCAGGCCCACCGACAGGCCGAGGAAGGCCACCGCCAGCAAGATGCCCTCCAGCTGGGGGTTGCCACCCCGCCAATAGACGACGGCCAGGCCGAGCGCCCCCAAGGCGCACACACCGAAGCCGGCCACCGCCGCCAGCTCGTAGGCCCGGCCCTCCTGTTGGCCCGGCTCGTCGGTGGGCGACCGCCGCTCACTCATCCGAACGCTCCCCCATCCACATGATGCCGAGGAGCACGGTCCCCGCCGCCACCACCCAGGCCACCGCCCCCTCGGCCAGGGGCCCGACGTGGGACAGGGCCAGGCCCCCGCGGTCGGCGGGTTGGTCGAGGGTGCCCACGTAGGCGACCAGGTCGTCGAGCTCGTCGTCGTCGAGCGCCGCCTGGCCGAACGCTGGCATGGTGGTCGGCCCCACCCTGATGGCCTCGGCCGCCTCCACCGGGTCGGCGGGTACGACGGTGGGCGCCACCGTGTAGAGCAGTGCACCACCGCCGCCGGCCCAGTTGTGGCAAGCGGCGCACTGGAGCCGGAAGAGCTCCCCGCCCTTGGCCACGTCGGCCCCAGACAGGTCGAGCTCGGGGACCGCTACTCCGCCGGCCCCGAAGCCGGCCACGTAGTCGACCAGGCCCCGGACGGTGGCCGGCGGATAGGAGGGCGTGCTGCGCACGGAGGGGTCGGACGGTTGGTCGAGGGGCATGCGGCCGGTGCGGAGCTGGTAGTCGGTGGAGGCCCGCCCGACCGACACCAGGGTGGGGCCCCGCCCGGTGCCGGAGCCATCCTCGGCGTGGCAGGTGGCACAGTCGCGCAGGTAGGTGGCCGGGATGCCGGCGCCGGCCGGGGCAGGACCTGGCTGGGCCGAGGCGGTCACCGGTCGCCGCACCGACACCAGGAAGGTGACGGCCACAAGGATCGCGGCCCCCGTCAACATGGCGCCGGGCCATGACCGCCAGCCGGGCCGCGCCGTTTCCCGGCGTGCACCGGCATCCGTCGACGCTGCCAACCGCGCCTCCTCCCAGAAACGGCCATGACACTACCCGACCGATGGGAAGAGAACCGCCACCTCACTCCGCCAGCCGGCATGAGATGTCCGGAGTGCTTATGTGGGGTAGGCAGAGCCTGTGGAGCACGGGAGCCGCAAGGCCACCATCGCCGCCTTCTCGGCCAACCTCGCCATCGCCGTGGCCAAGTTCGTGGGCTTCCTGATCACCGGCGCAGCGTCGATGCTGGCCGAGGCCGTGCACTCGGTGGCCGACACCACCAACCAGGGGCTGCTCCTCCTCGGCGGCGCCCGCTCCCGGCGCGACCCCAACCCCCAGCACCCCTTCGGCTACGGCCGGGAGCGGTACTTCTGGGCGTTCGTCGTCTCGCTGCTGCTGTTCACCCTGGGCTCGCTGTTCGCCCTGTTCGAGGGCGAGGAGAAGCTGCGCAACCCCCACGAGCTGGAGTCGGTGGGTTGGGCGGTGGGCATCCTGGTCATCGCCTTCGTGGCCGAGGGCCTCTCGTTGCGCACCGCCGTGGGCGAGAGCGCCAAGCTCAAGGCCGGGTCGTCGTGGTGGGCCTTCATCCGGCGCTCCAAGTCCCCCGAGCTGCCGGTGGTACTGCTGGAGGACAGCGGCGCCCTCCTGGGCCTGGCCTTCGCCCTCATCGGCGTGGTGCTGGCCAAGGTGACCGGGAACCCCCGCTTCGACGCTCTCGGGAGCATCGCCATCGGCCTGTTGCTGGGCTTCATCGCCATCACGCTGTCGATCGAGATGAAGAGCCTGCTCATCGGCGAGTCAGCCTCACCCCAGCAGCGTGACGCCATCCGTGGCGCCCTGCTGTCCGACCCCCGGGTCCGGCGGGTCTCCGAGCTGCGCACCGAGCACTTCGGGCCCGACGAGCTGCTGGTCGGCGCCACCGTCGACCTCGACGGAGACCTCGACCTGGCCGAGGTGACCCGGGTAATGGCCACGCTCGAGGGCCTGGTGCGCGAGGCCGTCCCCCAATCGTGCTTCATCTACCTCGAACCGGAGGGGGCATGACCTTGCCCGACGAACGCATCGAGGCGGTCCGCACCTGGGCCGCCACCATCCCCACCGACGCCCCCGAGTCCGACGGCACCATCGAATGGGACTCGACCACCATCGTGGTTGTGGAAGCGACCGGGGGCGGGGCCACGGGCATCGGGTTCAGCTACGCCACCGCTGTGGCCGCCCCGCTGATCCACGACCTGCTGGCCCCCCTGGTGCGAGAACGCCCGGCCCTCGACGTCCCCGGAGCCTGGTTGGCCATGGCGGGCGCAGTGCGCAACATCGGCAGGCCCGGCATCGCCTCGTGTGCCATCGCCGCCGTCGACACCGCCCTGTGGGACCTCAAGGCCCGCCTCCTCGGCCTTCCCCTGGCCGGCTTGCTCGGTCGCGTGCGAGAGGCAGTCCCGGCCTACGGCAGCGGCGGCTTCACCAGCTACACGGTCGAGCGCCTGGCCGAGCAGCTGGGAGGCTGGGCCGACCAGGGCCTGTCCATGGTCAAGATGAAGGTCGGCCGCGACGCCGCCGCCGATCGGGTGCGGGTGGCGGCGGCGAGGGAGGCCATCGGGCCCGACGTCGAGCTGTTCGTCGACGCCAACGGTGCCTACACCCGCAAGGTCGCCCTGGCCCAGGCCGCAGCCTTTGCCGACCACGGCGTGACCTGGTTCGAGGAGCCGGTGTCGTCCGACGACCTCGACGGCCTGCGCCTGCTGCGCGACCGGGCGCCGGCGGGCATGGCCGTCGCCGCCGGGGAGTACGGCTACGACCTGGCCTACTTCCGACGCATGCTCGACGCCGGTGCCGTCGACGTCCTCCAGGCCGACGCCACCCGCTGCGGCGGCGTCAGCGGCTTCCTGGCCGCCGGCGCCCTGTGCCAGGCCCGCTCCCTGCCGCTCTCGGCCCACACCTCCCCGTCCATCCATGCCCACCTGGCCTGCCACCTGCCCGCCGCGGTGCACGTCGAGTGGTTCCACGACCACACCCGCATCGAGCAGATGCTCTTCGACGGGGCCGCTGTCCCCGAAGCCGGGCTGCTGCGGCCCGACCCCGCCCGCTCCGGCCTGGGCCTGGACCTGCGCCGGGACGTGGCCGCCCGCTACGCCGTGTGGGGAGACCCGACGGCGCAGTAGGAGCATCCACCGTTCTGGCCCTCAACCTGGTCGCCAGGACGACCGGTCCCGGGGCCAGAACGACCGGGGGGTGTGTCGACCGCCCCGTGTGTCGACGGCAGGGACTCCGGGTAGCGACGCAGACGCCGTCCATACCCGCCGCACACCAAGGGAGCCGCCGTGAAGATCGCCTCAGAGCTGTTGGTCGAGCGCCTCATCGACTGGGGGGTCGACACCATCTTCGGCCTCCCCGGAGACGGCATCAACGGGATCACCGAGGCCCTGCGCCGTCACCAGGACCGCATCCGCTTCGTCCTCGTCCACCACGAGGAGGCGGCGGCGTTCATGGCCACCGGCTACGCCAAGAGCACCGGGCGTCTGGGGGTGTGCCTGGCCACCTCGGGGCCGGGGGGCATCCACCTGCTCAACGGGCTCTACGACGCCAAGCTCGACCACCAGCCTGTCCTGGCCATCACCGGCATGCAGGAGACCCAGCTGCTGGGCACCGGCTACCAACAGGAGGTCCACCTCGAGAAGCTGTTCATCGACGTGGCCGAGTACGACGTGATGGTGCGGGTGCCGGGCCACATCCACACCCTGGTTGACATGGCCGTGCGCCGGGCGCTGGCTCATCGCACCGTGTCCCACATCACCTTCCCCAACGACCTCCAGGTCGCTGACGCCGACGCCAACCCGTGGCAGGAGGTGGCCCCAGCCCGTACGCCGGCCACCGCACCGGTGTTCCTCCCCGCCCACGTCGTGCCCCGTGCCGACGACGTGGCCCGGGCCGCGGCCGTGCTCAACGACGGTGAGGACGTCGTCCTGCTGGCCGGCGCCGGGGCCCTGCACGCACGGGCCGAGGTGCTGGCCGTGGCCGAGGCCCTGGGCAGCCCCATCGTGAAGACCCTCCCGGGCAAGGCGGTGGTGCCCGACGACCACCCGCTCACCACCGGCGGTGTCGGGCTGTTGGGGACCGAGCCCTCGGAGGAGGCCATGGACGCGTGCAAGACGCTGCTCATGGTCGGCACCAACTTCCCCTACACGAAGCACCTCCCCTCGCCCGGACAGTGCCAGGTGGTGCAGATCGACATAAGCGCCAGCCTGGTGGGCAACCGAATGCCCACCGACGTGCCCCTGGTGGGTGACGCTGCCGAGACCCTGCGGGCCTTGCTGCCCCTTCTCCAGCGCAAGGACGACCGCAGCTTCCTGGAGCGGGCCCAGCAGGGCATGGCCGAGTGGCGCTCCGACATGGAGGCCCTCGACGACTCCCAGCGCGATCCGATCGCCCCCCAGTACCTCATGGGCGTCATCGACCGCCTGGCCAACGACGACGCCATCCTGTCGTCCGACTCGGGCACCATCGCCACCTGGTCGGCCCGGCACTTCACCATCCGCGGGAACCGTGAGTTCTACCTGTCGGGGAACCTGGCCACGATGGCTCCGGGCCTGCCCTACACCAACGCCCACCAGTGGGCCCACCCCGGGCGCCAGTGCATCGCCTTCATCGGCGACGGCGGCTTCGCCATGCTCATGGCCGAGTTCAACACCGCCGTGCGCTACGAGCTGCCCATCAAGGTGTTCGTGTGCAACAACGGTGAGCTGGGCCAGATCCTCTGGGAGCAGATGGTGCTCGGCTATCCGGAGTACGGCGTTCGCTTCCAGCGATACTCCAACTTCGCCCCGTGGGCCGAGGCGTGCGGGGCCAGGGGAATCCTGGTGGAGCGCCCCGGCGACCTCGAGCCCGCGGTGCGGGAGGCGCTCGCCTACCCCGGCCCGGCCCTGGTCGACGTCCGGGTCAACCCCGATGAGCCTCCTATGCCCGGCAAGGTGAGCTACCAGCAGGCCAAGAAGTTCGCCGCCGCCTTCCTCAAGGGCCAGCCCAACAAGGCGGCCATCGCCTCCACCCTGTTCAAGGACAAGATCTCCGAGCTGCGCTCGTGAGGTTGGGGAGGCTCTCCGGTCGCCGTCACCGAGACGAGGTGGAGGGACCGCGCCACGTAATCGACCACATGGTGCGCAACGTCGAGAACGGGCGCTTCGAGCGGTCGCTGTCGGGCCTGGCCGCCCTCGGCGCCCTCATCACCGGCGTGGAGATCTTCCTCGAGCACGACCGGGCCAGCTTCGCCAACCGCATGATGTGGCTGCCGGTAGCCCTTACCCCGGTGGCCACCGCCGCCGGGGTGGGCGGGGTGTTCAACCGCCGCCTGGCCAAGACCGCCCTGCCCGCGGCCTCGGCCGTGGTGGTGGCCAACAGCCTCCAGGGCACCTACCTCCACATCCGGGGAATCGCCCAGCGGCCCGGCGGGTGGCGCTACGCCCGCTACAACGTGGAGATGGGCCCGCCCCTGTTCGCCCCGCTGCTGTTCGCCCTGGTGGGCGGGATGGGGCTGCTGGCCGCCGTCCTGCGCCGGGAGCAGTAGCCACGGTGGCGACCGGCACCACACCAGGTGGTAACACCCGCTTCCCCGGCTTCGACGTGCTCGACCAGGCCCCCACCTGGGACCCAATCACCCGGGCCGTGGTCGTGCGCCGCCTCGGCCCCCACGCCCCCCTGCGGTTCTTCACCGTGGCCGAGGAGGCGGTGTGCCGGCCGCTGCTCGACCGTCTCCTGGGCCAGAACGGCGGGCCCAAGGTCCCGCTGTTCGAGCTGCTCGACGAGCGCCTGGCCCACGACGAGACCGACGGCTACCGCTACGAGGACATGCCCCCCGACGGCGAAGCCTGGCGGCGCTCGCTGCCGCTCCTGAACGAGGACGCCGTGGCCGGCGCCGGGGCCCACTTCTGGGACCTCGACCCGCCCCCGCAGCTTCGGGTGCTGGAGGCGGTCCGGACTGCCGACGACTGGCACGGCTTCCCTGCGGCGCGGCTGTGGAGCCTGTGGCTGCGCTACGCGGTGGCGGCCTTCTACTCCCACCCCTGGTCCTGGAACGAGATCGGCTTCGGCGGACCCGCCTACCCCCGGGGCTACAAGGCACTGGGCCTGGACCACCGGGAGAACTGGGAGCGCCCTGAGGTCGACGCCCGCAATCCCGAGCCGTGGGCCCAACGGGTGGAGCGGGCCCGACGGGCCCACCACCGGTGAGCAGCGTCCGGGATCGCAACGCCTCGGCGTGGCTGGTGCCCAACGACGGCACCCGCACCAACCACGGCCTGCGCCACGACATGCGCCGCTTCGCCGACGACGACGAGGTCGACCTGGTCGTGGTCGGTTGTGGCGCCGGCGGTGCGGTCCTCACCCAGCGGCTGGCCCGCCGGGGCTGGAAGGTGGTGGCCCTCGACGCCGGTCCCTTCTGGGACCCCGACCGGGACTGGGTCAGCGACGAGCGGGGTTCCCACCAGCTCTACTGGACCGAGCCCAGGGTCATCGCCGGAGCCGACCCGGTCCCCCTGGGGGCAAACAACTCGGGAAGGGGGGTGGGCGGGGGCACCGTCCACTTCGCCGGCTACACCCCTCGCTACCACCCCTCGGACTTCCACACCTACTCCCTCGACGGTGTGGGGGCCGACTGGCCCATCGCCTACCGGGACCTCAAGTCTTACTACCAGGACATCGAGGCTGAGCTGCCGGTGGCCGGCCAGCGCTGGCCCTGGGGTGATCCCCACTCCTACCCCCACTCCCCCCACCCGGTGAGCGGGCTGGGCCTCGTCTTCGTGCGGGGTTGCCGGCGCCTGGGCATCGACGTGCGGGTGGGGCCGGTGGCCATCACCAACGGCCGCTTCGGGAACCGCCCCCACTGCATCTACCGGGGCTTCTGCCTCCAGGGCTGCAAGGTCAACGCCAAGGCGTCGACCCTCATCACCCACGTACCCGACGCCCTGGCCCAGGGGGCCGAGATCCGGGCCGATGCCATGGTCAGCCAGGTGATCATCGCCCCCGATGGGAGGGCCACCGGCGTCACCTACTGGAAGGACGGGGTGGAGCGCTTTCAGCGGGCGGCGGCGGTGGCGGTGGCCGGCTACGCCATCGAGTCGCCCCGCCTGCTCCTCAACTCCGCCTGCCGCCGCTTCCCCGACGGCGTGGGCAACGACTTCGACCAGGTGGGCCGCTACGTGATGGTCCAGGGGGCGGTCCAGACCGCCGGGCGCTTCCCCGAGGAGGTGCGCATGTACAAAGCACCGCCCCCGGAGGTGAGCACCGAGGCGTTCTACGAGACCGATCCCGCCGCCGACCACAAGCGGGGCTTCTCCATCCAGTGCGTGGGACCGTTACCGATCACCTGGGCTGAGCACGTCATCGCCGAGGGGCACTGGGGTGACGTGCTGCGGGAGTACATGCGGGACTACGTCCACTGGGCCAGCCTGGGGGTGCTGTGCGAGTTCCTGCCCCTGGCCGACAACCGGGTGACCCTGGCCGAGGAGAAGGACCGGCTGGGCCTGCCCGTAGCTCGGTTCTCCTACAGCCAGTGCGACAACGACCGGGCCCTGATGCGGGCCGGCCAGGCCAAGATGGAGGCGATCCTGGGCGCCGCCGGGGCCGAGGACTCGGTGAGCATCAACCGCTTCGCCCACCTCGTCGGCGGCTGTCGCATGGCTGCCCGGCGGGAGGACGGCGTGGTCGACGCCGACCTGCGCAGCTTCGCCGTGCCCAACCTGTTCGTCACCGACGGGAGCGTCATGCCCACCCAGGGAAGTGCCAACCCTGCCCTCACCATCATGGCCCTGGCCGCTCGGGCTGCCGACTACCTGGCCTCGGCCAACCGGGCCTGACGGATCGACCAGGGCGCATCCTCCCCAGCGGTCGAGGAACCTGCCCCGCCGAGGATGCTGGTAGCATCCCTGGGGTGCTAACGTCCTCTGATGGGGAACCTTCAGATCAAGGACCTGCCCGAAGAGGTCCACGAGGAGCTCCGCCGCCGGGCTCGCCTGGAGGGCATGACCGTGCGCAGCTACGTCCAGCGCATGATCGAGGCAGACCAGGCGTTGCCGCCTCGCTCCGAGTGGTTCGCCAGGGTCCGGGCGCAGCGGCCAGTCGACCCGGGCGTACCGATCGCCGAGTTGGTGGCGGCTGACCGAGCGAGCCGCGGCGGGTGATCGTCGTCGACGCGTCGGCCTTCCTCGAGCTGCTGCTGCGGACACCGACGGGCCTGGTCGTCGAAGAGCTGCTCGGACAAGAAGCGGCGGCGGCGCCCCACCTGTTCGACGCCGAGGTGCTTCACCGCCTGGTGACATTCGGGAAGCAGCGCGCTCTGGAGCAGCATGAGGTGGACAGAGCCGTTGCGAACGCCAGGGACGCGCCGATCGCCCGTGTCGACCACCGGCCGCTCCTGATGCGGGCGCGGGAGCTGAGCTCCGCCCTCTCCGGCTACGACGCCCTTTACGCAGCTCTGGCTGACGTGACCGGTGGTCGGCTGGTCACCGGCGACCTGGCCTTTGCCAAAACGGCCCGCTCGCAGCTCGGTTTGGAGGTTGCCGATCTCATCGGCGGATGACCCCGTAGCCTCCTGGCGGTGCCGTCATCCACCGGCCGGCGGATGACGTCGGCTAAGTGGAGGGGTACGTCGCCCTGACCGACAGTCGTAGTGCTCGCCCCTCCCAGTTTGGCCGTCCCGGTCCCGGGAAACCCTTGGTGGAGCAGGGCCGCCGACCCCCGACAAGAGGAGCACGCCAC
>JBPCJK010000079.1:0-37987 GCA_051005375.1 Acidimicrobiales bacterium
ACAAGGGCGTCTACTACGACGCCCACCCCATCGAGCAGATGAGCTACCACCTGACGATGCTGGCCTACGACATGAACGGTGAGCCTCTGTCGTTCGGCCACGGAGCCCCACTGCGGCTGCGCAACGAGACCCAGCTCGGCTTCAAGCAGGTCAAGTGGATCAAGGGTGTCGAGTTCGTCTCAGACTTCTCCGAGGTCGGCGGCGGCTACGGCGGCTACAACCAGGACCACGAGTTTTTCGGCTACCGCCAATCCATCTAGGTCTGCTCCTGGAGGACGCCTACCACGACTGCTTGCTGCACCCCGGCGGAAGGCGAGTGGGCGGTTCCTGCCGCCATGACCACGGCGTCACCGGCGGCGCTGCGACTCAGAGCGTGAGCTCGAGGAGCGCTCGTCGCTCAGCCGCCCTCGGGCGCCGGGGTGACGAGCTGGCCAAGAGCCCCTTTTATCCGGTCGATGGTGGTGTCGTCGAGGTTGGCGTAGACGAGCTCGGCGCCGGTGAAGCGGGCGGCCTCGGCCACGAGGGCGTTGCGATCGAGCTCCTCGGCCAACAGGGCGACCATGGCGGTGCCGGGTTGGACCGCATCCCTGAACCAGTCGACCCACTCGTCGGAGATGCCGAGGTCGATCACCTTGGCCGTGACCGCACCGGCGCCGGCGCCCACCGCCATCCCTGCGACCCAGCCGACGGGGCCGCCGAGGACGAGGCCGAGCAGGCCGGCCCACATGGCTCCCGAGAGTGCCGTCCGCCCCGGTGGGGGATCGATCGTCTCGTGGACGACCGTCTTTCCGGAATCGTCCTTGACGACGGTGACTGCGTCCTTGAGCTTCAGCCGTTCGGCTGCGGCCAGGCCGTTGAGCGCGATCAGGAACTCCTGGGCGCGGAAGCTGTTCTCGAAGGAGACGCCCACCAAGGTCTGGGGTGGGTCTTCCTGGTCGGATCGAGGCGTGTCCATGGAGACAGCATCGCCGATGCGAGCAGCCATGTCATCTGGGGTCGCCGAGGCCGGCGACTCACCTCTCGGCCAGCGCCGCCGCCCGTCGACGGAGCTCCGGCTTGGCCACCTTGCCGGTGGCGTTGCGGGGTAGGTCCTCGACCAGGTGCACCCAACGGGGGGCGGCGTAGTCGGCCAGGTGCTCCCGTACCCAGCGGCGGAGCACTGCCGCGTCGACGAGGGGCCCATCGTCCCCGGTTTCGTCCCCGGTGATGACGATCACGACGAAGGCGGCCACCGCCTCGCCGGCAACCGGGTCGGGCACTCCCACCACGGCGGCGTCGTCGACGGCGGGGTGCTCCCGCAGGACCCGCTCGACCTCGGCCGAGAAGACCTTGTGGCCACCGCGGTTGATCATGTCCTTGGTGCGATCGAGGATGGTGACATAGCCGTCGGCGTCGATGCGGGCCAGGTCGCCGGAGCGCAGCCAGCCCTCGCAGATGGCCGCTGCGGTGGCCCCGGTGTCGCCGTCGTATCCGGTGGTCACCAGCGAGCCTCGCAGCACCAGCTCGCCGGCCTCGCCGGCAGGCACCACGGCGCCGAGCTCGTCGACCACCTGGGCCTCCATGCACGGCAGGGGGCGCCCCACCGAGCCGGGCTTGGCGGGGAACTCCTCGTCGAAGAGCATGGTGGCCGGCGAGTGGGTCTCCGACAGCCCGTAGATGTCGCGCAGTGCCATCTCCGGCAGGCGCCGGCGCAGCTCGGCGATGGCAGCCAGCGGCATGGGAGCGCCCCCGAAGCCACCCAGGCGCAGGTGGTCGAGACCCGGCGATGCCAGCGCTCTCACCCGAAGCAGGCGCTGCCACAGGGCGGGCACCAGGTAGACCCAACTGGCCCGCTCCCGGGCGATGATGCCGACCAGGTCGACGGGGCTTGCGTCGGCCACCAGCACACAGCGACCACCGACGGCCAGCATGGGCAACAGGTGGGCGTGCATGGCGCTGATGTAGGTGAGCGAGAACACCACGGTGGTGACGTCGTCACCGGTGAGGCCCAGCGCCCGGGCGTAGCTGAGCCCGCTGTGCACGCTGGCCCGGTGCACCACCCGGCTGGCCTTGGGCCGACCGGTGGTCCCGCTGGTGTAGACGACGGCGTAGGCCGCCGCCTCGTCCGGGCGCTGGTCGGCGGTGTAGGACCACGGGCGGCGCCGCCCGGTGAGCAGGTCGCCCAGGGGTCGGGCCCGATCGGCGGGCAGGTCGGCCCGCTCGGCGGCGACGCCCAGCGAGCCAACGAACGCGGGTTGGGCCAGGGCCAGCGTGGCCTGGGAGTGCTCCAGCAGGTAGGCCCACTGCTCGGGGGCGGCGCCGGTGGACAGCCCCACCAACACCGCGCCGGAGCGGGCGCAGGCGAAGAGGGCCACGGCCAGGTCGAGGCAGTTGTGGCCCACCACGGCCAGGCGGTCGCCCGGCCCCACCCCTTCGGCGGCCAGGCCCTCCACGGCCCCCTCCACCAGCTCGGCGAAGTCGGCAAAGCTGACGTTGCGACCGTCGGGGGTGGTGAGGTAGGTCCGGGGGCCGAAGCGGCGCACGGCCCAGTCGAGCAGGTCGACGACGGTCCGGGGCCGGTTGGGGTAGCTCAGCGCCGGAGCCCCCAACCACTCCTCGTAGACGACCGGGCCGATGAGGTCGTCGAGGTCGTCGAGGTCGTCGGCGCCGGGGACCATCGCCGGCCAGGCTACTTCTACTCCAGTGTGACCATCTTTCAGTACTCCTTACAAAAGGAGGGCCGGGTGTGGTAGATCAGCGCGGTGCCCAAGACCATGTCCATGACCCGCCGCCTGCTCGTCCTCCTCGCCGCCCTGGGGCTACTGGCCGCCGCCTGCGGCTCTGGTGGGGGCGGCAGCGGCGGGAACAACGGCAGCGGGGGCCAGGCCGCCGGAGACGGCCAGCTTGACTCCGGCAACTGGGACTCGGTGCTCGCCGCGGCCAAGGGCCAGACCGTGAACTGGTAAATGTTCGGGGGCTCCGACAAGATCAACGACTACACACCGGCTACGTCGCCACCGAGGCGGCCAAGCTCGGCGTCACCGTCAACCAGCTCAAGGTGGGCGACACCGTCGAGGCCCTCAACAAGGTCATCGGAGAGAAGCAGGCGGGGCGCAACGACGACGGCTCGGTCGACCTCATCTGGATCAACGGTGAGAACTTCGCCACCGGCAAGCAGGCCGACCTGTGGTACTGCGGCTACGTCGAGAGCCTCCCCAACGCCAAGTACGTCGACTTTTCCGACCCTCGGTGACCACCGACTTCGGCGTGCCCGTCGAGGGGTGCGAGACCCCGTGGGCCCGGCCGTTTCGGTCCTGGTCTACGACTCGGCCACGGTCCCGCCCGAGGCGGTCAAGAGCGTCAGCTCGGTCATCGACTACACCAAGGCCAACCCCGGCGCCTTCGCCTACCCGACCCCCCCGGGCCTCACCGGGTCCATGGCCATCCGCACCTTCTCCTACGACCAGGCTGGAGGGGTCGACAACCTCCTCGGCGACTTCGACCAGCAGACCTACGACAAGGTCGCTCCCGAGCTGTGGAAGCGGCTCAACGACCTGGAGCCGGCCCTGTGGCGGGGAGGCGAGACCTACCCCCAGGCCCAGACCGAGATGGGTCGCTCTACGCCAACGGCGAGATCTCCATGTTCTTGACCTACGCCTCCTCCAGCGTGGGCACCGCGGTGGCCAAGGGCACCTATCCCGAGACCACCCGCTCCGCCACCTTCGACGACGGCATGATCGGCAACATCAGCTTCACCGCCATCCCCGACAACGCCGCCAACAAGGCCGGGGCGTTGGTGGTCTCCGACCTGTTGTTGTCACCCGAGACCCAGCTGGCCAAGGTCGGTCCCGACACCCCGGGCCTCGACCCTGCGATCGGTCTGTCCAAGGTGCCCGACGACATCTCAAGCAGGGCCTGGAGGGACCGGCTCGGGAGGGCTCGGTCATCTACGACATCTTCCCCAACTTCGTGGTCTCGGCCTCGCCCTCGGGCAGCGTCAACGACTACTGGTGGCGGCCTGTGAGCCGGGAGCACAGCGTGGCCGGGACAGCCGGGTACTCGATGCATACCGATGATCCTCGCCTGGCTCCCGAGTTGGTGCGTCAGGTCCAAGAGGAGGATTACGTGATCTGCCGGAGCGTGCAGGTCGGCCTGGCCTCCCGCCTGTATCGCCCCGGACCCCAGCACGCCCTGGAGCTGCGGGTGCACGCCTTCCAGTCTTGGTTGATGGAGGCGTTGGCGGCGGCGCCTGGGGTCGTCACCGCTGCGGACTGGCGCGAGGGCGAACCACCATGGCCGCTCATCGGCCTGGGGTCAGGGGAGCTAGGCCCAGGGCCTGCGCGCCGTCGGCCATCCGGCTGTCGTAGGTGACGATCCCGGCGAGCTCCTGACCGGCGGCGGTCGCAGCCGCCAGGTGGATCGCGTCCAGCGTGCGGATGGTATGCGCCTCCACACGACCCGCCGCCAGCAGGAGGTCGCGGTCCAGCGCCAGTTGCTCGATGGCGTCGAGGTGGGCGAGGGCGCCTTCGAGGTCACCATCGACTCGGCCCACGCCCGGAGCACCTCGGACAGGGCAAGCTCGCAGGTCATCAAGGTGTCGTCCGGGCCCAGCTCGGCGCGCCACGCCGAGAGCGCCGCGCTCTCGGGCTCTACGACAGCAAACTTGACGATCGCCGACGAGTCCAGGTACCAGACGTTCACCGCTCCTCGGCCCGCAGCCCGGCCAGCGCTTCGGAGGCTGGCCGGTAGGTGACCCCGGGGTAGCGGCCCGATGAAGGTGGCCGGCTTCAGCCTCCCTGTCTCACGGAGACCAGCGAGGCCTCGCTTCGAAGGGGGGTACCAAGGACCGCCGTCACCTCCCCCCGCCGGGGTACCTCGAGTGCTCCCCGGCGTGAGCACGGCGGATCCATGCGCTGGCGTTCTGGCGCAGCTCCCGCACCCCGATGCGCTCCATGCGTACACATGGTAGCACTACCGCCACCAGTGGCGCCTCGGGCGGTGCGGGCGAGGCTCCTAACCTTGGGCTATGGCGACGAAGACGAAGCGGTCGTTCTGGTCCACCATCCCGGGCTTGCTAACCGGCCTGGCCGGCGTGCTCACGGCGGTGGTCACCCTGCTCGGCCTGGCCGTGAACCAGGGCTGGATCGGCGACGGGGGCGGTGGAGATGGCGGGACCGCGTCCGCGGGCGCTCCTCGGATCACCGTCGAACCTGAGGGCCTCACCTTCCGCAAGGTGGCGGTGAAGGCGGCGGCGCAGACCGTCACCGTGCTCAACGACGGGGCCGAACCCGTCACCCTGGAATCCGACATCACCGGTGACGATGCCGAAACATTCACTGCCGACGACGCCGGCTGCACCAAGGCGCCCCTCCCGCCGGGGCGGACCTGCGCCGTCGAGGTGACCTTCGACGCCGGGATCGGCCAGTACTCAGCCACGCTGGTGGTCACCGCCAACGGCGGCGACGGCGCCCAAGAGGTGCCCCTGGAGGCCACTTCTGTGCTGTGAAGCCTTGCCGCCGCCGGCCGCCTATCCGCCCCCGCCGCCCCACCGCCGAACTGGCCTGCGAGACGACGTGGAAAACGCGGCGATCCGCAGGCCAGAACGTGTGGGAGGGCTCAGCGGACGATCACGGCTTGGACCTCTTGCACCTCGAGGGGGATGGACGCCTCGGTCTGGAGGTCCTCGATGGTGCCCGAGTCGCCGCCCAGGCGCCATTGGGCGTTCCAGGTCTGGCGCAGGGTGACGGTGTAGGTGCCGGTGAACTGGTAGTTGTGGAGAATGCGCCCGGTGGGATTGGCCTCGCCCTCGAAGGCGAAGGGCCCGGCCTCGGGGCTGCCGTCGCCCCAGTCCACCCAGTAGGCGCCGGTGGCCTCCACGTTGATGGGGCCCAGCTCAGTGGCGGCAGGGCCGGCGGTGTGGGTGAGGGTGCCGTTGGTCTCCAGGTAGGCGGGCAGACCGGTGATGTTGCGACCGTCGGGGGCGATGCGGGGCTGGGGCCGGGGCAGGGGGATGGCCCGCACGAACGGTTTCGGCCACGCTGGCCGGGGTGACCTCGGGGCCGGCAGCGGGGTCGTCACAAGGGAATGCCGAAGTTCTTGGCAAAGCTGGTGTTCTGGGCGTACTCGAACGTCTCCGCGCTGGTCATGGGCGTATCCCGTCGGGTGCTGGAGGTCTCGAGGCAGCGGCTGTCGGCGTCGTCTGGGTTGCGCAGCCTGGCGTAGCGGATGACGTACTCGGGCACCGGCTGGCTGGGCCCTGCCCGCTTCCGGCCTGCGCTGCCTCCGCTGCTTCTGGCCAACCCGCCGCCAGCGCCGGGGCGCTCAGCCCCGGGGTTGGTGATGATGACAGTGTCCCAATTCGGGCCAACTTGGCCAATGCTCTTGGGCGGTGGCGGCGGGGGTTGTTGCGCAGCGACAGGCCTGGCGTGGGTGAGGGCTATGAGAACCGCCGCAGCAACCGTCAACGTCCGGCGCACGGGTTCTCCGGTTGAGATCCGTCGGGATTGAAGCCGTTGTTGAAGAGCATCCACGCCGTCGGGTTGAACCTCTCCGGGTCGTCAGCATCCCCCTTCGGTGTCAACCCCAGGTAGTTGGTAATGGGTGACACATCTCTCGTCGTCGTCTTCGAGAGGTCGGCCTCGACCTCAAAGAACACGCAGTCCTTGGCACATCGATCATCCGGGTGACCCTGTTCTTCAAAGCCCCCGGCAGCAAGGTGTCGGATCCGCTGGCCAGGGTCGTGAACCACACGTTGATCTGCTGGTCGAGCTCGTCACCCACGTAGATGGCCTTGAGGTAGCCGATGGCTCGTTCGTCGATGGGGTTCCTGGTCTCCTGGAAGATCTTCCCGGCCTCGGCGTCGACGGCGAAGAGGGCGTCGACCACCGCCTGGACGTAGGGCTCGTCGATCTGCGACAGATCGGTGGGGATCACCGCCGGGTCGACGGG
The DNA here is from genome assembly GCA_051005375.1 of Acidimicrobiales bacterium. GTDB lineage: Bacteria > Actinomycetota > Acidimicrobiia > Acidimicrobiales > CADCSY01 > JADDRA01. The sequence continues at coordinate 6,928 of JBPCJK010000079.1, forward strand.
TCGAGGGGCGGTGGTGGCCGTCGTTGGGGCGGTGCCCACGGTCGCGCTCGGCCCGAGGTCGTCGCCGCCACCCGAGCAGGCGGTGACCACCACCAGCACTGCCACTGGCAGTGCAGAGAGCAACGGAAGGCCACGAGGCAGCGCTGCGGACGCTTTTCCTGCCGCTCTCGCCTGTCCAGGGCCAATCGGCGAGTGCTAGGCGGGAGCCGGGGGCAGGCTGGCGGGAGGAACAATGGCGACGACCTGGAGGTGACGACGATGCCCAAGGACACCGGCAAGGGCGGGGACGAGACCGACATCCCCTCGACTCTGGAGCGCTCTGACGAGCACGCTCAGGCCATCTGGAAGGAGACCCATGACTCGGCGGTGGAGACCTACGGCGAGGGGGAGCGGGCGCATCGCACCGCCTTCGCCTCGCTCAAGCACAGCTATGAGAAGGTGGGCGACCACTGGGAGGCCAAGGATCGAAAGGGCCCCTCCGACGAGCAGGCCGAGCGGGGGGCGGCCGAGCCCGTGGCCGAGACCGCCGGGGGTGTCGACGCCAACTCCAGCGTCGAGCACCTCCAGGACGTGGCCAGGCGCCTCGACGTCTCGGGTCGGTCCAAGATGAAAAAGGACGAGTTGGTGGAGGCCATCGACAAGGCCAACCAGCGAGAGACGGCCAGGGCCCGCCGGTCTTGAGGCACCGCCGCATCTAGCGTCGGTCCGCTCAGGTACTCTGGAGGCTCGCTCCCGCCACTCCAGGCACAGCCCCAACCCGAAGGTCGTCGACCACGCCGGTGCCCGAATCCCTCCTCTCCATCCGGGATCTCACCGTCGACTTCACCACGCCCGAGGGGGTGGTCCACGCTGTCGACCACGTGAGCTACGACGTCTTCCCGGACGAGGTGGTAGGTGTCGTCGGGGAGTCGGGCTGCGGCAAGACCGTAACCGCCCTGTCGTTGCTCGGGCTCGTCCCTGACCCGCCCGGGCGGGTCGTGGAGGGCCAGGTCCTCTTCGAGAACCGTGACCTGCTCGGGCTCTCCCCCAAGGAGCTGCGTCGGATCCGGGGCAACGAGATCTCCATGATCTTCCAGGACCCACAGTCGTCGCTCAACCCGGTGTTCAGCATCGGCCGGCAGGTGGCCGGGGTGCTCCGGGCTCACGACCGCAGGTTGTCGGGCAAGGCCGCGAGGGGGCGGGTGGTGGAGCTCCTCGACAAGGTGGGGGTGACCGATGCACGGTCTCGCGCCGACGACTACCCCCACCAGTGGTCAGGCGGCATGTGCCAGCGGGCCATGATCGCCATGGCTATCGCCAACCAGCCCAAGCTGCTCATCGCCGACGAGCCGACCACCGCCCTCGACGTAACCATCCAGACCCAGGTCCTCGATGTGCTGCGCGTGGCTCAGGACGAGACGGGGGCGGCGACCATGCTCATCACCCACGACCTCGGCGTCGTGGCCGAGATGGCGGCTCGAGTGGTGGTCATGTACGCCGGACGGGTGGTCGAGGCTGGTCCCGTAGACAGCATCTTCCACGCCCCGCGCCACCCCTACACCCTCGGGCTGATGGCCAGCCTGCCTCGTCTGGACGGCGCCGTCCGCCGCCTCGACCCCATCCCCGGGCAGCCGCCCAGCCTGGTCAGCGTGCCGCCGGGCTGCCCGTTCCACCCCCGGTGCCGGCTCCGGCGGGGACGGGACGTTTGCGCCCGGGAGACACCTGCGCTTGCGTCAGTCGGCAGCGGGGAGCACGAGGCGGCGTGCCACTTCTCCGACGAGATGCCTGACGAGATCTCCGAGGTGAGCGCCGCCATCGGCGTGGACCTGCGGGCTGGCCAGCGGTGACGACATCGTCGCCCCCCGAGGCTGCGGCGACGGGCTCCGGACCCGACGTCGACCACCTCAAGGCCCGCGTACCGAAAGGTGAGGAGATCCTGCGGGTGGAGGACCTGGTGGTGCACTTCCCCATCCGCGCCGGTGTGCTGCGCCGCACCGTCGGGCAGGTGCACGCCGTCGACGGCGTCAGCTTCTCGCTCAGCGCCGGCCAGACCCTGGGCCTGGTGGGGGAGTCCGGCTGCGGGAAGTCGACGACGGCGATGGCCATCATGCGCCTGGTCGACCCCACCGCAGGACGCATCCTGTTCAAGGGTCGAGACCTGCTCGGCTGCTCTCGGAACGAGCTGCGCCAGCTCCGCCGGAGCATCCAGGTCGTCTTCCAGGACCCCCAGGGATCCGTGAACCCCCGCATGGCTGTCCAGAGCATCGTGGGGGAGGCGCTGCACATACACGGCATCTCCGACCGGCAGGGGCGACGGCGACGGGTGGCCGAGCTATTGGAGATGGTCGGTCTTCAGCCAGAGCACGCCAACCGCTATCCCCACCAGTTCTCCGGCGGCCAGCTCCAGCGCATCGGCATCGCCCGAGCCCTTGCCCTCGATCCCCAGGTGCTGGTGCTCGACGAGCCGGTCTCAGCCCTCGACGTCTCCATCCAGGCCCAGATCCTCACCCTCCTGGAGCGCCTCCAGGACGAGCTCGGGCTCGCCTACCTGTTCATCTCCCACGACTTGTCGGTGGTGCGCCACATCTCCGACCAGATCGCGGTGATGTACCTGGGCACCATCGTCGAGACCGGCGAGCCGGACGCGGTGTACCGCCGCCCCATGCACCCCTACACCCAGTCGCTGCTCTCGGCCGTCCCTGTGCCCGACCCCTCCCGACGTGGCCAGGCCAGGCGCATCATCCTCGAGGGCGCCATCCCCACCGCGTCCAACCCACCGTCGGGGTGCCGGTTCCGCACCCGGTGCTGGAAGGCCCAGGACCACTGCGCCGCGGAGCCCCCGGACCTGGTCGACCGCCTGGGCCAGGGCCACCCGTGCGCCTGCCACTTCCCCGAGGTCACAGACGTCGCACGGTGAGCTGACGTCGAGCGGTCCTCGAGCTTGAGGGCGGCTGAGAGCGGCAACGCGGGGTGGCGGGTGGCAGAGATTCGCCGAGGGTTCACCTGCCCGCGAAGCGGTCTTCATCCCCGGGCCTCCTGGCTGGTCCAGACTCGCAGTCGAACCCGTTCCTGCCACGACTGGAGAGACCATGAGCCGTACCCTCGACCGGCGCCGCTTCCTCGTTCTCGGAGGGGCCTCAGCCGCTGCAGTTGCGTCGGCCCGCCTGCCGGGAGCATGGGCCGCCCCGGCCGCGGCCGGCGCCGGCGACTTCGAACGCGGGGAAGGCCCCTTTCAGCTCGGCGTGGCCTCGGGCGATCCCCTCGCCGACGCGGTGGTGATCTGGACCCGACTGGCCCCCGAACCGCTGGCTCTGGACGGTCGGGGGGGCATGCCTGACCGACCCGTCCCCGTTCGCTGGGAGATCGCTGACGACGAGCGCTTCAGCCGCCTGGCGGGCAGCGGCGTCGCCATGGCTCTCCCTGAGCACGCCCACACCGTCCATGTCGACGTACGGCGCCTGGCCCCCGCTCGGTGGTACTTCTACCGCTTCATGGTCGGCGCCACGACGAGCGCGGTGGGGCGCACACGTACGGCACCGGCGCCTGGGGCGCCCTCCCGGCGGTTGGCGTTCGCCTTCGCCTCCTGCCAGAACTACGCGGACGGCTACTACACGTCGTACCAGGCGATGGTCCGAGAGGAGCTCGACCTCGTCGTGCACGTCGGCGACTACATCTACGAGGGTCCCGCCCAGGGCACCCTCGGACGGGGCCACCTGCCCGCGGTGGAGGTCCGCACGTTGCCCGAGTACCGGCTCCGTCACGCCCAGTACAAGACCGACGCCGACCTCCAGGCCATGCACGCCGCCGCACCGTGGATCGTGACGTGGGACGACCACGAGGTGGAGAACAACTACGCCGACGAGGATGCCGACCCCGATGTACCGGTGGCCGAGTTCCTCCAGCGACGGGCCGTGGCCTATCAGGCGTACTGGGAGCACATGCCGCTGCGGCAGGCCCAGCGTCCAGTCGGGCCCGACACGCTGCTCTACCGCCGCCTTGCCTTCGGGGACCTGGCCGAGTTCGATGTCCTCGACACCCGCCAGTACCGCAGCGACCAACCCTCGTGTCCCGAGGCCGACTGCGCCGAGGCCTTCGATCCCTCCCGGACCATCCTGGGGGGCGAACAGGAGGCCTGGCTGTTCGACGGGCTCACCCGGTCCACCGCTCGATGGAACGTGCTCGCCCAGCAGGTTCCCCTCTATGAAGACGCCCCGGTTGGCCTGCCGGCAGACAAGTGGGATGGGTACCGGGTGTCGCGTCAGCGGCTGCTGGACGTCCTCGCCACCGGCGAGGTGTCGAACCCTGTGGTGATCACCGGCGACGTCCACTTCAACACCGCCGCTGATCTCAAAGCCGATTTCGCTGATCCAGATTCGGCCATCGTCGGCTCCGAGTTCGTGGGCACGTCGATCAGCACCTCAGGCGACGGTCTGGCCGAGACGGACTTCGGTCCGTTCCCCGACAACCCCCACATCGCCTTCGTCAACCGAGGCCAGCGCGGCTACGTGCGCTGCGAGCTCACTCGGGACCTCTGGCGTGCGGATTACCGGGTCGTCGACACCGTCGAGCAGCCCACGTCGGGCGCCACCACCCTCGTCTCCTATGTCATCGAGAACGGACGGCGCGGCCTGCAACGACGCTGAGCGCACCCTGTTGGGACGATTGGACCTCCGTCATAGCCGTTCCAGGCGATCGAGGACGGTCTCCAGTGGTGGAGTTGGTGCTCCCGCTCAGCGGCGTCGACGACGAGCCTCTCCTGGTGGAAGGGGACCGTCGTCCCTCCCGCCGCCGGGCTGATGGCCACCTGGAGGGTCGAGTCGTGCGACCAGCCCGGCGGTCGCCACGTGAGACGGATGCGGTCGCCGGGCCGGAAGCTGCCGATCTCGCCGACGGTGCCGTCGGCGGCCCGGTAGGTCCTCCCCTCGCTGCTCGGGGAGGTGGACGCCGTCGCCGAGCCAGGTCGCTACACCGGCCGCGGAGTGAGCAGGGTCCAGACTTCGGCCGAGGACTGGGGGAAGGTGCGGGAGACGCCGATCTCCCAGCCGGCGCCCTTGGTCTTGCCTATCGGCGACGTGCGCTCCACCTCACGCGCCCCGGTGGGCGTAGAGGTCGCGCAACAAGAGGATCTCGGCGCCGTGGTGGATGAACTCACGGTTGATGTTCAGCACCAGGGCAGCGAATGGTGCCTCGGGGAAGGGCTCGAGCTCGCCGATGGGGCGGGTCAGGGCCGCCTCGTCCCGGCTGGCCACGCCCGTGATCCAGCGCTCGCACTCCTGGTCGAGTTGCGACAGGGCCGTGCCGGCGTCTCCCGCCCACTGCGCGGTCTGGTAGTCGATGGGCGGACCACCGAAGTGTGCGGCGTTGCGGGCGCCGAAGATGCCGACCCGGAGGTGGGCGAGGCGCCAGGCGATCGTCGTCACCGGTGCCGGCGAGGGCTCAGGCACCTCGAAGTCGGCGACCAGGGAGTCGCCGCCGCCGGCCATGGTGGTGCGGGCCTCGGCCCGTGGCCGGACGCTCCAACAGCCCGGCACCGGCTCCCAGAGGTACTCGTCGTCGGTGAGACCGTTGAGCTGTGGTCGTAGGTGTTGGTCCCAGTGCAACCGAAGCTGCTCGAGGAGTTCGTGCCCAATCCATGGTCATGAGCCTACGAAGCCATGCGGACAGCTTCGATCCTCATTCCGGGGAGGACTGACCCCGTGATGCGACTGATCGCAGCGCACGCTCGAGCAGCACCTCCTGGGCATCCAGTCGTTCGCCCAGGGACCCTCGGCGTCCGCCGCTCACCCGCTCAGGTCTGCGCCTGCACCTGCGCCGAGCGAAGCTTCGGGCGGATGACGGTCAGGTAGACGACGACGAGGATCAACAACTCGGCTGGTCCGACGTTGAACATGTTGCGCATGCTGTCAGTTCGTCTCGGACCGGCGGTGTCGCAGGAGTAGCCTGATGGCAGGTGCACAGTCCAGCAGGCGCGGAACTGAGCACGCAGGCGGGCGTCACTGCCTGTGGATGAGTTTTCCGCGGAGGACTCCTCACAGCCCATGGCTGCTGGCCTGCGGCGGTTCCCATGTCAAGGTCCCCGGCGCTGGCAGGTCTGAACGTACCTGCCATACTCTATGAATATGGCACATTCCCAGACCGTGACGGTCAGCGGTCAGGGCCGCATCGTCCTGCCCGCCCCCATCCGACACGCGTTGGGCTTTGAGCCCGGCGTCGAGCTTCTTGCCCGCGTGGAGGGCGACCACTTGGTGCTCGAACGCCGAGAGGCTGCGGTCGCCCGGCTTCGAGCTCGTTTCGCCAACGTCCGCACGGACCCGAGTGTCGTCGACGAGCTGGTTGCCGAACGCCGGGAGGAAGCTCGACGAGAAGCTTCGGGATGAGTGACCCCGCCGCTTGGGTGCTCGACGCCTCCGCCCTCCTTGCGTTCCTGTTCGAGGAGCCTGGCGGTGAGACCGTCGGGAAGGGGCTGGCGTCATCGGTGATCTCAGCCGTCAACCTGTCCGAAGTCATCGCCAAGTCTGCTGAGCGGGGCGCCGAAGTCGACCACGTCCGGAACGACCTTGCAGATGTCGGCATCGAAGTGGCCGTCTTCGACGCAGACGCCGCCGAGGCCACTGCTGCGCTGCGTCCAGACACCCGCTCGGCCGGTCTGTCGTTGGCGGATCGGGCTTGTCTGGCCCTGGCCAGACGCCTCCAGCTGCCGGCGGTGACTGCCGACAAGGCCTGGAGGAACACGAGCATCGCCGCCGGCATCGCGGTCATCGTCATCCGGTGAGGCATCGCAGGCACGCCACCGGGCGGTCTCCGCTGCCAGGCCTGGCCAGTGTGGCGCTCCTGCCTCGTTTGCATGCCCTCGGCCTCCCGGCCGGGAAGGTCTCGGCGATGATCCCAGGGCGCCGGGCAGGCGCCCTGCGCGGGTGTCACTGCCTGTGGACAACGCTCCCGCGGGAGCGGTATCCACAGCTCCTTGGAGTGAACCTGCCGCCTGGCGACCCGCTCCGTCCTGGCCTCTTGGGTCTCGGTCGGACAAGGACTCCACTCCAAGCAGTCCAGCCGATGTCCTCAACGACGATCAGTCCCCGACACTGGCCGGATCAAGAAGGTGAAGTTGGGTCGCTCCAGGACAGTGCAGGCATCTGGATCGGGGGCAGCGCTGCCGGCGGGAACAGCTTCGATGGTGAGGTCGCTGAGCTTCCACGGGGGCCGGCGTCCCAGGAGGTCTCGGAGCCGGGAGTGGGCCTCATCGCCCCCGAAGGCGTGCACGGTGGTTGGCGTCGCGCAGCCGTCGGCGACGCTGGACTCGACGACGGCGAGGGTCCCGGTTGCCCGGTCGAGGATCCCCTGGCAGATCCGAGAGCGCCCTTCCTGGAACCTCACGAGAGAGACGGCGCCGTCGTGGATGAGTGCGATGGGGGTGAACCATCCTGAGTCGAGGTCGGGCGCGGGCTCCGAGATCGGCTCTTGCTGAAGGAGGTCGCCGAGCAGGGCGACGGTGTCCGGGTCGGGACCATCAAGGCTGGCGCTCCACGTGCCGATGGAGACGTAGCTCTCGGGCCCGGCGGCTGGTCCTCGCAGGAGCATGAAGCCGCATGGCTCGACGCTCAGGCTCTTCAGGCGGTCAGGCCTCTTGGTGAACGCCAAGGACGCCTGGACGCCAGCGCGCAGACAGAGAGGTACTACCAGCACGCCGCCCGGGGCAAGCTGCTCGAACCACGCCGGGGACAGGTCCGACGTGCCAACCGTCACCTCGATCCGGTGGTAGGGCGCGTGGTGCGGCGAGCCCACCCAGCCGTCGCCGACGATCACCGTGACCCCGTGGGTGCCGGCCGAGCGCAGATGTCGCTGGGCGGCGGAAGCGATCTCGGGGTCGAGGTCGATGGTGGTGACCGAACCCGTTGGAGCGACGAGGTGTTCGAGGAGGGCGGCGTTGTAGCCCGTCCCGGCACCGACCTCGAGCACCTGCTGGCCGGGGCGGACATGGAGCTGTTCGAGCATGCGGGCCATGATGGCGGGCTCGCTCGACGAGCTGATCGGCACGCCATTTGCGGCCCTGTGGGTGACGATGGCCCTACCCCCGTAGACCTCGTCGAGCGGCGTGGACGGAAGGAACCAGTGGCGGAGCACGGAACGGAAGGCGAACTGTAGGCCTGCGTCATGGACGACCCCTTGCTCCACCAGCCGGTCGACCATCTGGTTGTTCAGGTCTCTCGGCCCATCAGGGGCGGGAGGCGTCATCACCTGCCCACCCCTCGGAGTGCCGAGGTCTCACGCCCGGATTGGGGATCAGCCCCGGCCGTGCTTGGAACGGCCCAGGCGGGGATCCAACACGTCGCGCAGGCCGTCACCCAGGAGGTTCAGCCCGATGACCGTGAGGCTGATGGCCAGTCCGGGCCAGATCATCAGCTCGGGCGCCGTCTGGAGGAACAGCCGGCTCTGGTTGATCATCGACCCCCACTCCGGGGTGGGGGGCTTGACCCCGAGCCCGAAGAAGCCCAGGGCGGCGAGGGCGAGGATGAGCTTGCCGGTCTGGAGGCTGGCCAGGACCACGACCGGCGGCACCACGTTGGGCAGGATGTGGCGAACCAGGAGGCGTCGGTCACGAGCCCCCAGCGCCAGTGACGCCCGCACGAAGCCCCGTTCCCGCAGCGCCAGCACCAGGCCACGGACGACTCGGGCGTACTCGTCCCAGGTGATCACCACCAAGGCGATCATCACGTTCTTCAGCCCCGGTCCCAGCGTGCCCACGATGGCCAGGTAGAGGATGAGGCTGGGGAAGGCGAGGAGGACGTCGACCACCCGCATCAACACCGTGTCGAGGCGCCCGCCGTAGTAGCCGGACGCCGTACCCACGATGACGCCGATGGTGATGACGATGGCCGTGGCAGCCACCGCCGTGCCTAGCGACCAGCGGGCGCCGAAGAGCAGGCGGCTGAAGGTGTCCCGGCCCAGTTGGTCGGTGCCGAGGAGGTGCTGCCAGCTCGTCCCCTGGAGCCGGTTGGTGGCGTCGACGGCAGAGGGGTCGTAGGGCGCCAGCAGGGGCGCCGATACCGCGGCCAGGACGAACACGCTGACCAGGATCAGACCGACCATCGCCAGGGGGTCGCGCAGGAGGCGCCGGAGCAGCGAGCCTCGAGGGGTGAGGACCACATCGGCGCTGTCCGGGTGCACGGTCAGCCCGTGCGGCTCGGTGGTGGTCTCAACCGCCACGGGCGGCCACCCCTTCTCCGCCGAGTCGGATCCTGGGGTCGAGACGGACGTAGATGACGTCGACCAGAAGGTTGACGACCACGAAGAGGGTGCCGGTGAAGACCACGAAGCCCTGGACGACCGGGTAGTCACGGTCGAAGATGGAATCGACGACGAACTTGCCGATGCCGGGCCAGCCGAAGACAGTTTCCACGATGACCGTGCTGGTGACGAGCACGCCGAAGATTACGGCTCCGTAGGTGACCAAGGGGACGAGGGCGTTGCGAAGGGCGTAGCGGAGGATGATCGTCCTCCGGTGCAGGCCCATGGCCCGGGCGGTGCGGACGTAGTCCTCGCCCAGGACCTCGAGCAGGCTGGAGCGGGTCAGGCGCATGAGGCTGGCGGTGGTGGCCAGGCCCAGGGTGAGGCTGGGGAGGACCAGGTGACGCCAGGTGCCGCGACCGGACACCGGCAGGATGCCGAGGCCCACCGAGAATACGATGATGAGCAGGTAGGCGAGCACGAAGCTCGGCAACGAATCGCCCACCAGAGCGCCGACGCGAGAGACGTGGTCAGCAAGGGAGTTGCGTAGGACTGCGGATGTGACGCCCAACGCCAGCGCGAACCCGATCGACACCAGGAACGCCGGCACGGTGATCTCTAGCGTCGCCGGCAGCCGCCCGGCGAGCTCTCCGTAGACGGGCTTCCCGGAGCGGAAGGACGTGCCCAGGTCACCGGTCACCGCTCCCGCCGTCCAGTGGGCGTACTGGACCAGGAACGGTTGGTCCAGGCCGTTCTGCTCCCGGAAGTCGGCCAGTTGCTCCGGGGTGGGAGGTTGGTCGAGCTCCCGGCCGAGGATGAGCTCGGCCGGGTCTCCCGGGGCCAGGCTGGCCAGGGCGAAGGCGAAGAAGGTGATGCCCAGCCACACCGGCGCCAGCGAGGCGATGCGGCGGGCAACGTAGGCGGTCACCGGCGCATCGCTGCTGTCCGCCCGACCTCGAACTGCTCGACCGCCGTGGCGGGGATCACTCCGAGCGGAAGACCGTCGACCACCGCTGGTTGGTGCTGGAGGGGTGAGGCTCCAGGCCCTGGACGTCGTCCTTCATGGCGTAGGTGCGGTAGACCCCGGCCAGGGGGATGCCGCCCACCTCGTTGTCGACCAGCTCGTGCATGGCCTCGGCTGACAACCGCTGCAGCTGCACCTGGTCGGTGGCCTCTTGGCTCTGGTCGATGATCCGTTCGAACTCGGTGTCGGGCCCGGGGGAGATGAACTGGGCGTTCTTGCCCGTGGCCTTGGAGTACCAACGCAGCGACAGCAGAAACGCCGGGTTGGCGTCGTTCTGGTTCGGACCCGAGAAGTCGAGGTCGTAGTTGCCGGTGTCGAGCCGCTCCCGGTAGGCGCCGGCGTCGAGCTGCTCGACCTTGCCGTTGATGCCGACCTCCTTGAGCTGGGCCTGGACGAACTCCACCTCGGTCAGGTCGATCCCGGTGCCACCTCCGGAGCCGCTGGGGTAGACGATGCTGAGCTCCAGGGGCCGGCCACCCTTGACCCGGATGCCGTCGGGGCCCATGGTCCAGCCGGCTTCGTCGAGTAGCCGGGCCGACTCCGATCGGTCGTAGGGCACGCCCTTGACCATGCCCGCGAACTGGCCCAGGACTGCGGGAGGACCGACGGTTGCGACCTGCTCGGCGTTGCCGTCGAGCACGCCTTCGACGAAGGACTTCTGGTCCATGGCGGCGGCGACGGCTCGGCGCACCTTGACGTCGGCCAGCGGCTTGTCGGTGCCCGCCAGGTCCCGGCGGGCCACGTACATCAAGAACACCTGCCCGACAGGGGCTTGCTCGATCTTCATGTCGCCCTGGTCCTTCAGGGTGGAGAGCACCCCTCGAGGGACGTCGGTGATCAGGTCGACCTCCCCGTTCTGGAGGGCGAGGGTCCGGGTGGTGTCGTCGGGGATGAACCGGAAGGTGATCTTGTCGAGCTTGGCCGGCTCGCCCCAGTAGGCGTCGTTGCGCACCACCACCAGCCGCTCGCTGGGTACGTACTCGGCCACCTTGAACGGACCGGTGCAGGTGGGCTTGGGATCTTTCAGGGGGTCGCTGCCGGGAGCGAGGACCGAGTACGTGGGGTGGTTGATCTGCTCCACCAGGCGGAGGTTCGCCTTGGTGGGCGTGACCTCCACCGTCTTCGGGTCGATCACCTTGGTGGAGTCAGGCCCGAGGAAGGCGAAGCCGCTGGTGCTGGGTTCGGCCACCGTGTAATCGAGGCTATACTTGGCGGCGTCGGCGGTGAGCGGTGTCCCGTCACTGAACTTGGGGCCATCCTTGAGCGTGAAGCGGAAGGTGTTGTCGCCCACCCGTTCCCACTTGCTGGCCAGTGACTCGGCCACCTTGAAGTCAGGGGTGAGCCGCACCAGGGTCTCGCACACGTCGGCGTTGAGCGGGTAGTTGGGGATGCGCTTCTGGTCGCTCTGAGAGGCGTCGATCCAGGGATCACCCCCATAGCCCACCACCAGCTCTTGGACGGCGGCGGGCTTGACCGGGGTGTCACCGCCGCCGGCCGCATTGTCGCTTCCTCCACCGTTGCCGCTGCAGGCGGCAGCCACCAGGCCGAGCAGGCACAGGATAGCGACCCCCCTGCCTCTCCAGAACCGTCCGGGGACGGTGGCCGGGACACGGGATTGAACGGCGCGGAGGCGCATGCGAGCTCCTTGACCTTGTTGTCGCTGGCAGTGCGGGAGCGGCGGAGACTACCAGCGGATTCCCAGTCACAGTAGATGCAATCTACATCTAGTGAGCAGCGCTGGCCGGACGCCCGCCCCGTCGGGCCCGCCCCGGCGGCGCTCCGAGCTCTAGCATCGGCGCATGGCGGCTGCCCCCACCACCACCCGGTGGACGGCGCACTGGGCCCAGCTGTTCGACGAGGTGGTCACCTCGGGGCTGTGCACCGGGTGCTCGGGGTGCGTGGTGGCGTGCCCCTTCGACGTGCTCGGTTACAACGACGCGGACGGCGTCTACAAGCCCTTCCACCTGGAGGAGGAGGGCGGCCCGGGCGGTTGCGGGCACGGCGAACGGGGCTGCACCTCCTGCACCCGGGCCTGCCCCCGCTTCCGCAGTTGGGAGCCCGAGATAGAGACCCACCTTTTCGGGCGCCCTCGTCACCGGGAGGAGGTGGACGGGATCTCCAAGGACATCATCCTGGCCCGGGCCAGCGACGACTACGTCCACCGCATCGGCCAGGACGGGGGGCTGGTGTCGGCCCTGCTCATATGGTGCCTGGAGCACGGCTACATCGATGCTGCCCTGGTCTCCTACCTGGAGGGCGACGGGTCGTCGTGGAAGGCCATCCCCGGCGGGGCCCGCACCCGGGAGGAGGTGCTGGCTGCCGCCGGCAGCCGCTACACCTACTCGGCCCCGCCCATGGCCTACGACGGGGCCGTGGCCGGCGGGGCCGAGCGGCTGGCCCTGGTGGGCATGAGCTGCCACAGCTCGGTCCCTCCCGTGATGACCGTGCGCAAGGCGGGCAAGCCGGCCCGGCGCTTCGCCCTGAACATCGGCCTGCTGTGCTCGAAGACCTTCGACGACGCCATCTTCCCCGAGCTGTTCGAGGCCAAGTATGGCCTGCGCAAGCAGGACATGGTCAAGATGAACATCAAGGGGGTGTTCCAGATCTGGATGCGCAACGGCGACTACCACGAGGTGCCCCTCAAGGAGTGCCACGCCTGGACCCGTGAGGGCTGCAAGTCCTGCCCCGACTTCGCCGCCGAGCACGCCGACATCTCCACCGGGGGGATCGGGAAGTTCAACGACTGGACCCTGACCATCGTGCGCACCGAGCTGGGCCGGGAGATCCTCATCCGCATGCTGGAGGACGGCAGCCTCATCGGCCGTCCTGGCGACGACGACCCCGGCGCCATCGACCTGTTGCACAAGCTCAGCGTCAAGAGCCGCAAGCGCTGGCCGGCGACGGCGGTCGAGGCTCCCCGCCTGGTCCCCGCGCCCGCTCCCAAGCCTGTCCCCGCCTGAGCCAGGTAGCGACCGTGATGGTGGACGCGCTCGACGGTGAGCGGGCCGAGCGAATAGTGCTGCGGCCGTCGGACCTTCCGGGTGGAGGATGGGAGGCGGCGCCGGCGCCCGAATCAGCGGCCGAGGCGGGCGACGACCTGCTCGACGCCTGCATGGCCGGCTTCCCCGACCCGGACGTGATGGCGTCGGCCGAGTCGTCCCGCTTCACCCGCAACGACGCACTGGCCTACTCGGTGGCGTGGGTGCTGGCGTCGGAGGCGGCCGCCGAGATCGCCTTAGCCACCCTGGCCCATGAGCGCTTCGCCTCGGCCTTTGTCGCCGGCATGGCCGCCGAGGTCGACGCCGAGGAGGGCTCGGCCGAGCTGCTCGGTCACGTCGCCGATCCCGTCGAGCCCCTCGACGCCGCCGGTCAGTCGGCTGCCCACCAGGCCCGGCTCACCGTTGCCAACGCCGAGGGGCTCATGGCCATCCACCTCGAGCTCCTCGCCCTGCGCGAGGACCGGGCGGTGACCCTGGTGATCCTGGCCGACAGCCCCGACCCCATGGCGCCGGCCGACGTGCGGACCCTGGCCGGACGGGTGGCCTCCCGCCTGTCAGCCTGAGCTCTGCTGCACCCACTGGCTGACCGCCCTCACGAAGGAGTCTATGGTCGGCCAGGCCATCGAGATGCCCGACCACCTGGAGGTCGTCGACCTCGGCGTACTCGTGCACGAGGATGTTGCGAAAGCCCGCAGCGCTCGCCAATCGCTCGCCGGGCCCTCGGTCAAGGACTCCCTGGCGACCCAGGACCCTCAGCGCGTCTGCGTTGTCGGCGGCAGGTGCCCACGACTCCGAGGCGGCCAGGTGGTGGGCGACGTCGATGCAGCCTTCATTGGCTATGACGAACTGGTACTTCAGCGCAAACCGTCATACGCGGCGCTCATCGACCACGGAGCCTCCCTTCGAAGAAGATGTGATCGAGCCGTTCTTGGCGAGGCTCCTCATCGAGGTAGACCTTGCGGGTCTGGGCCTGCCAGCGCACCCGGGCGGGGGGGTCGTCGTCGAAGAGCAGCCGGCCCCCACATGGCGACCCGGCCGGCCAGCTCGAGGGGGGTACCGTCGATCACCAGCAGGTCGACGTGGGCAGGCAGGGGAACCTTCCAGGGGGCCGGGGCGTCGTGGCCCCAACAGGCGGCGACGTCGAGATCGCTGTCAGAGCTTGCCGTCCCCTTGGCCCGGCTGCCGTGGACGAAGGCGAAGCGGGCGCCGGCCTGGCGCAGCGCCTCGGTGGTCTCGGCTTCGACCGAAGCTGGTCCACGCCGACCATCTTGCCCGGCCACGTCGCCCGCCTGGGGCGCACTAGACAGGCGCGGTGGAGCCGGGACTGCTGCGAGACGCCCTCACCCTGGTGGTGGGCCTGTTCACCGGTGTGCTGTCGGGGGCCTTCGGGGTGGGCGGGGGCATCATCTCCACCCCCGGCATCCGCCTGCTCGGCGTGGGCCCACTGATTGCGGTGGGGACCACGCTCCCTGCCGTCCTGCCCAGCGCCGTCAGCGGAGGGTTGCGCTACCGGGCCGAAGGGCTGATCGACTGGCGGGCGGTGGCCCTGACCGTGCCTCTCGGGATGGCCGCCTCCGTGGGCGGCGCCCTGCTCTCGGGCCAGGTCCCCGGCGGCGGCCACCTGCTCCAGCTCATGACCGCGGGGCTGTTGGGGCTCAGCGCCTGGCACACGGGACGGGACAGCGGAGACCGGGGGCAGGACGCCGACGCTGCCGCCGTCGACGCTAGCGCCGACTACGACATCGCCGAGGAAACGGCCGCCGAGGACGACGACGACGGTGGCGACGCCGCGGACAGCGCCGCCGACGCTCACGCCGAGGTGGGCGCCCACGCCGTCGCCGAGCAGGGCCACCGTCCGTCCTCGTTGCGCTATGCCGGCGTGGCCGTGGCCGCCGGTGGCCTGTCAGGCCTGCTCGGCATCGGAGGGGGGATGGTCCTGGTGCCCGGCCTCAACCAGGTCGGCGGACTCCCACTGCGGAGCGCCCTGGCCACGTCCCTCGTCTGCGTCGGGGCCTTTGCCGTGCCCGGCACCATCACCCATGGCCTGCTCGGCAACATCGACTGGCGGGTGGCGCTGCTGCTGGCCGTGACCGTGATCCCCGGTGCCCGCCTAGGGGCAGCGGCGTCGCTCCGCCTGCGGGACCGACACCTGGCCCGGGTGGTCGCCGTCTTCCTCGGGGTGGTCGCCGTGGCCTACGCCATCGGGGAGCTAGCCGCCCTGTCGTGATCGGTTGGCCGCCCCTGCCACCTCTCGGCGTTCTGGCCCCAGGAGCGAGACGTTTCCCCTGCAGTTCTGGGGCCAGAACGAAAGGAATCAGGGCCGGGCGGCCACTCCTGGGGCCAGAAGTCGTGGTTGGGCTACGGCGCTCCCTCCAGCTCCCGGGCCCGGGTGAACACGGCGTCGAACATCTCCTCGGTCAAGGTGCCGGTGAAGGTGTTCTGCTGGCTGGGGTGGTAGGAGCACACCAGGTGGCGGCCCCCCGCCAAGGTGGCCTCGACCCCGTGGCCGAAGCGAGGACGGGGCCGGAGCCCAGACAGCCCGGCCACCACCTGGTAGGCGAAGGCGCCCAGGGCCACCACCACCTGAACACCCCCCAGCACCTCCCATTCCCGGGCCAGGTAGGGCAGGCACTCCTGGCGCTCGGCCGGGGTGGGTCGGTTGGCCGGCGGGGCGCAGCGCACGGCGGCGGTCACGTAGGCCCCGACGAGGACCAAGCCGTCACCTCGGTGGTAGCTGGTGGGCTGGTTGGTGTAGCCCGCCCGGTGCAGTGCACGGAACACCCAGTCGCCGGAGCGGTCGCCGGTGAACACCCGCCCGGTCCGGTTGCCACCGTGGGCGGCCGGCGCCAGGCCCACCACCAGCAGGGTGGCGGCGGCGTCGCCGAAGCCGGGGACGGGCCTGCCCCAGTACTCCTGGTCGGCGAACGCCGCTCGCTTGTCGTGCGCCACCTGTTCTCGCCACGCCACCAGGCGGGGGCAGGCCCGGCACTCCACCACGTCGGCCGTCACCAAAGCCGGCGAGTCGAGCTGCTCTGAAGGGTCGCCCCGGAATCCTCGGGCTGCTCGCGGGGTCTTTTCAGCAGACGGGTTCCGGAGCTCGGCCATGGACGACCACGGTAGGTTGGCGGCATCGCCTCCCGCGCCCGCAAGCCCAAACCGCTCCCGGCCACGGTCGTGATCCTCGTCCGCCATGGCCAGACTCCGACCACGGGGTCGGTCCTGCCCGGGCGGGCTCCCGGGCTGCACCTGGCCGATGCCGGTGCCGCCCAAGCCGACGCCGTGGCCGAGCGCCTGCGGGGAGTGGAGCGGATCGACGCCGTGTACGCCTCGCCTCTGGAGCGCACCCGGGAGACGGCGCACCCCATCGCCAAAGCCCGTGGGCTCAGGGTGCGGGTCGACCGGGGCCTGCTCGAGTGCGACTTCGGCGAGTGGACCGGTCGGCCGCTCAAGGAGCTCACCAAGCTGGCTGAGTGGTCCACCGTTCAGCGCTACCCGAGCGGCTTTCGATTCCCCGGCGGGGAGTCGTTCCGGGAGATGCAGGCCCGCATCACCGGCGCTCTGGCCCGCCTGGTCGAGCGCCACCGGGGAGGCGTCATCGTCGCCGTCTCCCACGCCGACCCCATCAAGGCGGCGGTGGCCGATGCCCTCGGGACCCACCTCGACCTGTTCCAGCGGGTCTTCGTCTCTCCGTGCTCGGTCACCACGGTGAGCTACGGCGTTGGCGGCCCGGTCGTTCTCAACGTCAACTCGGTCACGGGTGCCCTCCCCGGACTGAAGACCGGGTCTGCGGCTTCCTCCTGATGAGCACCTCCTTCGACCTCCCCCACGTCGAGCGCTTCGCCGCTGGTGCCGTCGGCCCTCCTGGCGCCCGGGTGTTCTACCTGCAGGCTTCTGGTAGCGGCCAGGTCGTCACCCTCCGCCTGGAGAAGGCCCAGGTGGCGGCCCTGGCCGGCTACCTGGCGGAGTTGCTTGCCGACCTGCCCACCCCGTCGCCGGAAGAGCTTCCCGAGCGGACCGAGTTGGTGGAGCCGGTGGTGGCGGAGTGGGTGGTCGGGCAGTTGGGCGTGGCCTTCGACGAGTCGGCCGACCGGATGGTCATCCGCGCTGACGAGGCGGCGGTCGACGAGGACGACGCCGAAGCGGCGGGAGGGGTGGCTGAGGTGGTCGCTGGCGGGGGGACGGCGCGCTTCGCCCTGACCCGGCCCCAGGTGGCGATGTTCGTGGTGCAGTCAGCCGGCCTGGTGGCCGCTGGGCGCCCCCCCTGCCCTCTGTGCCGGCGCCCGCTCGATCCCGAGGGGCACGTGTGCGTCAAGACCAACGGTCACAGACCACGCTGACCTTGCTCACCGAAGGCCAGGTCGAGCTCAAGGGGCGCATGCCCTGGAGCTCGAACCAGACCTTCCTGGTCGAGCTGGCCCAAGCTGACGAGACCCTGCTGGGCATCTACAAGCCGGGTCGGGGGGAGCGGCCGCTGTGGGACTTCCCCGGTGGGCTCTACCGGCGGGAGGTGGCCGCCTGGGTGCTCTCAGAGCTGCTGGGCTGGGGGATCGTGCCCGAGACGGTGCTGCGAGATGGCCCCTTGGGCGAAGGGTCGGTGCAGCGCTTCGTGGACGCCGACTTCTCTCAGCACTACTTCACCCTCTACGAAGACCCTGCCCACCACGACGCCCTGCGGGTCATGTGCACCTTCGATCTGCTGGCCAACAACACCGATCGCAAGAGCGGCCACTGCCTGCTGGGCGATGACGGCCGGCTGTGGGGCATCGACCACGGGTTGTGCTTCCACCCGACGCCCAAGATCCGCACAGTCATCTGGGAGTTCGCCGGCGAAGCCGTGCCCGATCCCCTGCTGGGCGATGTCGAGGGTCTCCTGGGCCGCCTCCCCGGAGGACTGGTCGCCCTGCTGGCCGAGGACGAGGTGGTCGGTGTGCGCCGTCGAGCAGAGTGGCTGCTGGACCGCCGGGTCTTCCCCGCCCCCGATCCCCTCGGCCACTGCTACCCCTGGCCCCTGGTGTGAGCGTCGGCTCCTCGCCCCCTAATCCCCTTCCTTGACGGGTCGTATCTCGAGGCCCGTCTTTCGCCCGGTGACAAAGGCGTGCTTGTTGGTGACGACGGGAACGGTGCTGGCCACGCCGCCTTCGGTGTAGTACCACTCGGAGAAGGCCTTCTTGTTGAAGATGCTGTAGGCGTTGGGGTACACGAGGGGCAGGATCGGCAGGTCATCGGCGATGAGCCGCTGTATCCGGGCGACGGACTCCCTGCGCTTCGGCTCGTCGATCTCGCTCTGCTGCTGGTCGCAGAGCCGATCGACTTCGGGGTTCACATAGCCTTGGGCGTGCTGGGTGGTCTTGGTCTTGGACGAGTACACCTGGAGCAGGTAGCCGGCGGCGTGGTCGGTGTTCATGCCGCCGAAGCTGATGATCGACATCTCCGTGTCGCCGGCGATCACCCGCTGGTTGAAGGTCGGGGTGTCGAGCGCCTGGGTGGTGAGCTCGATCCCCACCGCCTTGAGGGCACCTACGACCAGGTCCGTCACCGGGGAGGCCGGGGTGGTGACCAACAGGGTGAAGCGCAGCGGCCGGCCGTCCGGGCCCTGGCGAACGTCGCCGGCGCCCGCCATGTAGCCAGCACCGTCGAGGAGCGCCTCTGCGACGCCACGGTCGAAGGAGTACTGCTCGACGTCGGCGTGGAACGGGTTGGCCGGGGGAACCCAACCTGGGTTCCCGGGGGTGCCGTTGCCCCCGAAGAGCCGCTGCACCATGTCTTGTCGGTCGATGGCCATGGCGCAGGCCCGGCGGAACTGCACGTCGGCGAGGGCGCCGCCTTTGCCCAGGTTCCAGAAGAGCCCGCTGCCCATGTTCCCGGGCGGCGCGTCCAGCACCTCCAGATCCGGGTTCGCACGGAAAGGGGCCAGGATCTCTGGCCGAAGCCCGGATCCGCCACCGGCGTCGAGCTCGTTGGCGAGCAGGGCGTTCAACTCGTCGCCCACCGGCCGGTTCTCGATGCGCTTGACGAACGGCCTGCCCAGGAAGTACTCGTCGTTGGCGGTGTAGAGGTAGGAGCCCTCCCCCTGGGAGTACGACTCGAGCCGGTAGGGGCCTGATCCGACCAGGGCGGCCGGGTCCCTCTCCTTGGCGGCGTCGGGGATGGACGACCAGATGTGGCGGGGCACGATCGGGACCGAACCCACGCCGCCGAAGCCGAAGAAGGGTGCGAGGGGGGTGGCCAGGCGGAACTCGACGGTCCGTTCGCCCGTCGCCAACACCTCCTGGATCTCCGGTAGCGGCTGGATGATGACCTGGGGAGAGATGGTCTGGGAGCGGAAGTAGTCGAAGGTGAAGGCCACGTCGTCAGCGGTCAAGGGTTGTCCGTTGTGCCAGAGGATGTCGGGGCGGAGCGTGAAGGTGTAGGAGCGGGCGTCGTCCGCTTGCTGGTAGCTCTCGGCCAGCCAGGGGAGGAGCTCGCCCGAGGCGTCCCTCCACACCAAGGTGTCGTAGATGTAGCTCATCTGTACGTAGCCGCCGCCTCGCATGTAGGCGAACGGTGAGGGGAACCCTGAGTCTCCCCCGGCCAGCCGGAGGGTGGGCCGGGCTGCTGGCTCCTGGTCGGGCCTGGTCCCCGGCTGGAGGGTCGTGCCTGGTGCCGTCTCCTCGCCGGAGTCGCACGACCCGAGGATCAGCGCTCCCGCGCCACCGGCGGCACCGATCAGGAACGTCCTTCTTCTCATGGCCTCTCCCCTTGTCGCCCGGCGCACATCCCGCCGGAGGTCCAACAGGGGCAGCGTGCCACCTCAACTAAGGTCGAGGTCAAGGATGGAGGCGCTCGAGAACCGGTTGCTGAGCATCGGCGAGGTGGCCGAACGGTCCGGCATGTCGGTGTCGGCCTTGCGGTTCTACGAGCAGGTGGGGCTGCTGGCGGCTCCACAGCGCGCCGGCGGCCGCCGTCGTTACGACCTTCGTGTGCTGCGGCGGCTGGCCTTCATCGAGATGGCCAAGCGAGCGGGGTTCAGCCTGGCCGAGGTCGGTGAGCTGCTGGACGGATTCGACGAGACGGTCCCCGCCTCCGAGCGCTGGAGGCTCCTGGCGGCTCGCAAGCTTCCCGAGGTCGAGGCCCTCATCGAGCAGGCCGGGACCATGAAGGACCTCCTCGAGCAGGGTCTCGAATGCGAATGCCTGCGCCTCGACATCCACACCCTGTTCGTCTCGGGCCGCCAGAGCTGGTACCCGTCCCCCTTCGCCTACCGGCGCGGTCCCGGCCTGGTGCACGTCGGGCTCCTCTTCGACACCTTGGTGTGGAAGGACTCCACCGGCGCGCTCATGCCGTGGCTGGCAGCAGACTGGGAGTCCTCTGCGAGTGGCGAGGAGTGGCGCTTCAGCTTGCGTGATGGTGTCAAGTGGCACGACGGCTCATCGCTAACGGCCGACGACGTGGCCTTCAGCTTCGAGTACCGGACCACCGGAGCGGGGCGGCACTGCCGGGGGGTCCTGCGGGGTCTCGACGCGGTGGCGGAGGTGAGGGCGGAGGGCCGCTCCACCGTCATCTTCCGGCTGTACCAGGGTTACGGGCCGTTCGCCGAGTGGGTGGCGGGCGGGATGATGATCATCCCTGCCCACGTCTGGTCGGGGGTCAGCGACCCCGCTGCCCTCCGCGGCCCCCCGGCGATCATGGGGTCCGGTCCCTACCGGCTCGAGTCCCATGAGGAGGGCACCACCACCTATGTCTACACCGCCAACCCGGCCTACTTCCTGGGCGTGCCCTACGTCCGACGGCTCGAGTTCACTGCCGCCGCCGACCCGATCCGGGCTCTCCACCGTGGACAGTTGGATGTAGCCAGCGCAGGGGGCGAAGAGGATGTGTCGGGGACCGCTCTGCACGAGTTGGAGGATCCGAGGTACGGGAAGATCACCGCTCCCGGCGAGTGGACCCGCTCCCTGCAGTTCAACCTGACCCGAGGGTTCCCGCTCGACGACGTCCGCTTCCGCCGGGCCATCGCCCATGCCATCGACCGCCGGGATCTGGTGACGAAAGTCCTCGGAGGCCGTGGCGAGCTGGGAAGCATGGGCGGGATGGCCCCCTCCCACCCGACTACGCCACCCGACCTCGCCGACTACGCCCGCGACATCTCCATGGCCGGCCACCTTCTGGACGAGATCGGACTGAACGACAGCGGCGGTGATGGATGGCGGGAGCTTCCCGACGGGACGCCGTTCACGCCCGAGCTCCAGACCAGCGCCGACTGCTCTGGGGACACCGCCCGGCTCATCGCGCACTACCTCAACCGGGTCGGGATCAACGTTCGGGTGGTGACCCTCGACCAGCCCGCCGCAGATGGTGCCGCCGTCGAGGGGCGTTACCAGATGGCTCTGGTTGGCTACGGCTCTCTCGGGGGCGACGCCGATTGGCTCCGCCTGCGGCTCTCGTCCACCGTCCCGGCGAGGATGCCGGCACGGGTCCATGGCTACCAGAGCCCAGCCTTCGAAGCGCTGGCCGCCAGGCAGATGGCAGCCTCGGACCCCGTAGAGCGAACGCGTCTCGTCCAGGAGATGCAGCGTCAGGCGGCGCACGACGTGCCCTTCATCCACCTCTACGTGCCGGTGCGGACGGTGTTCTTCGACAGGCAGGTCTTCGACGCCTGGTACTTCACCCCTGGCGGGGTGTGCGGCGCCTACCCCGGCCCGCTCAACAAGCACGCCCTGGTCACCGGCAGAAAGACCGGTTTCGGCTGAGGTTCGCCGCCGACGAACTACGCGCAGCCGGCGCAGACGCCGATGAGGTCGAGGCGGTGGTGCTCGGGGGTGAAGCCGGTGCTGCCGCTGACCTCGGAGATGGCCCGGGCGACTGTGCGCTCGACTTGGGGCGAGGCGGTGAAGTCCTCGATGCTCCCGCACGCCGAGCAGATCAGGTGGTGGTGGTGCTCGGTGAGGTCCTCGGCCAGCTCGTAGCGGGCGAAGTCGGCCGTGACCACCCGGCGGACCATGCCGGCCTGCTCCAGCACGGCCAGGTTGCGGTAGATCGAGCTCTGGGCCAGGGCCGGATCGACGACGCGGATGTCGGGGATCGACCTCGGGTGGCGGGCGTCAGCGAGAAGCTCGACCAAGGCCCGGCGCTGCCTGGTGTAGCGCTGGCCCACGGCTCGAAGACGCTCGGCAGCGGTGTCGTCGAGCTCTGCGGCCATGGCCCGAGGGTACCTTCCTACTGAGAATCGGTGAGAACCGGGACGGCCGAGGAGCGGTCGACCCGAGGACCGCCGTCGGCGCCTGCTCGCGCCCCATCGCCCCCACACCAGCGGTCAGGTCGCAGGCGTCGCAGCACGGGGGAGCGCCGTAGCCCGTCACCTGCGGCGACCACCCCGAAGACGCCCACCGCCACCAAAACGATGGTGCCGCCGGGAGCCAGGCCCCACCAGTAGGCGGCGCTGAGTCCGGCCACCACGGAGACCAGTCCGATGACGACCGACCAGCCCATGGTGCCGATTTGGGATCGGGCCAAGACCTGACCGCTGGCCACGGGCAGGACCATGAGGGCGGCCACCAAAAGGATGCCTACCACCCGCATGGAGGCCACGATGGTGATGGCCACCAGCACCGACAACACGGCGTTTAGGGCGCCGACGGGCAGCCCCGCCACCTTGGCCCACTCCTCGTCGACGGCCATGGCGAACAACGCCCGTCCGGCCAGTGCCACGGTTACCACGATGACCATGCCCAAACCCACGACCACGGCGACCTCGCCGCGGTCGACGGTGAGGATGGAGCCGAACAGGTACGAGAACAAGCTGGCGTCGAAGGAGTCGGCCAGCCCGATGAGGACCACTCCGGCGGCGATGCCCCCGTAGAAGAACAAGGCGACGGCCAGGTCCCCAGATTCCCGGCCCCGGCTGCGCAGCCGCTCGACCCCCACGGCGCCAAGGGCCGACACAGCCAGCGCCGACCACACCGGCCACACGCCGAGCAGGACCCCTCCGGCCACGCCGGCGAAGGCCAGGTGGCCGATGCCGTCCCCCATGAGCGACATGCGCTTTTGCACGAGGAAGACGCCGATGAGGGGGGCACAGGCCCCCACCACCAGCCCCGCCACCAGGGCCAGCTGCATGTACTGGCGAGCGAAGGGCCAGACCATCAGCGACGGCCAGGGGTGACCGAGTCCAGGCACTCGAGCCAGACCGGGAGGTCGTGGTCGTGGACGCCGAGGGAGACCCCGTCGGTGACCAGTCCCTGTGGAGGGCCGTCATAGCGGATCCGGTGCTTGAGCACGACCACCCGGTCGAGCTCAGCGGCGACGGCGCTCAACTCGTGAGAAACCAACAGGACCCCCGCCCCCCGTTCCCGTAGAGCGCACAACGACTCTCGAAAGCACCGCTGGGACTCGGCGTCGACGCCGGCCACCGGCTCGTCCAGCACCAGCAGGTCGGGCTCCCCGGCCAGGGCCCGGGCGATGAAGGCCCGTTGCTGTTGGCCGCCGGAGAGCGTGCTCACCCGCAGGCCCCGCATCTCGGTCAGGTCCACGGCAGCGAGGGCGGTGTCGACGGCGCCGCGGTCGTCCGCCCGGCGACGTCGCCACCACGGGGTGCGGCTGAGGCGTCCGGCGGCGACCACGTCGTTCACCGTCGCCGCCAAGCCCTGGGCCAGCGTGGGGCGCTGGGGGACGTAGCCGAGCCGCCCCGGTTGGCGGAGGTGGGTAGGGTTCTCACCGAAGAGCCGAGCCGTCCCCGATCCGGGAGCCAGCAGGCCCACCAGGATCCGCAGAAGCGTCGACTTCCCCGACCCGTTGGGCCCGACCAGGGCGACCAGCTCTCCCGGCCCTACGGCCAGGGACACCTGGTCCAGCACCAGGTCCTGGTGGTAGGCGAAGGAGACACCGTCGACCCATGCCAGGGCCTTGACGGCCTTCGCCTTTCTGGTCTGGACGTCACCAGCCTGGGCGGCGCTGGTAGTCGGTCGATCGCTCTCGGGCATGGTCGTCCCTATGGTCGTGGGCCTTCGCCCCTTCCCCCTTGCTTAAAATGAGAACTAGAACCGATCCTAGCTGGGCGAGCCCGAGGACGACACCCTTTGTGACCGGTCCCTGTAGTACTGACCCATGGTGGCGTTGGCCTCCAGGATCGAGTCAAGGGCATCGACCACGTCGGGCCAGGAGGCACCGGGGATGGCGGTGTAGAGCTCTTCATCGCGCAAGCCGGTGGCGATGCGGTTGCCGGCGCACCCCAGGCTCATGGCCGCCTGGCCAAAGCCCATGGTGAGGGGCAGCACCGCACATCCTGGCCGGCCGATGCTGGGCGCAGCCATCGGCGTGACCCCGGCCCTGAGCGCCGCTTCTTGGACCAGCATTGCCTGGGCCGGCGTGGACGCCACCACCACGACGTCGGGGTCGAAGGGTACACCTCCGGCCGGCCCGTAGGCGATGTAGCGGGGAGCGGTGGCCACCGTGGGGATCGCCGGGATCTCGGCGGGATCGACGTAGCCGGCACCGGCCATGAGCTCGACTGCGGCGGTCAGCTCGCCTGCCCGTTCCTCGGGCAGGGTGATCCCGTGCACGTGGCTGCCGACGGCGCAGTTGTAGTGGTCAGCGGGCACCGTGTAAAAGGTCCTGCCCTGGCGGGCCTCGTTCCAGAACACACATCCAGCGGCAACCTCCCCCCCGTCCCAGGCAGCCACCCCTTCCGGTGGTTCTTGCTGAAAAAAGGCGATGGCGACCGGTTGGCCATCGAGTCCGAGGGAACCTCCGATGTCAGCGGAGTGGAACATGTGACTTCTCCTGGTGTGAGAGCGAACTTCCGGACTGGTCTGTTGGCCCGCCATCCTCGCGCTGGGCCTGCTCTGTGCCTGGTTCAGCACACCTGCGGCCGGTGGCCTGGTCGCCGCGCTACCCCGTCGCCCGTCCGTCGATATGGGACAACCCGGTTGCCGGCACCTTAGTGACCACGGGCCCGACCCCGGCCAAGGGCGGCCGATGCGGTGCCGAGGCGACGAGGAAACCGACGAAGAGGATGGTGATGCCCACGGTCAGGGTGACGGCGAACGCCTGCATCTCGCCGAGGACGCTGTTGAGCAGGCCACTGGCGCTCAGGGTGGCGGTGCCGGCGGCGATCAGAAGGTTCCCTATGGCCAACCTGGCCGGCGGCACGGGGGTGCCCGGGGCATCGGATCGGCGGCGCCGCGCCAAGCGGGCCGCGCTCCAGGCCGCACCCACAAAGACCACCGAGGCACCCGCAGCGCTGGCCACAGCGGCGAGGATGCGGGGCAGAGGGCCGAACACGTCGCTGCCCTGGGGCAGCAGGCCAGGGTCGATGGTGCCGCGCAGCGGGGCCACCAGCACCACCCCGGCGGCAAAGGCTCCGCCCAGGGCCACGGCTGCGCCGATGCGGTCACCTCGCTCCTGGCCAGCCAGGAGGTATACGGTCCCAAGGGCGAGGAAAGGGACGTTGAGCACGGCCCCGAACAGGTAGAAGAGCCGGAACGAGGTGCCGTCCCAACCCAGCGCCGCCCCCGCCCACAGCGCCAGTGAGCCGCAGGCGAAGAACAGCAGGGAGAGGCTCCACGCCAGTTCGTGACGACGACGCCGAGTCAGCCACCGCTCGTAGGTCGAAGCCGAAAAAGCCAGAGCCACCAGCGTGGCGGTGGCCGCGAGCGCCAGGGTCAGCGTCATCCCACTTCCGAGGATAGGGGCCAGGCACAGGCAAGGCGCGGTCGTGTCTCTGCTCGTGCCTTTGTGAAAGCGGTCCGCTCGCCGCTACTCTCCTCTTCGTGACGGCTCGACGGCCTCGCCGCCGCATCCCCGAGGCCACTGTGGCCCGCCTGCCCCTCTACCTTCGCAGCCTGCTGGAGCTGGCAGCCAGCGATACGGCGACCATCTCGTCGGAGCGGTTGGCAGAGATGGGGGGCGTCAACGCCGCCAAGGTCCGCAAGGACCTCTCCTACCTGGGCTCCTACGGGACTCGGGGTGTCGGCTACGACGTCCAGTACCTGCTGTTCCAGATGAGCAGGGAGCTCGGTCTCACCCAGGACTGGCCGGTGGTGATCGTGGGGGTGGGCAACCTGGGCCACGCCCTGGCCAACTACCGCGGCTTCAGCGATCGGGGCTTTCCCGTGGGTGCCTTGGTCGACATCGACCCGGCCAAGGTGGGCGAGCGGGTCGGGGACCTGGTGATCCGGGGCATCGGCGATCTGGCCGCCATCGTCGCTGAGCTGGGGGCGTCGATCGGAGTGGTGGCCACGCCGGCGTCGGTGGCTCAGGAGGTGGCCGACAGGTTGGTGGCCGCCGGGATCAAGTCGATCCTCAACTTCGCCCCCGCCATGGTCGCGGTGCCGGCCGACGTCTCGCTGCGCAAGGTCGATCTCGCCATCGAGCTCCAGATCCTCAGCTTCTACCAGCAGCGACGTCTGGCACCACTGGTGACGGTGCCGCCCGGGGCACCGTCCTTTGTCAATGGCTACACCGGCTGCGAATGAGCATGGAGAGAGCGCCGACCGACCGGCCACCCCCTTCTCAGGCAACCTCTGGTTGCACGATGATTCGTTCTCGGGGATGCTGGACCCAGCCAAGGAGCTGAAAGGAACTGCGGGAGCCGAGGAAAGGTAGCGCCACTCCAGGTGTCAGTGATCGTCGTCGGGCTCAACCATCGCAACGTGCCCCTCGAGCTGCTCGAGCGGATGAGCGTATCGCGCCAGGGCACGCCCAAGGCGCTGTACGACCTCATGACCCGGGACAACGTCACCGAGGCGGTTTTGATCTCCACCTGCAACCGCACTGAGATATACGCCAACGCCGAGCGCTTCCACGGCGCGGTGGGCGACATATGCGATTTCCTCGTCGGCCTCAGCTCGCTCGCTCCCGAGGACTTCGCCGACCACCTGTACCAGTTCCACGACACCGGCGCCGTCGCCCATCTGTTCACCGTGACCGCCGGCCTTGATTCAGCGGTGCTCGGGGAGAGCGAGGTCCTCGCCCAGGTGAAAGGGGCGTGGGAGTTGGCAGCCGCCGAGGGTGCCGCCGGCCCTGTGCTCAACATGCTCTTCCGCCACGCCTTGGGGGTGGGCAAGCGGGTGCGCACGGAGACGGCCATCTCCCGTCGCATCACCTCCCTCTCCCAAGCGGCCGTGGCCCTCGCCGCCCAGCACCTCGGAGGCCTACAGGGCCGGCGGGTCCTGGTCCTCGGTGCCGGCGAGACCGGTGGGGGCATGATGGCATCGCTGGCCCAGTCCGGTGTCGCCGAGCTGCTGGTGGCCAATCGGACCTGGGAGCGGGCCGAGGCCCTGGCAGTCAAGGTCGGCGGTCGGGCGCTGCGACTCAGCCAGCTGGGCCGGGCCCTGACCGACGTCGATGTGCTGCTGACCTCCACCGGCGCGGCATCGGTGCTCGTCGACCACGGTGATCTCGAGCCGGTGATGGCGATCCGCGGGGGCCGGCCCCTGTTGATCGTCGACGTGGCCGTGCCTCGTGACGTCGAGCCTGGTGTGGCTGATCTGTCCGGAGTGACGCTGCTGGACATGGACGACATCCGGGCCTTCGCCGAGGATGGTGTGGCCGAGCGTCGGCGAGAGGTGGGCAGGGCTCGCGACCTCATCGACGACGAGGTGTGCCGTTATCGCGAGGCGGTGAGCGCCCGGCAGATGGCCCCCCTGGTAACCGCCCTGCGCAGCCGGGTCGACACGTTGCGCGCCACCGAAGTGGAGCGCCTGGGCCGGCGCCTGGAGCCTGCGCAACGCGACCTGGTCGATGCCGTGGCCAGGGCAGTGATGGCCAAGTTGCTGCACGAGCCGACCGTCCGTCTCAAGGAGGCAGCCGGCTCCCTGCGGGGTGAGCGCCTCTCCGAGGCCATGCGGGAGCTGTTTGATCTGTAAGGCGGTGCGTCCAACGGGCTGCCCTGGTCCCAACTGGGGGCCAACCGGCCCGGCATAGGGTGGTTCGATGACCCAGGGACTGCCGGACCGGCTGCGGATCGCCACCCGGGGCAGCGCCCTGGCTCGCTGGCAGGCCGACCACGTGGCTTCCCTGTTGCGAAGTGCCCACCACGGCCTGGTGGTCGACCTGGTGGTCATCGACACCCTCGGAGACCGGGCCCTCGACCAACCCATCTGGGAGTTGGGTGGACAGGGCGTCTTCGTCAAGGAGGTGCAGGCGGCAGTGCTCGACGGGCGGGCCGATGTCGCCGTCCACTCTGCCAAGGACCTTCCTTCGTCTCCCTCGCTGTGCCCCGCTGGCCTCTCCATCTCCGCCGTGCCTGAGCGGGCCGACGCTCGTGACGCGCTGGTGGGCTTGCCCCTCGACCTGATCCCGTCCGGGGGGGTGGTGGCCACGGGGTCCACCCGCCGCCGGGCCCAGTTGGCCGACCTTCGGCCCGATCTCACCTTCACCGGCCTGCGAGGGAACATCGACACTCGCCTCGCCCTGGTGGCGACGGTCTCGGCGGTGGTGATGGCGGTCGCCGCCCTGGACCGGCTGGGCCGCCGCCACGAGGTCGCCGAGGTGTTGGCGCCGGCGGTGATGGTCCCCCAGGTGGGCCAGGGCGCTCTGGCCGCCGAGTGCCGAGTCGACGACGAGGCGTCAGCCGCGCTGTTGGCCACCATCGAGCACCAGCCCTCACGCCGGGCGGTGGAAGCTGAACGGGGCTTTCTGGCCACCTTGGGAGGAGGCTGCGAACTTCCCGCCGGGGCCTACGCCGTGGAGGAACCCGATGGTCGACTGTGGCTGCGGGCGGTGCTCGCCACCCTCGACGGCCGTATCGTCCTGCGCGACGAGGCGATCGGCGAGCGGCACGAGGAGCCGAGTGCTCTGGGACGGCATCTGGGCGAGCACCTTCTGGAAGCCGGAGGCGGCAGGGCGCTTCTCGCCGACGCCGGCGCCCTCACCCTCGGGATGCCAGGTCCCAAGAGCAGCCGTTGACCACCCAAGGAGGGACCTCGGGTTCGGCGGCGGGCCAGTTGGCTCGGCGATGACGGTGTTCCTGGTCGGCGCCGGGCCCGGTGATCCCGGCCTCTTGACCGTGCGCGGGGCCGAGGTGCTGGCCCGGGCTGACGCCGTAGTGCACGATCGGCTCTCGGTGGCAGCCCTGCTCGACCTGGCCCCCGAGAAGGCCGAGCGGATCAGCGTGGGCAAGACGCCCCGGGGCCCGAGCACGGCCCAGTCGGAGATCAACGCCCTGCTGGTCGATCTGGGCAGGGCGGGCCTGGAGGTGGTGCGGCTCAAGGGGGGCGACCCTTTCGTCTTCGCCCGCGGCGCTGAGGAAGCCGGGGCCCTCGCTGCTGCTGGTGTTCCCTTCGAGGTGGTTCCCGGAGTCAGCTCGGCCGTGGCCGTGCCCGCCTACGCCGGGGTACCGCTCACCGCCCGGGGCCTGACGACGTCGTTCACCGTGGTCACCGGCCACGAGGACAGCCTCGGCGCCGGACGCACGGACTGGGAAGCCTTGGCTCGCACCGGCGGGACCATCGTGGTGCTCATGGGGGTCGCCACCCGAGCGAGCATCGCCGAGCGGCTCATGGCCGGAGGGCTGGCCCCGCACACCCCGGTGGCCTCGGTGCAGTGGGGCACCCGACCAGAGCAGCGGACCGTGCGTACGACCCTGTCCGACCTTGCCGCCACCCACCTCGAGCCGCCCTCGGTGATGGTGATCGGCAAGGTGGCCGGGCTCGAGTTGGGCTGGTACGAGCGGCTTGCGCTGTTCGGCCGATCAGTGGTCGTGACCCGTCCCCTGGCGCAGGCTCCAGCTCTGGCCGGTCGTTTGGCCGCCCTCGGGGCGCGGGCGGTCGGCCTTCCTTGCATCGAGATCGGCGAAGCCGCCGACGGCGGTGCACGGCTGCGGGCCGCCGCCGCCCACGTCGCCTCATACGACTGGTTGGTGTTCACCTCGGCCAACGCCGTCGAGCGGTTCCTGCCCTTGTTGCGGGATGCCCGGTCCTTGGGGACGGCCCGGGTCGCCGCCATCGGGCCGGGGACGGCCGAGGCCCTGGCCATCCATCGAGTGGTGGCTGATCTGATCCCCGAGCGGTTCGTGGCCGAGTCCCTGCTCCAGGCCTTCCCGCCACCCCCGGCGGGGGGTGGAAAGGTGTTGTTGCCCCGGGCGGCGACGGCTCGAGAAGTCCTACCCGAGGGGCTGCGGGCGGCAGGGTGGGAGGTCGACGTGGTCGAGGCCTATCGCACCCGGGCGGGTTCGCCGTCGCCGGCGGCCCTGCGGGCGGCGGCCGACGCCGACGCCATCACCTTCACCTCGTCATCTACGGTCACCGGCTTCCTCGACGTGGCCGGTCGCCACGCCCTGCCGCCGTTGGTCGCCTGCATCGGCCCGGTGACCGCCGCCACCGCCCGTAAGCACGGGATCACCGTCGAGCTGGAGGCCGAGGTCCACACCATCGACGGCCTGGTCGAGGCCCTGGCGGCGGCGCTTGGGCGCAAGCGAGGGTAGGCCGATTGCGCCGTCAGCCCAGCCGGGCGGCGGCGGCGAACGCCAGCCCGCTGCTCGTGGCCACGGCCCCGAACAGGGCGAGGACCATCGTGCGAGTCTGGGAGGAGATGGCGGCGCCGAGCACCCGGTGGAGAGTGCCAACCAGGCGCTGCTCCATCTCACCCATCTCCGACCGCACCAGGGCGAACTCCGAGCTCACCTCAGACCGGAATTGGACCACCTCCGAGCGCACCAGGGCGAACTCGGCGCTCACCTCTGAGCGCACCAGGGCGAACTCGGCTTTGGTGGCAAGACCTTGAGCGTCGAGGTCGGCCCGAGTGGCTCCGAGGTCGGCCCGAGTGGCTCCGAGGTCGGCCCGAGTGGCTCCGAGGTCGGCCCGAGTGGCTCCGAGGTCGGCCCGAGTGGCTCCGAGGTCGGCCCGAGTGGCTCCGAGGT
>JBPCJK010000080.1:0-9059 GCA_051005375.1 Acidimicrobiales bacterium
CCACGGTCGGCTCGGGGAGCCAGCACAGCTCGCCCCCCGGTCCCACGTCGACGTCGACGACCAGCTCCGAGTCGTCCTCGGACGGGCCGCCGAGCACGATGCTGGCCGCCGTCGACCGAACGGTGACCGAGGCGCCGGCGCCGACCTCGACGCCCAAGCCGACCCGGTCACCAGACAACGGGCCGGCGGCCGTGCCCACCATCCACACCGTCACGGCCCGAGGACGGGCACCCTGCTCATGGTTCGGCGGCTCTGCCGCCGAGAGCGACAACGCTCTGCCTGCCCACCCTTGGCCTCCGCCAGCCCGCAGCGACAGCGGCGGCGCCGAGCGCAGCACCGGCAGGCGGGTGCCCCCAACCTGATCCGCCTCAGCCACGATGGCGGCACCGGCCCGCATCGACGACAGGGTCATTGGGCGAGCTGAGCTCGCACCCACCCGGAGACCGGCGCCGCCAAGGGGTCGGTCACCAGCGAGAGGAACACCACCGGCCGACCCTGGCGCCGATCGGCGGCGTCTCTGGCCATGACGGCCAGGTCGGCGCCCACCGCCGTGGCCAGATCGGTCTTGTTGATGACCAACAGGTCGGCGCCGGTCACGCCGGGACCGCCCTTGCGCGGCACCTTGTCGCCCCCGGCCACGTCGAGGACGAAGATCTGGCGTTCGACCAGGGCATGGCTGAAGGTGGCGGTGAGGTTGTCGCCCCCGCTCTCCACCAGGACCAGGTCGAGGGGCCCGAGACGTGCCTCCAGTCCCTCGATGGCGTCGAGGTTGGCCCCGATGTCGTCCCGGATGGCGGTGTGGGGGCAACAGCCCGTCTCCACAGCGACGATCCGCTCGTCAGCCAGCACCCCGGTCCGGCGGAGGAACTCGGCATCCTCAGTGGTGTAGATGTCGTTGGTCACCACCGCCAGGTGGAGCTCATCGGCGAGGCTGCGGCACAGGGCGGCTACCAGCGCCGTCTTGCCGCTCCCGACGGGCCCGCCGACGCCGATGCGCAGCGCCCGGACCGCCGGCCGCCGTTCAGGGTCCTCAGCCATGGAGCACCCGGGTGGAGCTTCTCACGAGGCGAACAACCGGACCTCCCACGAGGCGTGGTCCTCGGCTCCGATGTCGAGGAGCGGGGCCGACGGGCAGGCCAGGTCGGCCAGGGGGCCCCCCGCAGACGACGCGGCGCGGTCGGCCACGGCATCGACCTCGGGGGCCAGGGTTGCCACCATGCCGGCCACGACGAAGGGGTCGAGGGCGAGCAGGCGCACCGCCGCGCTGGCCGGCCCGGACACCGCCTGGTAGGCGGCGCACCCGGCCGCCTCGGCCGGGCTGAGGTTGGCGGCGGCGGCGCACGCCCCCATGACGACGGGATGTGGGGCCCCGCCGGGCACGGCGGCGACGAGGCCATCGAGGATGGGGCCGGGCCAGGCGGACATCCCGGCCCGTAGGAGCGCCCGGCCCTGGGCCCGCCACGCGGTCCGTTGGGCCGGTGAGGGCTGGCGGGCCTCGGCCTCGGCCACCAACTCGGCCCACGGCGGCGGACCGAGTGGGCCGGACGCGCTCTGCTGCCGTGCCCGGTGGTCCCCGCAATCGTCTCGCCCGTGGTGGCGCCGCCCTCGGGCGCAGGAGGCAGCGGCCAGACCGGCGTCTACGGTGCCGGCGGTGGCCAGGCGGCCCCGTAGGAACGCCTCGAGCCGGGCCAAACCCTCCAGCCGCCCGCGGTGGGCAGCGGCTTCCACCCCCCCTGAGTGGGCGTGGCCCCCCGCCGGGAAGCGCCCGTCGGCCAACAGCAGCGCCGCCGCGCCTGTCAAGCACCGGCCCGTCGAAAAGGTCAAAACAGGAAGTAACGCTGGGCCATGGGAAGCTCGCTCGCCGGCTCGGGGACGACCTCGTCGCCGTCGACGGTCACGGTGAAGGTCTCGGGGTCGACCTCGATGCCGGGCAGGGCGTCGTTGCCGGGTAGGTCGGCCTTGCCCCGTCGGCGCACGTCGGCGACGGCCACCAGCGGGCGCTCGAGCGCCAGTCGATCGGCCAGCCCGTCCTCCAGAGCGGCAGGCGCCACAAAGGCCACGCTGGTCGCCGCCGCCACCCGGGGGGCGGCGCCGAACATAGGGCGGGGCAGCACCGGCTGGGGGGTGGGGATGGAGGCGTTGGCATCACCCATGGCTCCCCAGGCGACCATGCCGCCCTTGAGCACCACGTGGGGTCGCACCCCGAAGAACGCCGGGTGCCACAGAACCAGGTCGGCCAACTTGCCGGGCTCGACGGAGCCCACCTCGGCGTCGAGGCCGTGGGTGACCGCCGGGCAGATGGTGTACTTGGCCACGTAGCGCCGGGCCCGGTGGTTGTCGGCGGCGCCGTCGCCCGGCAACGGTCCCCGCCGGCGCTTCATGACGTGCGCCGTCTGCCAGGTGCGCAGCACCACCTCGCCGATGCGGCCCATGGCCTGGGAGTCGGACCCGATCATGGAGATGGCGCCGAGGTCATGGAGGATGTCCTCGGCAGCGATGGTGGTGGGCCGGATGCGGCTCTCGGCGAAGGCCAGGTCCTCGGGCACCGCCGGGTTGAGGTGGTGGCAGACCATCAGCATGTCGAGGTGCTCGTCGATGGTGTTGAGCGTGTGGGGCCGGGTGGGGTTGGTCGAGGACGGCAGCACGTTGGGGTGCGACGCCACGGTGATGATGTCGGGGGCGTGGCCGCCGCCGGCCCCCTCGGTGTGGTAGGTGTGGATGGCCCTCCCGGCGATGGCGGCCAGGGTGGCCTCCACGAAGCCGGCCTCGTTGATGGTGTCGGTGTGGATCGCCACCTGCACTCCCGAGTCGTCGGCCACCGACAGGCAGGCGTCGATGGCCGCCGGCGTGGTCCCCCAGTCCTCGTGGAGCTTGAACCCGGCCGCCCCGCCCCGCAGCTGCTCCCACAGCGCCTCTGCCGACACGGTGTTGCCCTTGGCCAGCAGGGCCACGTTGAGGGGCCAGCCGTCGAGGGCCTCGAGCATACGGGCCAGGTGCCAGGACCCCGGGGTGACGGTGGTCGCCTTGGTCCCCTCGGCCGGTCCCGTCCCCCCGCCGACGATGGTGGTGATCCCGGCGCCGAGAGCCTCGGCCAGGAGCTGGGGGCAGATCAGGTGCACGTGGCAGTCGACGGCCCCGGCGGTGAGGATGAGGCCGTTGCCGGAGAGGATCTCGGTGGAGGGACCGATGGCGAGGGCGGGATCGACGCCGTCCATGGTGTCGGGGTTGCCGGCCCGGCCCAGGGCGACGATGCGCCCGTCGCGCACCCCGACGTCGGCCTTGACCACCCCCCAGTGGTCGAGGACCACCGCCCCGGTGATGACCAGGTCGGGAGCGCCCTGGGCCCGGGTGACCAGCGACTGGCCCATCGACTCCCGGATGACCTTGCCCCCGCCGAAGACGGCCTCGTCGCCTCCAGCGCAGCGATCGTCGGTGACCTCGATGAACAGGTCGGTGTCGGCCAGTCGGATCCGGTCGCCGGTGGTGGGCCCGTACAGGGCGGCGTAGCGGTCCCGGTCGATCTCACCCATCGGAGCCTGCCCCTCCCCGGTCCCCGTTCTGGCACCTGGAGCGTCCGGTTACCGGCGCGTCCCGGGTGCCAGAAGCAGGAGGGCCAGAAGCAAGAGGCCCGGCGGCAAGCCGTCGCAGCCCGGGCACGATGCGGGCCCCGGCCAGGGGGACCAGGTCGACGTGGCGGTCGATGCCGGGCTCGAAGCGCACGCTGGTGCCCGCCGGGATGTCGAGGCGTTGGCCCCACGCCGCTCTGCGGTCGAAGTCCAGGGCGTCGTTGGCCTCGGCGAAGTGGTAGTGGGAGCCGACCTGCACGGGCCGGTCGCCGGTGTTGGCCACCGCCACGGTGGTGACCGGACGCCCGGCGTTGATGGTCACCGGCGCTGACCCCAGCACCACCTCGCCGGGGATCACGGGATGGGGTGATGGACGGTCACCAACTTGGTGCCGTCGGGGAAGGTGGCCTCCACCTGGACCTCGGGGACCATCTCGGGCACCCCGTCCATGACCTGGTGGCGGCCCAGCACGTGGCGCCCGTCCTCCATCAGGTCGGCCACGCTGGCCCCGTCGCGAGCCCCTTCAAGCAGGAAGGCGGTGATCACGGCTACGGCTTCGGGGTGGTTGAGCAGCAACCCGCGATCTTGGCGCCTGCGGGCCACGTCGGCGGCCACGTGCACCAGCAGCCGCTCCTGCTCGTGCGGGCTCAGGCGCATCGCCCGAGGTTAGTTGCGGGCGGGGGGACGTACCTTCGTCACGGCGACCTAGCCAGTACATACACACCCTTCCAAGTATGGTGTACGCATGAAACGACGAACGACGATCGAGATCGACGGCGAGCTGCTGGCCCGGGCCAAGCGGGAGCTCGGGCTCACCACCACGCGAGGCACGGTCGAAGAGGCGCTGCGCCGTGCTGCCGGTGGCGCCGAAGACGAGCGTGGCGAGAGAGCGGTGGCTCAACGGCGCTACATGGAACGCCTCGCAACCCTCGTCGACCCGGCCGTGCTCGCTTCGGAGGAGATGTGGAGGTGAGCGGTTGGGTGTTGGACAAGAGCGCAGCGGTGCGGGCCTCGATCGAACCCGTCGCCGCTCGACTCGCCGAATTGGCCGGGTCGTTGTTCGTCTGCCCGGTGGGTGAGCTCGAGCAGCTCTACTCAGCCCGATCGGCGGCCGAGTACGACCTCGTCAAGGACGACCTTCACGCCAGCTTCGAGGTCGTCCCCGCCCCCGAGGACCTGCTCGAACGCGCCCTTGGCCTGCAACGCGACCTGGCCCACCACCATGGCATGTGGCATCGCACCCCCATCCCCGACCTCCTCATCGCCGAGACGGCGCTGTCGCACGGGCTCGGGATCGTCCATGTCGACGGCGACTTCGACCGCATCGCCGAGGTCCGACCACTCACCGCCCGACGATTGGGCTGACCGGGGCGCCCACCTCGGGCAAGGGAGGCGGGGGCTGCCAACTGTTGCCAGCACCACCGTCGCACACATGCCAGCACCCTCGCCGGGTCGGGACGCCAACGTTACGGTGCCGTTGTGGGCGCTTCCTCGGTGCTGGCCCGGGCCGGGCTCCGGCGCCACCGACGTGGCCTGCTCGGCCTCGCCGTCGTGCTCGCGCTGGGCGTCGGCGTGGCCCTGGCCTCGCTGGAGGCGGCCCGGCGAACAGAGAACGCCTACCCGTCCTACCTGCGCCGGGCCGAGGTGGGCGAAGTTGTCGTCAACCCCAGCCTCAACAGCGATCGGGCGGCAGAGATCATCGCCTCGACGCCCGGCGTGTCCGGGTACGTCAGCGACTCGTGGCTGACCGTCACCCCGGACGACGGCCATCCCCGGACCCAGTCCGAGGTCGACGCCAACCCCAGCCAGGCGCGGGTGTCAGCCGACGGCCGCTACACGATGAGTGACCGCCCCGCCGTGCGGGCGGGCCGCATGGTCGGCGGGGGCCGGGAGGCCTTCGTCAGCGACGAGACCGCCTTGGCGCTCGGTCTCCACGTCGGCGACCGGCTGCCGCTGGCGTTCTGGCGCTCGTACGCCCCCCCGGCGCCTCAACCGACCGAGATCGTCGCCCCTGTGGGACGGACCGAGGTCGAGGTGGTGGGCATCGGGGTCTTCGCCGACGAGGTCCTGGCCGACGGGCTCTACCCCCGCCAGCGCATCCTGGTCAGCCCCGAGGTCGGCTCCCGCTTCGACTGCACGCTCAGCCTTCCTGCCGCCGTCGACCCCAGGCCCCTGGAGGAGCTGGGCCCGGCGGTCATACCTGCCGGCTGTTCCATGTCCTACCGGCAGTTCTCCCTTCGGGTGGACGGTGGCGACTCTGGCGTGCCGGCGGTGTTGGGCGCCCTGGCCGAGCGCCTGGCCGAGGAGAACCAGCGCCTGCCGGCGGCGTTGCGGGACAGCGACATCGGTTACTCGGTGATCCCCTCGGTCATCGCGGATGCGCGTCAACGGGTCCAGCGCTCGCTCGACCCGGCGGTGCGGGCGTTGCAGCTATTCGCGGTCGCCGCCGGTTCGGCCACGCTCGTGGTCGCCCTTCTCGGGGCCGTGCGCATCGCCCGCCACCACGAGGCCGACGCCCGCACCTGGCGCCACCTCGGTGCCGTCCGGACCCAGCAGGTGGCGGGGATCGCCGCACCCCTGGCGGTGGCCGCCGGCGCGGGCCTCGCCGGATCGTTGGTCGTCGGCTGGTTGGGATCCGGCCTCGGGCCCCTCGCCAGCGCTCGGGCAGTGGAAGCGCCCGGACGACTCGGCCTGCCGGTGGCGGTGGCGTTGACGGTGCTCGGGGCGTCGGCGGCTGTGCTCGCCATGGGCGTCGTCCTCGCCGCTTGGGTGGCATCCCGGTCGACGCTCGACGGTCTTGCCCCCAGGGTCAACCCACGGGGGACCGCCCTGGGCCGGAGCGCCAGCCCATCCCTGGTGCTGGGAGCGCGTGCCGCTCTCAGGGGTCCCGGTACAGCAGCGTTGCTCGGCGCCATCGTGGTGGCGGTGACCGCCATCCTCGCCACTGCCGTCTTTACAACCAGCCTCGACACGCTCGTCTCCGACGGCGATCGCTTCGGGTGGCCCTATGACGCCGGCGTCATGGTCGGCTACGGCTACGGGGGCGCCGACGAGGCCGCCATCGCCGCCACCCTCGACCGCCCCGAAGTGCGGTCGTGGGGCCTCGCCGCCCTCCCCGTCGGCGTCGCCGTCAACGGCGAGACGGTGCCCGTGGTTGCCGGGCGAGCCGGGTTCGACGACCTGGCCGTCCCGGTGGTCGACGGCGAGCGGCCTTACGGAGACGACGAGATCGGCCTCGGCGCCCTAACCGCCAAGCGCCTGGGGATCGGCGTGGGCGACCGGGTGGTGGTGTCAACACCCACCGGCGAGCGGGAGGCGACCGTCAAGGGATTGGTGGTGCTTCCCCCCATCGGGCCCTTCGAGGCCGATCGGGCGTCACTGGGCACCGGGGCGCTGTTGCCGGCACGCTTCTTCGCGTCCATGCTGCCCGACCTCGGGCCGGAGGCCGACTCGGGCTCTGGCGACGTGGCCGAGGCCGAGGAGCCGGGAACCTTCGTGGCCATCGACCTGGTGGAGGGAACCGACCACGAGGGCTTCGTCGCCGCCATATCCGACGACCTGGCCGCCTGGGACGTCAACCGCTTCATCGTCCTGCCCTACGCCGATCCGGTGCGCCCCCCCCAGATCGCCGACGTGGCCGCCATGCGGGCGGTTCCCGGCGCCCTCGTCGCCGTCCTGGCCGTGGCCATGGCAGGCGGCCTGGCCTTCGGCGTGGCCGTGGCCACCAGGGCCCGGCGCCGTGAGCTGGCGGTGCTGCGCGCCCTCGGCGCCACCGGGCGCCAGCTCCGGGCCTCGGTGCGGGCCCAGTCGCTGAGCGTGGTCGGCGTCGGCCTGGGCCTCGGGATCCCGCTCGGCCTGGCCCTGGGCCGCACCTCCTACCGGGCCTTCGCCACCGGCCTCGGCGCCCTCCCCGAGCCGGTCGTGTCCCTGCGCTGGACCTTGGCTATCGCGCTGTCCACCCTCGCCGTGGGCCTCCTCGCCGCCTCCGGACCGGGCCGTCGAGCCGCCCGCGGCACGGCCGGGTCGGTCCTGCGCCACGAGTGAGCCTCTGCGTCGCCATGGGCAAGGTGTTGGGCGGCGGAGCCGCCCTCGAGTTTCGGCGGTCAGCCGCTACACGGCCAGGAGGCGGTTGGCATCGTCGGCGTGGAGGGAGGCGGCGGAACCGGTGTCGACGATGCGCCCGGCGTCCATGACGGCGTAGGTGTCGGCCAGGCGCAGGGCGAACTCCACGTACTGTTCCACCAGCAGGAAGGTCAGCCCCCCGACTTGGCGGAGGTTGGCCAGGGCGTCTTCGATCTCGTCGATGATGGAGGGCTGGATGCCCTCTGTGGGCTCGTCGAGCGCCATGAGTCGGGGCCGGGTGACCAGGGCCCGGGCCATCGCCAGTTGCTGCTCCTGGCCTCCCGAGAGGTTCCCGGCCCGGCGCTTCATGAGTGGTCCCAGGCGGGGGAAGAGGTCCAGCGCCTCGCCGATGGCACCACGGTCACGGTGCTCGCTGGCCTCAACCACGACATCGAGGTTCTCGGCCACGCTGAGATGGGGGAAGCCATCGCGCCCCTGGGGCACGTAGGCCATGCCGGCGGCGACCCGGGTATGGGGGGCCACCTCGGTGATGTCCGCCCCGTCCAACCAGATACGTCCCGAGGTCGCCTTGAGCACGCCCATCACGGTGTTGAGCAGGGTGGTCTTGCCCACCCCGTTGGACCGAGGAGGCAAGAGGACGAGCAGCTCGTCAGTCGGCCGGCCTTCTCGCCGGGCCCTTGCCTGGAGGTCGAGGTAGGCACGACCCGCAGTGCTATCCCGGCTCGGGCGGCTCACGCTTGCAGCACCCGCATCACACTCGCGCACGGTGTCCAGACGCGCAGGGCGCGCGCGAACTCGGCGACTCGTCCTCGGCCGTGCCCGGGAGGCGGCCGGCACCCTCCGCTCCACCCTCGCCGTCCACGTTGACGACACCCCGGTGCTGCTCACCTCGATCGACACGTCGCTTCCCGCTTGGTCCGGTCCCGCCGGCGTGGACGGTGCGGCGGTCGTCGCCAGCCGCCTCCGCCTGGTCCGCGGTGATACCCCGACCGTCGCGGGCAGTCAGCGCGGCGCCGCGGTGCTCCAGCCGGCACCGGGGTGCCGGCTGGCCGTCGCCACGGCTGCCGACGTCGCCGACGCCCGGGGGTCGGTGGACGCCGTCCTGCCCGACTGACGCGGCGGCGCCGTGAGCGCTGGTCGAGGACGCGCCGGGCCGACGGTGCCGCCGGATCGTTCCAGGAGCCGGCCGAACGACTGGCCGGAAGCCGACCGCTCTCCCAGGAAGTGACGGAAGACTCCCTGAACCGACGTTCGTGTAACGCGCACGAAACAGACCGGACCACGACAGGACACGCGCCTTGCCTATGTTCCCCCGCTGCTCGTACACATCCGTACGGGATCGAAAGGGAGGCGTGAATGTCCATGAAGACCCAGCTCCGACCATTCCTGGTCGTCCTGGCTGCGCTGTCG
>JBPCJK010000081.1:0-2594 GCA_051005375.1 Acidimicrobiales bacterium
TCAAGGCCCGTGACCTCATGCGCCAGATCTCCGAGGCGACCTGGGAGTGCGCCGACCCGGGCATGCAGTTCGACACCACCATCAACCGCTGGCACACCGCCGCCACCACCGGGCGCATCAACGGCTCTAACCCATGTAGTGAATATATGCATCTGGATGATTCAGCATGCAACCTGGCGTCGATCAACCTGCTGGCCTTCCTCGACGAGGAGCACAACCGCTTCGACGTGGATGGCTACCGCCACGCCGTCGAAATCATGTTCACCGCCCAGGAGATCCTGGTGGGCAACGCCGACTACCCCACCGAGGCGATCGCCGAGACGTCCCGGCGCTTCCGCCAGCTCGGCCTGGGCTACGCCAACCTCGGGGCCCTGCTCATGGCCCTCGGCCTCCCCTACGACTCCGACCAGGGCCGGGCCTGGGCCGGCGCCCTGACCGCCGTGCTCACCGGCCACGCCTACGCCACCTCGGCCCGCACAGCGGCCCGCATGGGTCCGTTTGCCGGCTACACCGACAACGCCGAGCACATGCTCCGGGTCCTGCGCATGCACCGCGACAAGCTGTCCGACGTCGACGAGGTCCTCCTGCCGTCCGAGCTGCTGGGCGCGGCCCAGGAGGACTGGGACCACGCCGTGACCTGGGGCGAGGCCTTCGGGGTGCGCAACTCCCAGGCCAGCGTTTTGGCGCCCACGGGGACCATAGGACTGCTCATGGACTGTGACACGACGGGGGTCGAGCCCGACCTGGGGCTGTGCAAGATGAAGAAGCTGGTGGGTGGGGGCACCATGACCATCGTCAACCAGACCGTGCCCCGGGCGCTGCGCCGGCTCGGCTACACCCCGGCCCAGGCCGAGGCCATCGTGGCCTACATCGACGAGCACAAGACCATCTTGGGGGCGCCTCAACTGGCGGCGGAGCACGTCCCCGTCTTTGCTTGCTCGATGGGCGACAACGCCATCCACTACCAGGGCCACATCCGCATGATGGGGGCCGTCCAGCCCTGGATCAGCGGCGCCATCTCCAAAACGGTCAACATGCCCGAAGACGTCTCCGTCGAGGATGTCGAGCAGCTCCACATCGACGCCTGGCGCCTCGGGATCAAGGCAGTGGCCATCTACCGCGACAACTGCAAGGTGGCCCAGCCGCTGTCCATGGCCAAGAAGGAGGTCAAGCCCGAGGAGCTGGTGGCCGCCATCGAGGCGGCAGTGGAGGCGAACCCGGATCAGGCACTGGGCCAGGTGCCCACCCAGGTGGTGGAGCGCATCGTGGAGAAGGTGGTCATGCAGCCGGTGCGCCAGAAGCTGCCCCGCAACCGGCGGTCGCGCACCTTCGAGTTCCGGGTGGCCGACTGCAAGGGCTTCGTCACCGTGGGCGAGTACGACGACGGCCGCCCCGGCGAGCTGTTCCTGCGGGTCTCCAAGCAGGGGTCGACCCTGGCCGGGATCATGGACGCCTTCGCCATCTCGGTCAGCCACGGCCTGCAGTACGGGGTGCCCCTCAAGGCCTTCATCGAGGCGTTCACCAACATGCGCTTTGAGCCGGCGGGCATGACCGACGACGCCGACATCCGCTTCGCCACCAGCCTGGTCGACTACATCTTCCGCCGCCTGGCCGTGGACTACCTGCCCATGGACGAGCGCATGGAGCTGGGCATCCTGTCGGTGGGGGAGCGCCACAGCCCCACGCTGCCCGGCATCGAGGAGGCCACCACCGAGACCGTCGCCGGCCTCGACCTCACCTCCTCCCCCCCGGGCAACAACACCGCCGCCGCCGACCTCGACCCCTTGGCCGACATCATGCCGGCGGCGTTCGTGGCCAGCGTGGCCCGACCGGCCAACCGGGACGCCCCCTACTGCATGCAGTGTGGAGTCCAGATGATCCGAGCCGGGAGTTGCCACGCCTGCCCGTCGTGCGGTTCCACCAGCGGGTGCTCTTAGGTCGTCGTCGAACCGGAGGTTCGGCGACGAGTTGATCGTGCTCCGGCCGACCGCCGTAGGACTGAGGTTGGAACGGTAGCCTGCTCTTGATGTCGCGGCTGGAGCGCCTGCTCAACCTGACCGCCGCCCTGCTCACCGCCTCCCGCCCCCTGACCCGAAGCGACATACGGGAGCGGGTGCCGGGCTACCCGGATGACGAGGGCACCGCCACGTCGTTCCGGCGGGCCTTCGAGCGCGACAAGGAGTCGCTGCGGGACATGGGCATCCCCGTGTCGGTCCAGGAGATCGAGGGCAGCGACCCCCCCGTGGAGGGCTACCGCATCCTGCGGGAGCAGTACGCCCTGCGCGACCCGGGTCTGGAGCCCGACGAGCTGGCCGCTATCCACCTGGCCGCCGCCGCCGTGCGCCTCGAGGGGCTGCGGGGGAACGAGGCCCTCTGGAAGCTGGGCGGCGCCCCCGTCCAGGCCGGTCAAGGCCAGGCCGGTCAAGGCCAGGCGGGCCAAGGCCAGGCCGGCGAGGCGCAGGCGCTTACCGCCATCCCCACCATCCCCCAGCTCGTCCCCCTCTTCACCGCCGTGGCCGAACGGCGGCCGGTGACCTTCGGCTACCGCCGTCCGCCCGACACCGAGACCCGCACCATCGACCCCCATCGTCTGT
>JBPCJK010000082.1:0-2645 GCA_051005375.1 Acidimicrobiales bacterium
TCTCGGCCACATCGCCGACGAAGTCGACGCGGTCGTCGTTGTCGTCGAAGTCGATGTAGGACTGGTTGAGGGTGACGTCAGCCACGTTCTTGGCGGTGATCGGCTCAGGCCAGGGTTCGACGTCGACGGCACCGGTGAGGCTGAGGATCCCAGCCAGGCCGACAGGGTCGATGACGATCACCCCGTCGATCGGCCCGCCCCCGGATTGCGGGTAGAGGCCGGCAATGACCCGGCCCACCGACGGCAGATCGGGGGAGAGGTTGACGCTCTGCCAGGTGCTGG
This sequence comes from Acidimicrobiales bacterium, assembly GCA_051005375.1. GTDB lineage: Bacteria > Actinomycetota > Acidimicrobiia > Acidimicrobiales > CADCSY01 > JADDRA01. The sequence continues at coordinate 283 of JBPCJK010000082.1, forward strand.
CCACGTCGAAGCGGGTGTAGCGGGCGAGATAATCGGGGGGAGCGTCAAGGTTCTTCACCGGGGGACCGCCCTTGTTGAGCTCGGCGACGCGCCCGATGCGCTCCAGGCGCAGCCGGCCGTCCTCGGCCACCAGCTCGCCGTAGTTCCCGATGAACCCTCCTGTGCCCCTGAGCTCGGCGTTGTTCTGCACGGCCAGGAAGTAGCGACGGGGCCCGTCGCCACCGAGGATCCCGGGGAGCACCGTCGCCGCCTGGGACGCCACCTCGGCGTCGTCAGCTGCCTTTCCCAGGCGGTCGTCGAAGCTGGCCAGCTTCTCCCGCAGCGGGGGGAGGAGGTAGGAGCGGTCGAGCCCCCCGGCGGCAGTGACGGCCCGACGCAGGATGGTGGCCGCCTCGGACAGACCGGGGGCCAGGCGGCGGATCTCATCGAGGGGCGCCGCCCCGCCGGTGACGGCCAAGCCCTTGGGCGCCGACGTGGCCACCGCCCCGCCGGTGCCGGCCAACTCGGCGCCGACGGAGCTGAGGGTGCGGGCGGCTGACAGGTTGGGCCCGAGGACGGGCACGGCCAGGCCGAGCGAGACCAGGGGGCCCTCGAGACGGTCTTGCGCAGTGGTGAAGGAAGCCTGGGCCCGGGCGAAGGCCGCTCCCGCCGCCTCCACCTCACCGCTGCGGGCAGCCGTCAGGCCCTGCTCGGCGGTCACGGCCCCGTCGAGGACATCGGTCCGGGCCGTGACCAGGGCCAACGTCGCCGGGATGACCACGATCCCGAACACGGCGATGGCCCCGAGGCAGGCCAGACGGGTACCACGGGGGAGGCCTGCGGCCTTGTGGCGGTGCACCTGGCCCGATCGGGCGGCGGCCAGGAGCAACAACGACGACCCCGCCGCCACCAGGGCCGGGACAGCCAGGGGGACGACGCGGCGATCGGCCAGCACCACGGCGATGCCGACGACGGACTCGGCCCCGCCGAGGACCACCAGCGCCCTCGGCCAGGTCAGGGGCAGGGCCTTGAGGCGGTGGGGGATGCCGTCGGGCCGGCGCTGGGTGAGGGGGCGCTGGCGTCGCAGACGGTCGACGACCACCACGGCGGTGTTGACCAGGGGGATGACGACAAGGGGCAGGAGCACTCCCAGGCTCAGTGGTGCGGTGGTTCGGGGGTTGACGGCGACGACCAGGCCGGCCAGGAGGAACCCGGCGAAGAGGCACCCCGACTCACCCAGCCAGAAGGCACGGCGGGTGCCGGCGACCAGCAGGCCCACCAGAGCGCCGGCCACGGCCATGGCCACGGTGGCGACAGCGGCCTGCCCGCTTCCGATGGCCAACACCGCCATGGCGACGACCCCAGGAGTGATGGTGGCCGCCGCCGCCCGAGGAGCGGCATCCAACAGGCGCAGGGACTCGACCACCACGACGACAAAGACCACGCCGAGCACGACGCTGGAAACCGAGGTACCGGTCACGCCGCTGTGAAGGCCGACGACAGCAGCGAGGGCTCCGGCCACGGCCTCGGCTGCGACCCGACGCGACGGGCGCAATCGCCGCCGGTCACCCACGAGCCCCACGGCGCCGAGGGCGAGGGCGATCACCAGCAGCCCCAGCATGGTGGCGGTGAGCTGGCTGGCCCCAAGTCCGACGGCGCCGGCCACCGTGGCCACGGCGAGGACGCTGCCCGTGGCCAGACCCCGCCGCCGCCGGCTCGCCTTGGGCGCCTCGGCCAGGCGCTCGGCTCGCAGCGACAGCCACCCTGCGGTGACGGCGACGCCGACGGCGACCAGGCCGACGGCGGTGAGCAGGTTGTTGGGCATCGGTGACCGTCAGGCCCTTTCCACAATTGATGCGACGACTCAGGTCCTGCAGATGGTGTCAGGAAGTTGCGGTTGCAGCGGGTCAGGGAGGATCGGCGGGCGAGAGCGGTGATCGAGCGGGTCCCGCGTCAGGCGCTTCCCGCTCCCACTGCTCCCGCTATCCGTCGTCTCGGCGCGGCTTCCTGATCGTCATGATCGGCCGGATGGCACGACGTCGCCGACACCGCCACCGCCAGGGAGAGGTACACCCAGAGCCACCGGTCCCAGAGCAGGTTGGACACCACCCCGGCGGCGAGGTAGGCGACGTAGGCGGCGATCATGCCTGCCGGCCACAGGTCGTGCTGGGGGCCGGGGAGGGCCGTCTTGATGGCCATGGCCACCACCAGGGCGGCGACCCCGAGGAAGCCGAGGAGACCGATGACGCCGGCGGAAGCCAGCACCTGCAGGTAGACGTTGTGGGCCACCTTGGCGAAGTTGAACCCCACCCCGGTCAGGGGATGGGCCTCGATCTGGTCGAGCGTCACCGCCCGGTACTCGGCCCGGTCCTCGTCGGCGGCCT
>JBPCJK010000083.1:0-6828 GCA_051005375.1 Acidimicrobiales bacterium
CCCTGCAACGTTGCCGTGCTGCTCGACCATCGCCCCGGAGAGCCGGGTGACCAGGCGCCTGTCGCCGTGTGGTGGTCCCGGCGGGCCCACGACCAGGCCGCCCTCGAGGTGGCGGCGCGTCTGGCCGGCGGCCGTGGCGTCGGCCTTCGGGTCGTCCACCACGTCACCAGCGAGCCGCCCGAGCTCGGCACCGTGGGGGAGGTCGAGCCGGTGGTGGTGGCCTCCTACGACGAGGGGGTGCTCCAGGAGGCCTTCGCCGGCGCTTCGCTCATCGTCCTCGGCCGCGACCAGGCGGCGTCGCGCCGCGACGTCGTTCTCGCCACCGCCTCGGTCCCGGCCCTGATCATCCAGCCGGGCATCGACCGCTGCACCGACGCCTGCCCTGTTCTGGCCCCAGAACCGCGGGGAAAGCGTCTCGCTCCTGGGGCCAGAACGCCGGGAGGTGGTAGGGGTTCAACTAGAACGACCGCTCGCAACCACTAGCTTCGTCGCTGTGAACTTCGCCTGGACCGAGGAGCAGGAGCAGTTCAGGGCCGAGGTTGTGCGGTTCGCCACAGACGAGCTCAACGACGACCTGATCGAGAGAGACGCCAGCGGCCGGTTCTCTCACGAGGCCTGGAAGCGCTGTGCCGCCTTCGGCGTCCAGGGCTTCGCCATCCCTGCGGAGCACGGGGGCAGAGGGCTGGATCCCCTCACCATGGTCCTTGCCCTGGAAGGGCTCGGCTACGGATGCCGCGACAACGGTCTCCTGTTCGCCCTCAACGCCCACATGTGGTCAGCGGCCGCCCCCATCCTCCGCTTCGGGACCGACGAGCAGAGGCGGCGTTACCTCCCCGGGATGTGCGACGGTTCGATGATCGGTGTGCAGGGGATGACGGAGCCCGGTTCCGGTTCAGATGCCTTCAGTCTGGCCACGACGGCGGAGCGTGACGAGGGCGACTATGTGCTCAACGGGACCAAGACCTTCATCACCAACGCACCGGTCGCCGACGTCTTCGTGGTGTTCGCCTCCACCGACCCCGAGCGAGGGTGGGCAGGGCTGACCGCCTTCGTAGTCGACCGGGAAGCCCCTGGTCTGGACGTGGGTGCTCCTCTGGACAAGATGGGCCTGCGCACCGTGCCCATGGCGGAGCTGACCTTCTCCGACTGCCGGGTACCGGTGGGGAGCCTTCTGGGCCGGGTGGGTGGGGGCATGGCCGTGTTCACCCACTCAATGGACTGGGAGCGGAGCTTCATCCTGGCCTCGGCCATCGGGACCATGGAGCGCCAGCTCGAGCGCTGCGTGGGCCGAGCCCGTGAGCGCCAGCAGTTCGGCCAGCCCATCGGCAAGTTCCAGGCCGTCAGCCATCGGATCGTCGACATGAAGCTCCGCCTGGAGGCGGGACGGGCGTTGCTGCACCGGTTGGCCTGGTTGCGCCACACCGGGCACAGCACCAGTGCCGACGCCGCCCTGGTGAAGCTGTTCCTGTCGGAGAGCTGGGTGCAGTCCAGCCTCGATGCCATGGAGCTCCACGGTGGTTCTGGGTACCTCACTGAACAAGAGGTCGAGCGAGATGTGCGCGACGCCCTGGCCAGCCGCATCTACTCCGGCACGTCGGACATCCAGCGCAACGTCATCGCCAGGAGCCTGCGGCTGTGACACCGCCGTTCGTCCTCCACCAGCTGCTCTCGGCCAGCGCCACCGCCTTTCCGGACAGGGTGGCGGTGGTCGATCGGGGACGTTGTACGTCGTACGCCGAGCTGGACGCCAGCGCCAACCAGTTGGCCCACCTGCTGCGAGGGCTGGGGGTCGGGCGAGGCGACCGGGTCGGGCTTTGCCTGGACAAGTCGGCCGCGGCCGTCATCGCCGTGCACGGTGTACTCAAGGCCGGTGCCGCCTACGTGCCCCTCGATCCCTCCTCGCCCACCTCCCGCTTGGCCTTCATCGCCCGGGACTGCGGGCTCCGCTCGATCGTCACGGAGCGAGCCAAGGCTGCCAGCTGGTCGGGGCTGCTGGCATCGGGTGCTCCCCTCGCCCACCTGGTGGTGTGCGACGCGGCCGAGGGTGACGACCTTGACCCGGTGCCCCCTGGAGTGAAGATCTTCACTGCCGCCGATCTCTGGGCCAACCCTTCGACACCGCCCGTCTCTGGCACGATCGACCTCGACCTCGCCTACGTCCTTTACACGTCGGGCTCCACGGGAGACCCCAAGGGGGTCATGCTCTCCCATCGCAACGCCATGGCGTTCGTGGCCTGGGCCGTCGGCGAGTTCCGGGTGACGAGCGACGATCGGTTGTCCAGCCACGCACCCTTGCACTTCGACCTGTCCATCTTCGACCTGTTCGCTGCCAGCTCCACGGGAGCGGCTCTGGTGCTGGTCCCGGCGCAGACCTCGGTGTTCCCGAGGGAGGTGGTCCGCTTCATCCACGAGACGGGGATCACGGTCTGGTACTCGGTGCCGTCGGTCCTCAGCATGATGGCCGACCGGGCCAAGCTGGCGGTGGGCGATCTCCCGGCGCTGCGGTCGGTACTTTTCGCCGGTGAGGTCTTCCCCGCCAAGTACCTGTCGCGGCTCATGCGCCTTCTCCCTCACGTGGGCTTCTGCAACCTCTACGGGCCGACCGAGACCAACGTCTGCACCTTCTACCGCCTGCCTGCACCCCCCGAGGAGGACGGCCCCGACATCCCCATCGGCCGGCCCATCGACAACGTGGAGGCGGCGGTGGTCGATGCCGGGGGAACTGCCGTCCCTGCCGGGGCGTCGGGGGAGTTGGTGGTTCGGGGGGCGACGGTGATGCAGGGATACTGGGGGGACCGCGACAAGACGACCGGGCGCCTCATCGAACTGACCGACGGTGACCGGGAGCCGGTCGGCCCCTACTACCGGACCGGCGACCTCGTGGAGGAGCAGGCCGATGGCAACCTTCGCTTTCTCGGCCGTGGCGACCAGCAGGTGAAGAGCCGCGGCTACCGGATCGAGTTGGGGGAGGTCGAGCGGGCCGTCAACGCCCATGCCGGGGTCGTCGAGTGCGCCGTGGTCGCCGTGCCCGACGAGATGGTCTCGAACCGGCTGAGAGCCTTCGTGGTGGTCGTAGCCGGGGTCGGAACTGCCGACCTGATCGACTTCTGCGGCCGACGGGTGCCCCGCTACATGGTGCCCGAATCGTTCGAGCTGCTCGATGCCCTACCCAAGACCTCGACCGGCAAGATCGACCGGCGGGCCCTGTTGGCGGCCGCCGCCGGCGACGTTCCCGCTTCGGCTGGGGGCGGCTCGTGACGTTGGCCCGGGCAGGCCCCGACGTCACCCGCCAATCCCTCGGCAACGAGGCGGGGGGCCCGGCCCGAGTGCTGTGGCTGGCCAAAGGCCTCGGCCGGGGGGGTACCGAGCGGCTGCTGGCCGGTGCCCTGCACCACGTCGATCGTGACCGGTTTCACGTCGAGGTCGCCTACGTCCTTCCCTGGAAGGACGCGCTGGTGCCCGAGATCGAGGCTGCCGACACAGAGGTCCACTGCCTGGGTCGCGGCAGCGGTCGCAGCCCGGGCTGGCCGAACCGCCTCCGCCGCCTGATCGCCGCAGGCAACTTCGACATCGTGCACACCCACATGCCTTACCCGGCCGTTGCCGCCCGGCTGGCGGTGCGGGGGCCGAGGCCGGTCCTCGTCCACACCGAGCACAACCTGTGGAGCCGTTACCGCTGGCCCACCTACTGGTCCAACGCCCTCACCTACCATCGAAACGATGCCGTCCTGGCCGTCTCGCAGAAGGTGGCCGAGTCGGTCACGGCGCCGCGCTGGAAGCTCGGGCGGGCAATGCCCCCGGTGGAGGTGCTGGTCCACGGGATCGACCCAGCCGCCGCGTGCCGGGGTCAGGAGGCCAGGGCCAAGGGACGGGCCCGGCTGGGGATCGATCTCGGCAGCGTCGTGGTCGGCACCGTCGGCAACTTCACCGCCAAGAAGGACCACCTGACCCTGCTCAGGGCCGTTTCGCTCCTCGTCGGCGCCGGCTCCGATCTCATCCTGGTGCTGGTCGGGTCCGGGCCACTTGAGCCCGACCTGCGAGCAGCGGTCCACGGGTTGGGCCTCGAGACCCGCGTGCGGTTCGCTGGCTCGCGCGACGACGTCCTCGAGATCCTCCCCGCATTCGATGTCTTCGCCCTCAGCTCCCGCCACGAAGGCCTTCCCATCGCCCTGCTCGAGGCCATGGCCAGCGGCGTCCCGTGCGTGGCCACCCGGGTGGGCGGCATCCCCGAGGTCCTCGACGACGGGATCCATGGGTTGCTCGTGGCACCCGCCGACCCCTCGGTGCTGGCCGATGCCCTCGGCATCCTCCTGGCCGACCGTGGCCTACGGGCGGAGATGGGTGCCCGGGCTGCCGAACGGGGATCGCAGTTCGACCTGGCCCCAGCCATCAGTCGCCTTCAGGATGTCTACGAGCGGGTGTTGGTGACCCGATGACGGCGGTCACTGCGCTCTCCCGGCCGACGCTGACGAGGGTGCCGATCTTCGCCGCTGCCGCCGCCTACGTGGTGGCGCTGTCGTGGGCCATGCAAAGGACGTCCTTCGACGTCTGGGGTGGCATGATCGTGCTCCCCGCGCTGCTCGCCGTCACCATCCCTCTGGTGACCCGAGGCGCCCGCCAGGAGGGCGACGTCCGCATGGTGAGGATCCTGAGCCTGGCCGTCGTGGCCAAGCTGGTGGTCGGCACCCTCGCTCGTTACGCCGTGATCTTCGCCGTGTACGGCTCCGGTGACGCGCAGGGCTACGACGGCGCCGGGCGCATCATCGCTGCCGGGCTGCGCCAAGGAAGCCTCGACCTCACCGCGGGCGGCGGCAGCAAGGGCACCCAGGCCGTCAACATCATCACCGGCCTCGTCTACACCGTGATCGGGCCCACCAAGCTGGGTGGCTTCCTGGTCTTCTCGTGGCTCGCATTCCTGGGCCTGTTCCTGATCTACCGGGCCTACCGCCTGGCCGTGCCCCACGGCGACCACCACCGCTACGCCCTTCTCCTTTTCTTCCTGCCCACGATCCTGTTCTGGCCGTCGAGCCTGGGCAAGGAGGCGTGGTTGACCTTCGCCCTCGGCGTGTCGATCTACGGCACCGCCCGCATCTTCGCCCGGCGCAAGGGGGGGTTCATCGTCCTGGCGGTGGGCATGTGGGCCACGGCCATCGTGCGACCTCACCTGGCCCTGCTGGTGTTCGTCGGCCTCGCCGTCGGCTACCTTCTCCGACGTTCCTCCGCTCGCGGGAGCCGCCTCTCCGCCGGCAAGATCGTGGGCGTCGTCGTGCTCCTCGTAGTCGGCGTGGTGGTGGCGGGCAGGTTCCAGAGCTACTTCAACCTCGAGGAGCTCGACAGCACGTCCGTGGAAGGGCTGCTCGATCGGACTGCCGAGCAGAGCACCAAGGGCGGGTCCTCCTACGACGCCGTGAGCGCCGCCCAAGACCCGACGGCCTTCCCTCAGGCCGTCCTGGCCGTGCTGTTCCGGCCGTTCCCATTCGAGGCCGGCAACGTCCAGGCCCTGGCTACCTCTTTGGAGGGTGTTTTCCTGCTGTCGCTCTTCCTCTCGCCCCGACGGCTGGCGTCAGGGGCGCGGGAGCTGTTGCGAACACCGTTCGTGGCCTTCAGCCTGACGTTCACGCTGCTGTTCGTGGTCGCCTTCTCGGCCATCGGCAACTTCGGGATCCTTGCCCGCCAGCGATCGCTGGTCTACCCACTCCTGATCGTCCTGGTCACGCTCCCGATCGCCCGCCGGGAGGAAGCTGTGGCGCCGGGCTGACCTTCCTACGCATCTTCGCTCAAGTCTCGGGCTGGCGGCGCCGATATGACAGGGACACCTTGAGAACGTCTCTGCGACGAAAGGCCTGCCGTGTACCAGGTTACTCGCTCTGCTCCTCGGCCCCGCCGCCCTGTTCGGGCCACTGGTGGGGCCGGCGTTGGCCGCTGACGTCGTGCCCGACCTCCAATCGCTGATAGATGCCGTACCCGACGGCGCCACGTTGACGCTCTCCGGTGACATCGTGGTGAACGAGGCGGTGCTCATCGACAATCGCAACGACCTCGCCATCGTTGGCGACGGAACCACCGTGCTGCACCAGGCAGCGGGGGCACAGGTGAAGATGCTCCTCGTGGTGGGAGGCTCGAACATCACCATTTGTGACCTGGAGCTGGCGGGCTCGAGGGTCCCGACGGTGAAGGGTGGTTCTGGCGGCGCCGGCATCGGTGTCAAGGGAACGTCCGGTGTGACGCTCGAGAACCTGTACGTGCACGACACCTGGGGCGACTTCGTGGATCTCGACATCGGGCTCCGGGGCGATCCAGACCTCACCACCCGCGACGTGCTCATCACCGGCAACCGGTTCGAGCGCAGCGGTCGCCAGGGCGTCTCGATCTCCAGGATGATCGACAACGTCGACATCGTCGCCAACACGATGGTGGATTCGAATAGGGCCACCATCGACATCGAGCACTCGATCACCACCAACGACATCCTCATCGACCAGAACGTGATCCAGAACTTCGGCACCGCCGGGGTCATCTTCGGCCGCGGGGGCGTCGTCACCAACGTCGTGGTCCAGCGAAACACCGTCACCACCGGTTCAAAGGCCCTGTGGGTCAACGTCTTGGAGCGCGATCCCGCCAACCAGGTGAGGGGCCTTACCGTGTGCAACGACGTGCTGGAGAGCGACTTCGCCCCGAACGACCTGGTGGGGGCCACCGAGATCTACACCAACGAGCCCTTCATCTCCGACGAGCCGGTGCAGGAGTGCCCAGCCCTCCTCCCCTGAGCAAAGCCGTCGCCCACCCCGACCGAGCATCGAGGTGGGCGAGGCTCGGCTACGGCGTCGT
>JBPCJK010000084.1:0-10306 GCA_051005375.1 Acidimicrobiales bacterium
AGCACCACCATGGCCCGCCGATAGCGGACCACGTTGACCTCTCCCTTGCCCCCTCCTCGACGCACGATCCGCTGTAGCTGCCGCCCTTCCTCATCGCTGAGGCGACGGACCTTCACCCGTTGGCTCATGGCTCAACGATGGCCTCAGCGCCGTCAAGAGTGGTGGACCCCTCAACCGAGCGAAGGATCGCGGTCACGGCACTAGAGGGTACAAGGTCGCTCCGCACCTCGGGCCGTGGAACCTGGCCTGTCGTTCAGCCCCCTGTCGCGTCCTCCGCCGCTTGGCTGCTCAGCACGGCGCTCACCGTCGACGGCCACCAGCGGGCTCCCCCCTGGACCGTCGGCACCTGCTCATCTGTCAGGCGCCGGGCGATTTCAGTGATCGTCGCTCCAGCGGAGTGTTCGGCGACAAGTCGCGCCACCAAGGCGCCCGGGATCGTCGGGGGGCGACCTAGGCGCACGCCCTGGGCCCGCTTGATGGCGAGGGCGTCCTTTGTGCGCTGACCAATGAGCCGGCGTTCGTACTGAGCGAAGCTGGCCAGCACGTTGGCCATCATCTCGCCAGCGGGCGTAGTGGTGTCGACGCCGAGATCAAGGGCGACGAGCGCCCAGCCCTTCTGTCGGCCGCGCTCCATGAGCCCGGCGAAGTCGAGCAGAGAGCGAGACAGCCGATCGAGCTTGGCCACGACGAGCGCCGAGGCCTGACCGGAGGGAAGCATCCAGGGACCGCCGCGTCTCTCGCCCGTTCCCGCCGTTGCGGCTCCTGTGCGCATTGGCTGTTGGAACCCTGCTCACCGCCGGCCTCCTCGTCGGGATCCCGGGCGTGCCGGGCTTCGCACCATCTGCTGCGGACGCGGCAACCACGGTCCCGGGTCGGATCACAGTATGGAAGCGGTGAAAGAACGCAAGAGGGAACTGCTGTTCGTGGCCGGCCCGCCGTCCACTCATGGGTCACGCGGCAAGATCGAGCCCACCCCGGCATGACCTTCGCCTCCTCGTGGTCACGGGCGAAGACACCTACCGGATGCTCCGTCGCGTCGACGATCTGCATCGAGTGGACGATCTGCCAGAGTCGCTGGATGACCTCAGGGAGCTCCGCTCGGGGCGCGGGAAGGCTCAGGTGGTGGCCATCGACACCAGGACGGGCATTCGGTGAATGCAGGCCAGGCGAAGAAGGCTGAGTCGGCGCAGACGAACGAGCAACCCGCGGTCGACCGCGCTCACACCCGAGTACCCCTCCAGCAGAGCATCGGTGGCGGGAGTGAGGCTCCGTCCGGAGCGGAGACCGAGCAACTCGAGGTGCGCGACCAGGTTGCCCAGATCCAGCTCGGGGGGACCCAGGGCGGCGTCGTCCAGGTCGATGAGGCCAACCCGCTCTCCCATCAGCACCTGCTCCTCGTACAGGTCACGGTGGACCACCGTCGAGCACACCCAATCACCACCCATGGTCGCTGCCGCCGTCCGTATCTCCTCACCGAGGTGGCCCCCAGCGGCGTCGGCCTGGGCCAGCAGGACGTCGAGCTCCCGCTCGACGGTGTGGGGACGGAAGTGCGGCGGGTTCACACCGCCCCAGGCGGCGTGCCAGCGGGCGAGCGCGGCCCCCACCCGGGCACACGCCACCGCATCGCCGGCGAGAACCGCATCGCGGAACGGGGCGCCGGGAATCTCGGTCAGGACGATCACGCGTAGGTCGGCGTCGAAGGCCAACACCTCGGGAACGAGCGGCTCGGCGGGGCCCCCGCCCAGCACGGTCACCCGGGCCGCCACCAGTGGTGTCCGATCCGACTCGTATCGTTTGGCGATGGCCCGGCCCCGGCTCCCGATCGCCCGCCACGTGGAGCGACGTCCAGGTTTGTGCTTCAGCTCCTCGAGCACCACCGGCTGACCGAGCAGCGTCTCCAGCAGCTCGATCACAGCGACAGGGCCGATTCCGAGGCCCGCACCATGGACTCGACCTGCACCCGCCAGTGAACGCCGTAGTAGCGGAAGGGGAAGGGCGATCGCCGGAGAATGGACGTGGAGAGGTACCAGGCAAGCCCATCCGGGGTCTCCCCGTACCCGTCAACCAGCGCGCCCAGTGCCGCTGCCGCCCGGTTCAAGTCGCCCGGCTGACCTCCCACCAGGTGGGCAGCGAAGGTGGCCGGGTCGAGGGCGGCCGGCGCCAGGCACATCTCGTCGAAGTCGATGAACGACAGCCGCCCCCGGTGTTCGAGGACCTGGCCGGCGTGGAAGTCGCCGTGGGAGGGGACCAGTTCATCGATCGACGGCACCGTCGCCTCCAGCTGAGCGAGCAGGCGATGGATCCGGTCTCCCAGCTCGGGAGCCACGTGCGCCACCAGCCGGGCCGATGCTCCAGCGGCATCCAGCTGCACAGAAGGGGGCAGCGATCTCAGGCCGGCCACCTCGGACCGGTGGATCGCGTTCAGCAGCGGCCCCACTGCGGCCGCCACCTCGGCGACGTGGGCGCCCGGCTGGCTGCCGGTAAGGGCCGATTGCACAGTGAGGCGGGCCTCGGCAACCACCCCCCGTGGCTTGGCCGTGGGCACGGCGTCGAGCGCCCATGCCGTTCGCAGGCCCCTGACGGCGTTGGTGAAATCGTCGTCCGTCGCGTAGATCTTGACCACATGGCGCCCGGCCCGCAGCACGGCCCGGCGCCTGGGCTTGTAGTGCAGCAGGACAGGGTCGGGCGGGTTCGCCGAGCTGCGCACTCCCGCCGCCCACATCCACCCCCACAGCTCGGCGGTCGGCGCCCCCAACGACGGCAGCGACAGATCGAGCGGCAGCCACTGGACGAGGGCGCCGATGTCGGATTCGTAGCGCATCGGTGCCGCTGGGCAACGGCCTTCGACCTGTGCTGCCAGGGCCCGGTTCTCGGGCTTGGCCGCCCGCACGGCGAGAGACCCGTCGGCGGTAATCATGGCCACCGCGTGGTGCCACGCGCCGGCCAGACCCACGTCGTAGTGGACGACCACGTTGGTGCCGGGCTTGTAGCGCAGGCAGTGGATTCGGAGGTCGATGTCGTCGTGACTGTCGAGCAGGCCCCGCCGGAGCACCTCCACCATGGCCGCCGGTTGAAGGAGCACCCCCAGGTTCGGCAGCGCGGCGTCGACCGGCGGGCCCACGCCGGTCGGCGTGAGGTGGACCAAGCCTTGGAGCCCGGCCAGGCGGCGGAAGGTGCCCTCGGCCGACAGCAGGTCCTGGGGCGAGCCCTCCTGCACCACCCGACCGGCGTCGAGCACGACGACCCGGTCGGCCCCGGCGGCCAGGGCCAGGGAGTGGGTTATCACGACGGTGGTCCGCCCTCGCATCAGGGTCTCCAGGCCCCGCACGACCTCGGCCTCGCTCTCGACGTCGAGCCCGGTAGTGGGCTCGTCGAGGACCAGGACGGGGGGGTCGCGCAAGAGGGTGCGCGCGATGGCGATGCGCTGGCGCTGCCCGCCCGACAGGGCCACCCCGCGCAGCCCGAGCTCGGTGTCGTAACCTATGGGCAGAGCGGTGACGAAGGCGTGGGCCCCAGCCGCCTTGGCGGCGGCCTCGATGGACGGGCGGTCCGCTTCGGTGCCGTACGAGATGTTGTCCGCCACCGTGCCGCTGAAAAGGACGGTGTCCTGCAGCACCAGACCCACCTGGTCGCGCAACCACGACAGCGAGCAGTCCCGCACGTCCCTCCCGTCGATCATGACGGCACCGGACACCGGCTCGTAGAACCGGGCCACGAGAGCGGCCAGGGTCGATTTGCCGACCCCTGACGGGCCGACCACGGCGACCTTCTCTCCGGACGGGATCTTGAACGACAAGCCGGCCAGGACCGGTCGGTCGGCCTCGTGGGAGAAGGTGACGTCCTGCAACTCCAGGTCGCCGGCTGCCCGCCCCTGGTGGTGGGCTCCGGGCCGGTCGGCGAGCACCTGGTCGGCGGCCAGCACCTCACAGATGCGGTCGGCCCGGGCCATGGAGCGTGACACCCGGCTGGCCTGGCGAGCGATGTCGCGAAGTGGTCGGTAGAGCCGGCGCACGTAGGAGTTCATCACCACCAGGTCGCCGGGGGACATCTTTCCCTTGGCGACCTGGAACACGCCGACGACGAGGACCATCACCGTCCCGACGGCCCCGAGAACGTCGACCACACCGGTGAAGCGACCCTCGATTCTTGCGGCTGCGATTCCCGCTTCGCGTCGCTCGATGCTCTTGGCCAGCATGCGCTTCTCCTCGAACCGCTCCGAGCCCAGAGCCTTGACCTCGCGCATCGCCGCCAGCGTCTCTGTGCTGAGGGAGGCGATCTCTCCCTCCTTGGCCCGCTGGTGGCGGGCCGCCGACCGAAGGCGGCGCCGGAACCGCACAGTCACCACAGCCAGCACGGGGGTGACGGCGAAGGCCACCACGGCGAGCAGCGGGTCGATGATGAGGCTCACGACGAACATGCCGACCAGCAGCAGCACGGACGTGACGACGGTGCCCAGCGACTCGGAAAAGATCTCACCCACGGCGTTGACGTCGCCGGTGACCCGGGTGACGAGGTCGCCGGTCGGCCGGCGCTCGTGGTAGCCGATGGAGAGCCGCTGCAGCTGCGAATAGACCGCCATGCGCAGGTCATGGACGATGCGCTCGCCCGCCTTCTCCAGGCGCACGTCGATCTGGTAGGACGCCACGGCATCGACCAGCGCGGTGACCAACACCATGGCAGCGGCAACGGCGAGGAGGAGAAGATCGTCATGCGTCAGCTGGAACGGACCGTCGCTGTGAGCCTCGAACAGCCGGTCGATGATCAGGCTGAGGGGGAACGGACGGGCCAGTTCAGCGACGGCCACGGCCACGCTGGCCCCCATCGCCATGGCGAGCGCGCCCCACTGACGCCGGAGGAAGGGTGCCAGCAACCGGCTGGACTTGCTCACGACCGCGCCGGCTGGCTTCGCATCTCCCTCACCAACCCGAGAACCTCGATCGCCCGCTGCTCCCACGTGTGCTCGGCGACGACCAGTGCCTGACCCGCCTGGCCCAGCAGCAACCGACGCTCGGGGTCGACGACCAGGGCGGCCACAGCGTCGGCGAGGGCTCGCGCGTCACCGGGGTCGATCAGAACAGCCGACCGGGGCCCGACGACGTCGGACACCCCGGACAGGTCGGCTGCCACCACCGCCAGGCCGGCAGCCAGGTAGTCGAACAGCTTGAGCGGCGAGAAGTAGGCAGGGCTGTCCGGAGCGTAAGGGGCCAGGCCGATGTCGGCTCGGCCCAGCAGGTCGGGTACCCGCTCGTGGGCCACGAAACCGGTCACCTCGGCGCCCACCTCCTCCAGTTGCCGGCGACCTGGGCCGTCGCCCACCACCAACAGGGCCGGGGCCGTCGGGCCGAGGATCTCCCACGCCGCGGCGATGGTCTCGATCCCATGCCAGGGGCGCAGAGCTCCACAGAAGACGGCAACGGGCGGCACGTGGGCCTCGGGAGCCCGCCGGCAGCGTTCCCTGGACACGGCGTTGGGCATGACCACGACCCGCCGGGCTCCTCGCCCCGACGCGTAGGCGGCCAGCGGGCGACTGACCGCCAGGACCACGTCGGCGCCGACCAGCGTCGACTCCTCCAGTCGGTCGGCGGTGTCGGCGTGGGAGAGGTGACGATAGGTGACGGCCTCCTCCAGCAACGGTGCGTTCAGCTCCACCAGATGGGGTATCCCCAGCCGGTGAGCGGCGGCCGAGCCGACCGACGTGTGCAGGGCCAGTCGCTCGTACACGGCGTCCGCACCGAAGGTTGCGGCGCGCTGCTCGAACCAGGACCGCCGGTACGGCTCGGCTTCCAGACGCTCCGCCACCGTCGACCTCTTGGCCGGTCCGGGAAGCGTCTCCACAGTCACTCCGCTCGGAGGATCGGGCGCCCCGGGCTGCACCGCCGACACCACCAGAAGGACCTCTGAGCCCGCCGCAGCCAGAGCGGCGGTCATCTCCGCCAGGTGCACCGAGGCCCCCTTAGGTCCGCCGTAGGCGATACCTGGGTCAGTCGACAGACACGCGAGGCGCACCTCAGCTGACCCTTGCCTTGGGGAACAGCGAGCGCAGCTGACTCACGCTGACCTCGAGCGAGAAGCGGGTCTCGATCCGGTGGCGCGCTGCGCCCGCCAGCCGGGCGGCCAGAGCCGGGTCCGCCAACAGCCTCCCGATGGCGCCGGCCAGCGCCGCGGGGTCGTGCTGGGGCACCACCAGACCGGTGCGGTCATGGACCACGGCGTCGACCAGGCCGTTCACGCCGGTCGTGACCACCGGCACGCCGAGGGCCATGGCCTCGAGGACCGAGGTGGGAAGGCCATCCCGATCCCCGGTGGCTGCCACGACGCAGGGCAGCGCGAACACAGATGCGACGCTATAGGCCTCGAGCACCCGTTCCTGGGGCTGGCTGCCGTGGAACACGGCGTCGACGCCCCCCACACGGGCCGCCGTCTCCAGGCTCGACCGTAGAGGACCGTCGCCCATCACCTCGAGCCGCACCGCCACCCCCCTGTCGGTGAGCAGCCTGCACGCTTCGATCAGATCCTCGATGCCCTTCTTCTCCACCAGGCGGGCCACGGTGAGAACTGTCGGGCGGTCAGGACCTGACTGGCCCGTGCGTCGCAACCGGCGCAGGTCGACGGAGTTGGGCACGAGGTGCAGGCGGGCGTGCTCGCCCATCACGCTGCGAAGATAGGCGAGGTTGGCCTCGCTCACCGTGGCAACGAACGTGGCCGGGACCAGCTTGTCCAAAAGGTGGTCGAGGCGCACGTCGGAATGCCAGATGTCCTTGGCGTGGGCGGTCACGCTGTAGTCCGGCCCTCCCATCTTCCAGCTCAGATTGGCCAGGCGGGCGGCGGCAGTGGCGAAATGGGCATGGGCGTGGTCGACTCCCCTCAGGGCCATCTCCTGGCGCAGCACACTGGCCTGGGCCAGTCGGCGCCATCCGGCAAGGCGGGGCGGCCACAGGCTGGCTGCCGCAGCTCGCAGCCACCCGCGGGGATCGGTTCTCAGGCAGCTCAGGACCCCTCCGGCCACCCTCGCCGCCTGGCGCAGGGGCCGGTGGGGCAGGTACACGACCGGGCAGGTGAGCTCGTCGAGAAACTTGTGGGTGAAGCTCTCGTCGGGACGACTGATCGCGAAGACGGTGACGTGTTCGCCCTGGCGTTGCAGCTCGATGAGCTCTGCGGCGACGAAGGTCTCCGACAATCTTGGAAAGCGCTTGAGCACGTAACCGAGATGCCGTTGCCGGGTGGGTGGGATCACGCCGATCGGGCCGTCGCCCGAGCGACCGGGCGCCTCCTGGCCAAGGTCACGAGCTCTTCGGCGGCGCGGTGCGCCCCGCCGAAGCCGATAACGGCGTTGGCCCGGGCTTCCAGTTCAGCCCGGGGCGTTCGCAGGACCGCGGTCACTTCACGGCCCAGAGCGACCGGCTCGAGCTGGTCGGGGTCGATCGTTCGCAACAGCCCCAGCCGAGCGAAGGCCTGGGCCCGGATGCGCTGCTCGGTCCGTGGTCGGACGCGGGGCACACAGACCGTTGGGGTGCCGGTCGAGGTGGCCTCGGTCAGGCTGTTGTAGCCCCCCATGCAGACCAGGGCGTGCACCGAACGGAACCATCGGCTCAGGTCGGGGACGTAGCTGTGAAAGTCCACGCCGGCCTGTTCGGCGTGCGCCTGCAGGCTGGACCGCTCGGCGCTGGTGCCACCGGGTCCGGCGACGACGATTCCGTGCCAGGGGGCGTCAGCGGCAGTGTCTATGAAGGTGCTCAACAGTACGAAGCCGTCCTCGCCGCCTCCCGCGGTCGCCAGCACCAGTTGGCGGTCACCCTCCTCGGCCAGCCCCTGGGGGTCACCCGCCCGCCCCGGCCGGGAAGCCGACGCGCTGGTCACGTAGCCACAGAAGGTGGTGCGATTGTCGACCGGCTCCGGGAGGTCGTACTCGTGCACCAGATCGAACACGGTGCGCCGTCCATAGACGAAGACCCGGTTATAGTGCTCGGCGATGACCCTGGCGGTCTCGTGGGCGCGCCACTCCTGTCGGACGACTTCGGCCTCGTCGAGGATGTCGCGAAGCCCGAGCACGGCGACGCCACCGGACCGCCGGAGCGCGCCGAGGGCGCCCCGGAGCTCCCCGGCAACCCCCAGCGGGTGCTTGTCCACCAGCAACACATCGGGGTCGAACGACTCGACCGCCGTCGTCAGCAGCGCCGCGCGAAGGTCGACGATCTGCTTCGCCGTGACGGGCAGGGAGCGGGCCTCGTAGCTGCCGTTCCCCACCTTGCGCAGGGCCGGCAACTTGAGGGTGTCCAGACCCTCCGGCAGGCGAAGGCCGTACCCGAGATCTACGCCAGTGGCCAGCAGGACGGCCGCATCAGGGGCGAGCTCAGTGACGGCCGCCGCCACAGCCAGGTTGCGGCGCACATGGCCCAACCCCATTCCATCGTGCGAGTACAGCAGGAAGCGGATCAAGGCACACCGTGGTGCGTCGACCACAAGCCGTTCGACGGAGGTCCGCCGCCCGGCACAACAGGTTCGTCCGAGCGCATGTTCCGTCCTTGGTGCCACCAAACTGACCGCACGCAGCGGCCCAACACCCTGAACATCGGGAATACCCCAGGTGAACTTGAGGGAAACTTGTCTCCAGTGACTGCCTGGCTGACCCGACTGAGCCTGTTCATGCCGAGTTGGCCAAATGGAAGGTCGCCGCCGATGATGGACCCACCCACCACCACTCAGTGAGGTTTTCCCGGCCAAGGTCGTCGAGGCAAACCAGCGATGCGATTCGACCGTCCCACCCGTCAGAGGTCCAGGCCCTCCGCTGATCGGGGTCCACCGATCTTGGGTGCGATGAATCTCCAGGCCGCGCCTAGTGTCCTGTAAACCTAGAGAACCTGAAGCGCCGTGAGCGGGGCGCTCCTGAAGGGGGCGTTGGCGTTTCCGCAGAAGCGCTCAACGACGACTGCTGGGACGGGCGCTCGACGCCATCGCCCGCCACCTGGAGGTCGTCATCGGTTCCATCGGCGCAGGCGCCAATGAACCAGGTGGTGGGGCCATGGAGGCGCCGCGAGCCATACCCGGCGAGCGGCGGTTCTTGGTGGTGGGGACACGAAGCTCGTCTTCTACGCCGACCTTCGGGCCATAGTCGATGCCGGGGTGGGGCTTCGTGGCCCCGGCGTCGAAGAGCTACGTGAGTGCAGCCGCCCTCGCCGACTAGGCAGCCGAGCGGGGCCACGTCGCGCCGGGAGACCGGGGCAGCTACCGGGTCATGGAGGACACCGTGGTGCCGGCCGCCAAGAGAAGGGCCGACCCCGACCTCGCTGCGGCAAACCTCCTGTGGGCCTCGGCCCGCTCAGGGGCCGCATCGCACGCCCGGGACCAAGAAGCTGGATCGCGCTCGCAGAGGTAGGCGGCCACCTTTCGCTGCCGGGCGATGACCGCCACGCACGCCTCGACGGCGCCGGCATCCGGTGGTGGCGGTTGCCCAGGCCCCGGCCGAGTCGCCCGAGTAGAAAGACCCGACCGAGGTCGAAATTGGCTAAAGGGAGACGCTACCGCGGCCCTCCGTACGGCGGCGGGGGAGGCGGCGTCAGCCCCTGCTGAATGTAAATGCAGTCTAGGTTGGCAATGCCGAAGACGTTGCCCTGGTACACGTTGTGGTCGCACTGTGGCTCGAAGTTGTAGTCCACGAGGTCGGCGAGTCCGTTTCCAAGCACCGTATTTCCAATGATCCGATTCTCCTGAGTTTGGATTTCGATCCCGTTATGCTCATTTCCGGTGACGGTGTTGCCTTGGATCAGGGCGCGAGTTACCTGTGGAGCAAGGGGACCCGCCGTAAAGCCGATGCCGTTGCTGGGACCGGCAGCCGGCTGGCAGAATGGCTCGCCCCCAGGCTCAGCGGCACAGAACTCACCCCTCTGGCCGTTATCTTGCACAACATTGCCCACGATGCGAGCGGCGATGTTGGTAGTATTCGAGATACCCGAGTTGTCGTTCCGTCTGACCACATTGTCGATGACATCGTTGTTCCGAATCGGCTCGCCTCGGCGGGGCGTGCCTTGTTCGTCAAGAAAGTTGTTGATGATGATGCCAACGCCGTCGAACACCAAGTCGCCCTCGCTGGCTACGGTTTCCTCGACGGTGTTGCCCTGGATGCGGTTGTAGTTCGAGTCGACCCCCAAGACCCCGATCCCGTCAAAGGGACCGTTGTGGGAGACCAGGTTGTTGATGAGCTGGTTCTTCCCGGAGTGAAAGAGCACGATCCCATCACCTAGCACGGCGTCTCCACCGGGACTGACGTTGTCTCGAACATTGAGGTTCCCGATGTTGTTGCTGGACCCAC
>JBPCJK010000085.1:0-2978 GCA_051005375.1 Acidimicrobiales bacterium
GCCTTCGCCTGCGCCGCTTCCAGGCCTTCGCCGACCAGCGGTAGGCAGGGTTGGCCGGCCGCAGCCGAGCGTTGTCCCACAGCCGCCGCAGGTGCCGCTGAACTCAGCGGCGGGAGCGGGTCCCTCAGCCGGGCTTGTGCGGGGGAAGTCCGTCCGAGGTGGTGCTCAGGGGGCCGGGGCTCGACTGGCCGCAGAGCTCGGCCAGCTCGGCGTCCCAGGCTTTGGCCCGGTTGCGGTCCCAGCCCTCGCTGGCGGCCATGACCCGACCGTCGCTGCCGACCAGCACCAGGGTGGGCACCGTCGCCAGCCCGTAGGCGCCAGAGACGCTAAAGCCGTCGCTGTCGTCGAGCACGGGAGCGTCGAAGCCCCGTTCGTCTAGCCACGGCCGGGCGACCTCCAGGGAGTCCAGGGCCACGCCCGCCACCGCCACCTTGTGGCCGTAGCGCCGGGCAAGCTCACCCCACACCGGGAACGACAACTGGCACGTCGGGCAGCTGGCCTTGAAGAAAGCGAGCAGCGCCGGCCCGTTCTCCGTCAGGGTGCCCAGGCTCACATGGTCCCGGCCGTCGCCCCGGGCAGGGAGATCGAAGTCGGGGGCGATGGAGCCCGGCTGGAGCGGCACGCAAGTCAAGGTACCCAGTCGCCGGCCGAACGCGGGTCAGCGAACGTCGAAGCCGGGCAGGCCCTCGGCCGGCTCGTCGATCACCTCCACCGAGCGCACGTCAGCGTGGGGCGGCCCCTGCCGGCACCAGTCGTACAGAGCCTCGAGAGCATCCGGCGGTCCCTCGGCCACCACCTCGACCCGTCCGTCGGGGAGGTTGCGGACCCAGCCGCGCACGCCTGCGGCCCACGCCTCTCGACGGCACCGGTCCCGGAAGAACACTCCCTGCACCTGGCCGGAGACGAGGAAGCGGCGACGCACGACAGCCATGGAGACCTGGCAGGGTAGCCACCTGATTCTCGACCTGGTGACCTACGCCGTGCTCGGCCTGGTCGGCCTGCGCCTGGCCAGCGTCGCCACCAGAGCCGTGCGGCCGCCCCTGCGCAGCCAGGTGGTGGAGCTGTGGCGAGGCATCCGCCCCCGCCACCTGCTGCCCGTGCCCGTGGTCCTCACCGCCGTGGTGACCACGGCTGTGGTCCTCCTCGCCGTACCCGGCCTCGACGTGGGCTGGTGGAGCGCCATCGGCGGCTACGGCAACCCGGTGACGGGCGGGACCGAGCGCACCGCCGGGACACCCCTGGAGATCATCGTGCCCCTGCTCTTCGCCGCGTTGCTGGTCCCCGGGCTCCCCCTGTTCGCCGCCGCCGAGGAGCGGGCCTTCTGCCTCGGCGCCGAAGTGTGGTCGAACGCCCGACGGGTCGGGCGGGGCGTGGCCTTCGGCCCCGTCCACGCCATCATCGGCATTCCCATCGGGGTGGCGCTGGCCCTCTCGGTCGGGGGCTGGTGGTTCACGGTCGTCTACCTGTGGGGGTTCCGCCGGGGAGGGCGGGCCCGGGCGCTGCGGGAGAGCACCCTCGCCCACCTCGCCTACAACGCCTGCATCCTCGTCCTGCTGGTCGTCTCCGTGGCCTTGCTACCGCTCACCTGACGGCTGACAGCTGTGCCAACGGGTGCTACCGTTCCGCTCCATCAAGTGGGTACGTGCGTCAGGCCGACCCCATCGAGCAACAAGGGGGATCGGTTGTGGCAACCGGTACCGTCAAGTGGTTCAACGCAGAGAAGGGCTACGGGTTCATCCAGCGTGAGGGTGGCTCCGACCTCTTCGTTCACTACACCGCCATCCAAGGGTCCGGCTACCGCTCCCTCGAGGAGGGCCAGGCCGTCGAGTTCGAAGTGACCCAGGGCCCCAAGGGCGACCAGGCCCAGAACGTCACCATCGTCTGACCGGGGCCGGCGTCCCCGGTGAACCGACACCGCCTGGCCCGGCTCCTCGCCGTGGGACGGGTCGTCGTCGGATCCACGCTGGTCGTGGTTCCGGGGATGGCCACCGGGCTCGTCGGTCCGCCCGGCGCGGAACCAGCCGTCAAGGTGCTCACCCGGGCCGCCGGGATCCGAGATCTGCTGTTGGGGTGGCGCACGGTGCAGGCCCTCGACGCTGACCGGCCCGTCCGGGCGCTGCTCCACGACGGCGCCATGGCCGACGCCGTCGATCTCGGCGCCGTCCTGGTGGCCTGGGGCCACCTCCCCCACCGTGCTCGGTTGATGGTCCTGACCGCCGCCACCGGCGCCGTCGCCATGGGTTGGCGGCTGGCGCAGCTGCTCGACTGAGGTGACTGTCACTTGGTGAGCGAGGTGTGGATCGCCCGGCACGGCGAGACGGCGTGGAGCCGCTCGGGCCAGCACACCGGCACCACCGACCTGGAGCTGACCGAGCTCGGGGAGGAGCAGGCCCGGGACCTGGCCCGCCGCCTGGGCGACATCGACTTCTCCCTGGTGTTGGCCAGCCCGTCAATCCGAGCCCGCCGCACCGCCGAGTTGGCCGGCTTCGCATCCGTCCTCGAGGTTGACGACGACCTGGCCGAGATGCACTACGGCGCCGCCGAAGGCCGAACCACCGCCGAGGTGCAGGCCGACCACCCCGGTTGGGCGGTGTGGGACGGCGACCTCGACGGGGCCGAGTCCCTCGACCAGGCCGCCAAGCGGGTGGACCGGCTGGTGGCCCGGCTCCTCGCCAGTGAGGGCAGGGTGCTGGTCATCGGCCACGGCCACGCCTCGCGCACCCTGGCGGCCCGCTGGGTGGGCGTCACCGACCTCGCCCGTCACCTGGTGTCGCTGCGCACCGGCCACCTCGGGATCCTGGCCTTCGACCACGACCAGCCCGCCATCCAGGCCTGGAACAAGCCCTGACCACAGGACGGCGGGGCCGGGACGAGCGCCAAGTGTTGGACGCTCAGCGTCGCTAGCCGACCTCGAGTGTCCACAAAGTCCTCACTCGCCCCGCAGGACCTCCCCGGTGGCGGTCCGAGCGGCTCGCCGC
>JBPCJK010000086.1:0-18915 GCA_051005375.1 Acidimicrobiales bacterium
GCCCAGTGGCGGACGTGGTGGCCGTCGACGTAGGCGCGGTTGACACAGCCCGGGAAGCGACAGCCCCCGTCGCGGGAGCGCATCGCCCGGCGCAGCGCCGGGGGGATGGATCGGGTCTTGCGGCCCACATTGAGCAGGTTTCCCTCGCCGTCTTCGACGATGCCCACCACGGCGGCGTCGCAAGCCAAGCGCCGGACCGTCTCCGCTGCCAGGCGGGACCATCGTCGAGCTGGCAGCGCCCGTCGGCGTCGCTGGCCAGCACCTCGGCGTCGACGTGGACGCTCACCAGGTGGCGGTCACCCCCGGTGCCGGCCTTGGGGCCAGCGGCCAAGAACGTCTCGGCCATGACCACCAGGGCGTTGGCCAGGCCCTGGGCCCGGGTGTCATTGCCTGTGGATGAGTTTTCCGCGGAAAACTCATCCACAGCCTCCTTGGCGTATTCGAGCGCCTTGACCACCAGGGCACCCTGTTCGGGAGACAGCCGGGCCCGCAGCACCAGGCTCCCGTCGTCGTCGTTGTGCCAACGCAGGAAACGCTCGCCGTGGACCCGGTTGGCCTGGTCCACTTCCTCGTTGCGCAAGGCACCCCGTTAGGCCCGCACGATGCGCTCGAGGTGGGCGGCGGTGCCGGCCCGGGCCATGTCCAACAGACCTTGCTCGTTGTCGGCCGCGGCCACCCGGGTGAGGGCCCGAACCTTGGAGTAGCTGAGCTCGCCAGTGCCGAAGGCGGCGGTGATGAGCGGGAGCTGGCCCAGGCAGTGAGCGACGCGCGCCTTCTCGTAGGCAGCGTTGAGGCCGATGCCGCACTTCCAGTTGAGCCAGTTGGCGCAGGACCGGCACTCCCAGGTGCCCCAGCCCTCGCGGCGGTAGAACTCGGCTACCAACAACAGCCGCCGGCACTCGGCGGCGTTGAGGTGGGCTGCCAGCTCGGTGATCTCTGCCTCCAGGCGCTCGGTCGGCACTGCTGCCAACGCCATCACCTCGGAAGCAACCTCCTGGCTTCCACTGGCCTCTCCCATGGTTCTGCTCCTTCCGCTCGGGCTTCGGTATCAAACGTATGTTTGATTCTACTGGTAGCGTGTGACAAGAACTCCCCCACGCTCGGTGCCGAGCGGGGTCTCTGAAGGGGAACTCCAACGCCACATCGGCGACGTACGATTCGAGGACCAAGGCCTGACCTCATGGTTTTAGGCCAGGCCGCCCCGAGGAGTGGAGCCGTGGACAGCACCGACCTGGCATCGGTTGGTCGCACCCTGTGGGCGGCGGCCGACCAGCTCCGGGCCAACTCCACCCTGGCGCCGAGCGAGTACCGCGGCCCGGTGCTGGGGCTGATCTTCCTCGCCTACGCCGAGCACCGCTTCGAGACCGCCCACCCCGAGATAGCGGCCTCCGCCCGCGCCCGCGCCCAGTGGCCCCCGACGACTACCGGGCTCTCTCGGCGCTGTTCGTCCCAGACGAAGCCCGGCTCTCTCAACTGGTGAACCTGCCCGAGGGAGCCGACACGGCGGACTTACTCCAAGTGGCTATAGGGGCTGCTGGGAGCAGGCGCAGCGTTCGCCCTCGCCGGTTTGGCTCTGGTCATCGGGGTTTGTCGCTCCCGCGAGACCACGACGAAGCCAGAGGCGATCGGCGCCAGCTTATAGATGTGTGGCTCCATCATGCAGCCTGGGGAGGTGACCGCACCTCATGTCTGAGATGACTGCCCGGGAGCAGTGGGCCATGCTGAACCTGGGCCGTCAGCTCGAGGTGGTCGAGGCCCTGGCTGGGGCGCCGACACCACTGCTGACCGAGCTGCCCGCTGTCTGGGCTGGCTGGCGGTGCGGCGGCAGGTCCACACCTACCTGCGTCACCTCGCCCCATGGCTCCAGGCGGACGGCTTGCACCTCCCGACGCCTCGGGTCATGGACCATCAGGCGGCGCTGGAGAAGCTGGGGGGACGAGCGGACTTCGAGCTCGAAGGTTTACGACCAGCCGACGGCGGCTTGGATGAGTTGCTGGCATTCTTTGCCGCCTCAGACCGCAGACGCGCGTGCCCTCCCCCTCAGTCACCCGAGTTCAAGAACCGGAGCCGGGCGAGCTGGCGGGAGTTGCTCGTCTCCCTGGGCTGACGTCGGCGCCTGGTTCTTGTCGCCCGAAGGAGCTTCGCCCTCGACGGTGGGAGCACTGCTTTGGCAGGCGGGATCGGCGAAGTCGATGAACCCGTCTTGGTCGTTGTCGAGATCGTCGTAGCAGGTGAAGCCAAAGGCCAGGCCTTCTGGCTCGGGCGGGATCGGGGGACCACTCCCTTGAAAGGTGACGCACACGGGGCTGTAGAAGCCGCTGCCCCAGATGTTGCCCCTCCAGACGTTGGCGTCACAGCTGGGCAGGAAGGTCGCCGGGTCCCGGTTGTTGTCGTGGAGGTCGAACGAGCGGTTGAACGGACTGGCGAGTGCGGCGTTGTCGGCGGCGTCGTTGTCGAGGATCCGGTTCTCCCGGGCACCGCTGCCGAGCTGGATGCCGTCGCCACCGTTGCCGTGGACCTGGTTGTCCTGGACCAGGACCCGGGTGTAGGGCACCGTCGCACGAGGGCCGAGCTGGATGCCGATGCCGTTTCCGGCGGCGTTGGTCAATCCGTTGCGCTCCACCAGGTTGCGCAGGATTTTGGCGTTGGTGTTGTTGACGTTGGCGATGCCCGCCGAGGCGTTGCCCCGCACGACGTTGTCGAAGGTGGCCGTGCCGGTGATCGTCGCCCCGTCGAAGGTGCCGGTGAAGGAGTTGACGATGATGCCCTGGCCGGCGGGGCCACCGTCGGACGGCCCCAGGTTGTTGGCCACGGTGTTGCCCTGGATGCGGTTGCCGTCAGAGGCGCCGCCCAGCACCCCGATCCCGTCGAAGACGCCGTTGTTGGTGACGGTGTTGTCGAGGATTCGGTTGAACCCCGAGTCGAATACGGCGATGCCGTCGCCCAACTCGGCGTTGAAGACGTCGTCGGGGCCGACATTGTCGGTCACCGTCATGCCTTGCACGATGTTGGACCGGCCCTGGTTGATGACCACTCCGGCGTCGAAGCCCGACACGGTGCCGTTGCGGATGGTCACCCGGTTGCGGTTGGGCAGGCGGATGCCCGCCGAGGTGCCGTCGCCCGGGCCCTCGAAGCCGAAGATGCGGTGGCCTCCGAGATCGAGGGTCACGTTGTCCTTGGCGATGATGACCCCATCGGCCGGGCACGGGCCCACGTCCTCGCTCAGTTGGGTGCTGGTGGTGACGAGCTGGCCACAGCCCAGCGCTCCCACTTGGGTCTGGGTGGTGGCGCGGTCGTTGCCGGGAAAGGGATCAGCCTGGTCGGCGGTGGCGATGGCGGTGTTGGTGATGGTGGTCGGCGTGGTGGGAGCAACGACGACGGTGACGACGGCACTGGCATCGGGGGCCAGGTCACCCAGTTGGCAGGTGACGGTGCCCCCGGCCTGACCGCAGCTTCCCTGGGTGGCGCTGGCCGAGACGAAGGTGACCTCGGCGGGCAGGGTGTCGATGACCTTGGCGCCGGTGGCTGCCCCGGTCCCGTTGCTGTCCACGGTGATGGTGTAGGTGAGCTCCTGGCCGACGGTGACCGGGTCGGGGGCGTCGGTCTTGGTGACGGACAGCAGGTCGGGCACCGTGAGGATCTGGCGGATGCGGGCGTTGAACAGGTCGGCGAAGAGGATGCCAAGCGCCTCGTCCACGTCGATGCCTACCGGGTAGGCGAGCTCGGCTTGCGTGGGCGGGCCCCCGTCACCACTGAAACCACGCTCCCCAGTGCCGGCAACGGTGGTGA
Organism: Acidimicrobiales bacterium; assembly: GCA_051005375.1. Taxonomy (GTDB): domain Bacteria; phylum Actinomycetota; class Acidimicrobiia; order Acidimicrobiales; family CADCSY01; genus JADDRA01. Next base: position 3,790 of record JBPCJK010000086.1, read on the forward strand.
TGATGCCGGTGGAGAGATCGACCACCCGGATGCGGTTGTTCTCGCCGTCGGCGATGTACAAGTCGTTGCCGTCCACGGAGATCCCCTGGGGGTTGATGGCCGCCTCCGTGGCCGGACCACCGTCACCACTGAAGCCGAGCTCCCCGGTACCGGCCACCGTGGTGATGATGCAGGTGGTGGCATCCACCCGCCGGACACGCCCCTCGGCGGCGATGAAGACGTTGCCGGCGCTGTCAACATCCACGTCCAAGGGGCCACCGAGAACGGCCTCGGTGGCCGGGCCGCCATCGCCGCTGACAGGGGCGCCGAACCCGCCCTCTCCGTTGCCGGCGAAGGTAGTGATGATGCCGGTGGAGAGGTCGACCACCCGGATGCGGAGGTTCTGCTGGTCGACGATGTAGAGGAAGGTGCCCGAGTTGTCAAGGGCCACCCTCACCGGCGAGGCAAACACGGCCTCGGTGGCGGGGCCGCCGTCGCCGCTGAAGCCGAAGGCGCCGGTACCGGCCACCGTGGTGATGATGCCGGTGGCGGCGTCCACCCTGCGGACGCGGTTGCCTTGCGACTCGGCGATGTACACGTTCCCGGCAACGTCAACCGCTACGCCGGTGGGTTGGTTCAGCTGGGCCTCGGTGGCAGGGCCGCCGTCGCCGACATCGGGAGGAGGGGTGAACGGGTCGCAGTTCGGGTCCTCGGGAGAACACTGCCCAGTAGTGCCATCACCGGCGATGGTCGTGATTATGCCGTTGGTGTCGACCTTGCGCACCCGGTTGCCGAACACCTCGGCGATGTAGAAGTTCCCCTCGCCGTCGATGGCCACGTCGAAGGGGCCGCCCAGGGCGGCCTCCGTGGCCGGCTGGCCGTCACCGTTGAAAAACTCCTCGCCGTTGCCGGCAATGGTCCTGATGATCTCGAAGCCCGGAGCTGCCCCCGCCGAGGGGGCGACGGCGGCCACAGCCAGGAGCGAGGCCACCAGGGCAACTGCGGCACCGACGGTCTGGCTATGGGGCCTTGCCTTCCTCCTGCTCACCGAAAGGCGAATGCTGGCAGCGCCCGCTTTCCCACCTTCAGCCCAGCCGCCTTGCTTCACCACAGATGTCCTCGCTTCCGTCCGGCCAACTGGCACCCACCGCGAATCGGATCCTCTGCGGCAAGGAAGGTAACAGCGGCGACAAACGCGGTGCAATAGATGCCGTTCACATCGAGTGCTTCCGGCTACGCCGCTAGATGTCGTACGCATTTACCAGTGGGCTTGACCCGCCCACACCCGGATGCTACATATGCCGTTCTCGGTCCAGCCCGACAAGAGTGGCTGGTAGTTGTCGGTTCGTCGGAGGTTCTTGTGGCTAAGAAGTTGTCTGCTCGCCGGAGGTCGACCCGGGCTGTCCTGCCCGCCGTCCTGGTCAACATGGCGCTGCTGGTCGGCGTCTTCGCCACCGCCGCCCCTGCTCCCGCCGCTGCGGCGGTGAGGCGGCCGCCGGTGCCAGCCCCCGGACCGATCATCTCGACGGTGGCCGGTACCGGGTGCTGCGGGCTGTTCGGCGATACCGAACGGGCTGACGGCGGTCCTGCCACCCAAGCCAAGCTCAGCGCACCGCAGGGCGTGGCTGTGGATGCTGCGGGCAACCTCTACATCGCCGACACCGCCGACAACCGCATCCGCAAGGTCGACACCTCCGGCATCATCACCACCTTCGCCGGCGGGGGGTCGCCGGCTGACGGCCTGGGCGACGGCCTTCCCGCCACCCAGGCATCGCTCGCCCTCCCCTTCGACGTGGCGGTCGACGCCGAAGGGAACGTCTACATCGCCGACGCCGCCGACTACCGCATCCGCAAGGTCGACCCCTCGGGCATCATCACCACGGTGGCGGGCGATGGGACGGCCGGTTTCAGCGGCGACGGCGGCCCGGCTACCGCTGCCCAACTCAGCAACCCGGTCGGCCTTGACGTGGACGTCGAAGGCAACCTCTACATCGTTGACCAGAGCAACAGCCGGGTTCGCCGGGTCGACGCCGACACCGGGATCATCACCACGGTGGCGGGCGGGGGTGCACCGGCCGACGGTGTCGGCGACGGCCTTGTCGCCACCGAAGCCCAGCTCAACAGCCCTTCCGATGTGGCCGTGGACGCCCAGGGCAACCTCTACATCGCCGATCAGGGGAACAACCGGGTTCGCCGGGTTGACGCCGACACCGGGATCATCACCACGGTGGCGGGCGACGGAACCGCCGGCTTCAGTGGCGACGGAGGCCCGGCCACCGCCGCCCAGCTCGCATTTCCGTCCGGGGTGGCCATCGACCATTCCGGCAACCTCTACATCTCCGACACCGTCAACAACCGCGTCCGCAAGGTCGACCCCGCGGGCACCATCACCACCTTCGCCGGGACCGGGGACTGCAGCGGCCAGTTGGGCGACGGCGGCCCAGCCACCAAGGGCGAGGTCTGTCAGCCGGCACGACTGGCGGTTGATGCCGCCGGCAACCTCTTCATCGCCGACAACCAGTACCACCGCATCCGGGTGGTGGGCGTCCTGTCAGTGGTCAAGAGCGACACTCCTGACCCGGTGCCTGCAGGCGGTGCCCTCACCTACACCGTGTCCGTCCTCAACTTCTCGGCGGTCACGGCCAAATCGGTGACCGTCACCGACACATTGCCCCCCGGGGTGACATTCGTCTCGGCGAGAGCCAGGGGCACCTGCACCCAGGCGAGCGGTACCGTCACCTGCACCGTCGGAGATGTGGCGCCTGGAACGGTGGTCTCGTTGCAGATCAAGGTCACCGCTCCCGCCGAGGACACGGTCATCTCCAACACCGCCACCATCCAGGCCGACCACCCCGACCAGGTCGTCGTCGACGACACCTCCACCGAGGAGACCATCGTCGGTGCCGCCCGCCTCGGGCTCACCAAGGTGCCCTCGGGCGATCCCGTCCCCGTCAACGCCAAATTGAGCTACCTCCTGACGGTGTCGAACGGGCTTCCCACCACCGCCACCGGGGTCGTGCTGACCGACCAGTTGCCCCCTGAGCTCTCGTTCGTTTCGGCCAGACCCAGCCAGGGGTCCTGCTCCCAAGCGGCAGGGACCGTCACCTGCCAACTCGGCGACATCGCCTACCAAAAGACCGCCATCGTGACCATCGTGGTGACCCCCACCACACCGGGCACCTTCATCAACACCGCCGAGGTTCGCTCCAACCAGACACCGGATCCGGCCACCGCCACCGCCACCGCCAGGGTCTCGGCCGCCGACTGCGGCAAGGCCATCACCAAGAGCACCGTACTCACAAAGGACATCGGCCCCTGCGGCCTCGGTGACGGGGTCATCGTGGCCGCCGACGGCGTCACCCTCGACCTCAACGGCCACCGCATCTTCGGCTTTGCCGGGCCCGGCGACGGAGCGGCGGGGATCCGGGTCCCCAACCACCGCCAGGTGACCATCCGCAACGGAACGGTGTCTGGCTTCGATGCCGGCGTGGTGATCGGCGGAGGCGGGTCGAACACCGTCTCAGGCATGACCGTGCGGGACAACGTGGGGCCCGACGACGCCTTTACTGCCGAGCTGGGTGACGGGATCTTCGTGTTGGACTCCCCCTCCAACCTCATCATCGACAACCTGGTCACCAACAACGGGATCTTCGACGGCATCGGGGTGCTGGGCGGCGCCTCCGACGACAACCGGATCGAGGGCAACACCGTGGAGAACAACGTGGGGCCCTCCGACGGGGGCCCGGCAGGCCAGGGCATCATCGTCAACTCCTTCACCGGTGACTTCGACGGGGAGATCATCACCGGCACCAAGACCATCGACAACGTCGTCAGGGGGAACGCGTCGGCAGGGCTCTCCAACTTCAACAACGTCGACGGTGAGATCCTCCGCAACGTGGTGGAGGACAACGGCCTGACCAACGCTGCGGGGAACGGGATCGGGGTGCAACTTGGCCCCGGTGCCGAGGCCACCGCCACCCGGGTGTTGGTGCAGGACAACCAGGTCCACGGCAACGGCTGGGACGGCATCCAGATCGCCGATCGAGCTACTGAGAACCGCATCATCGACAACGACGCCGCCGACAACGGCTTGGCTTTCGACGGCATCTACGCCGGTCTCTTCTTCTTCGACCTCCATGACAACAACTCCGACCCCGAGACGGGCGAGCTGGACTGCGACGCCAACGTCTGGAGCGGCAACACCTGGGGGAGTGCCTTCTACTCCCCGGAGTGTGTCACCAACGGCGGGAGCGGCCCTCCCCTTCCCCCGCAGCCGGCCAGCAGCAGCCAGCCGTCAGTGGCGAGAGACAACCAATCTGCGACGGGCGCTCCCGCCAGCGACTTCCCGCCGACCCGTAAGTCTCCTTGATCACCGGGGGTTGACACGATCCCCCGCTGTTCCTGCGTAGCCCACTGGCGCTGAGCGCGAGTCAGTTACGCAAGAACGGTCGGGCGGGGGCTCAGCTCAGCCTGGGCTGGAAAGCTCAGCCCCCGCCGGCGACCTGGAACTCGTGGCCGAACTCGACGAGGTACTGGTCGAGGGTCCGGGGCGGGCGCCGGGCGATGGTGGCCACCGCGTCGGTGACGACGGCGGCGTGGCCGTCCTTGACGAACTGGAAGAGGCCGAGGAGAGCGTCGGCGAACGGCTCCCTCGTCCCGTGGGCCATCATCGCCCGGCGAGCCTGCTCGGGGGGGAGGTCGACGTAGCCGACCTCCCGGCCGGCCGCTGGCGAGACCCGGGTGGCGACCTCGGCGAGGGAGAGGGGCTCCGGTCCGGTCACCACGTAGGTCGTCTCCTCGTGCCCGCCGCCGGTGAGCACCGCGGCGGCGACGGCACCGACGTCGCCGGCGTCGACCATCGAGATCCGGCCGTCGCCGGCGGGGGCGTAGATCGTCGCCTCGCTGAGGATGGTCGGGAACATCACCAGCACGTTCTGCATGAAGAAGTTCGGTTGCAGGATGGTCCACGCCATCCCCGAGGACTTGAGCAGTCGCTCGCTCTCGGCGTGCCAGCGGGTGATGGAGAAGGCGGAATCGTCGGCAGCACCGATGGCCGACACCTTGACCACCCGGCCCACGCCGGCCTGAGCGGCGGCGGAGATGACGTTCGCCTCCTGGGCGACGAGGCGGGGACTGCCCGGGGCGACGAGGAAGACGGAGGTCACGCCGTGCATGGCCGGTGCCAGCGTCTCCGGCCGCTCGAAGTCGCCCGCTACCGCCTCGACGCCGGCTGGGAGCGCCCCGGCTTCGGCGTCGTCGGGGTAGACCAGCGCCCGCACCGGTGCTCCTGCGGCCAGGAGGTGGTGCACGGTGCTGCTTCCCGTCCGCCCGCCGGCCCCGGTCACGAGGATCACGCCTCGGCCCCCCGCAACCGTTCGATGGCAACCGCCAGCTCGGCCACCGTCGGGGCCTCGAAAACGCAGGTGACGGGGAGTTCGACGGCGAAGGTGTCCTGGAGGCGGGCCGCCACCTGGGCGGCGGCCAGGGAGTGCCCGCCCAGCTCGAAGAAGTCGTCGTGGAGGCCGATAACGTCCTGGCCCAGCGCCGCCTCCCAGGCGACGAGCACGGACCGCTCGACAGGGCTGAGGGCAGCCGGTGCCGGTACCAGCGGTGCACCAGCGACGCCTTCGCCTTCGCTCTCCACTGATGCAGCCAGAGCGGGGAGCTCACGCTTGAGCACCTTGCCCGAGGCGTTGCGGGGAAGGGCCTGGACCACCACCGAGCGATGGGGCACCTTGTGCTCGGCCAGGCGCTCCCTGACGAAGGACTGAAGTTCCCGGACCCCGATCTCGGCCCCGGTGCGCAACACGACGGCGACGGCGACATCCTGGCCGAGGACGTCGTGGGGGACACCGAACACCGCCGCCTCGGCCACCGCCGGGTGCTCGTAGAGGACGTTCTCGACCTCGACCGAGGAGATGTTGGCCCCGCCTGAGATGATCACGTCCTTCTTTCGGTCGTCGAGGTACAACAGCCCTTCCCCGTCCAGGTGTCCCAGGTCGCCGGTGCGGAGCCAGTCGCCGACGAAGGCCACTGCCGTGGCCTCGGGGTCGCCGTAGTACCAGCGCCGGGGGGCGCCAGGGCGGCGGAGCCACACCTCGCCCGTCCGCCCGTCAGGCACGTCGCTGCCGTCGTCGTCCACCACCCGGACCTCGGTGGCGCCTACCGGCCGGCCCACCGATCCCGGGTGCTCCTTGGCGCCGACCAGCAAGGTGCGGGCCGTCCCCGATTCGGTGAGGGCGTAGGCATTGCACAGGACAGCCCGGGGAAAGGCCTCGGCCAGGCGGTCGAGCAGGGCAGGCGGAACCGGCGCCGACGACAGCGTGACCCGCTCGACCGACGACAGGTCGTGGCGGCGGTGGGCGCCGCCGGCCAGCAGCACCTGGGCCATGGCCGGCACCAGCTGGAGACGGGTGATCCCGTGGGTGGCGACGGCCGAGCACAGGCGGTCGGCGTCGAAGGCGGCCAGTGCCACGGCGGTGCGCCCGACCCGGTGCAGGGGCATGCGCAGTACCTCCTGGCCGGCGTTGGTGCCGATGGGGAAGGAGTGGAGGAACCGGATGGCGGCCCCGCCGGTGGCCGCCGCCACCCGGTCGGGGGGTAGCTCGTGGAAGACCAGGTTGGCATGGGAGCAGGCCACCCCCTTGGGCCTCCCCGTGGTACCCGAGGTGCACAGGATGTCGGCCAGGTCGTCGGGACCGACAGTGGCCTGGAAGGCGCGGTTGTCCTGGCCCTGCTCGACATCGCCCGCCTCGGCCACCCACCACGACCCACCCGGCACGGCCGGCGCCGCCGGGGGAGGGCAGAGCACACCGGACACGCCGAAGCGTTCGAGCACCCACGCCAGCTCGGCGTCGGCGAAGCGGGGTGACAGTGGGACCGCAACCCCGGCCGCCTTGTGCACGCCGAGGTAGCACACGGCGTAGTCGGTCCAACCGTCGTTGTCGAACAGCAGGGCGACGCGGTCACCTCTCCTTACCCCGCGAGCCACCAGCCCGCGGGCCACGGAGCTCGAGCGCCGATCCCAGGTGGCGTAGTCGAGGCCCTCGCCGCCGTCGACCACCAGGGCCGTCCCTTCGGGGTCTTCGGCGCGACGTTGGCGGAGGAGATCCGGCACCACCCGCGGGACGGGATCGACACGCTCGGTCACGCCCGGCACCTCAGCTCAGCACCCGTTGCACGAAACCCCTGATGCCCAACCACGTCAGCCCAACGGTGAAGCAGATGAGCACGCCGTAGATCACGGCCAGGGACATGGTGGGCACGCCAACCGACAGCCCGGCGCGGAAGCCCTCGCTCATGTACACCAGCGGGTTCACCAGGACGGCTCCCTTGAGCCAGGGAATGGGGGCGAGCGCGTCCCAGGGATAGAAGATGGCCCCGAAGAACCCGAGGGGCAGGGCGATGAACCCGGCCAGCAAGGGCACCGATCGAGGATCGATGCGGGTGGCGAGGGTCAGGCCCAGGGCAGCTGAGGAGATGCAGGCGAGGGGGGCGATGGTCAGCAGCACCGGCCAGTCGACGATCACGAAGATGGGAGTGGCGGGCACGAAGGCGGCGACAGGGAAGACGATGAGCCCGGCGAACAGGCTCTGGAGGGCACCGGAGACGATCTTCTCGACGCCGATGAGCGCCACCGGCATGGGCGCCATGACCCGGTCCTCAAGCTCGTTGGTGACGTCGAGCTCGCGGGCCAGGGGGATGGCCACCCGGAAGATGCCCTGGAAGATCACCGACTGGGCCACGATCCCGCCCACCAGGACGGTCGAGAAGCGGGCAGCACCGTCGCTGCCACCTACGGACTGGCCGATCTTGGGGAACACGTAGGTGAAGATGAACACCAGCAGCAGTGGCTGCAGGACGGTGTTGGGGATGAACTCCTTGATGTCGCGGTCCAACACGGTGAGGTCGCGCAGCAACAGAGCCCGGAAGGCCGACCAGGTGCTGGCCTCGGGCAGGCCCGGCGGTGCCGCCGAGGCGCCGGGGGCGACGGTGGGCGCGGTCACTCCCGCAGGTCCCTGCCCGTCAAGTTGATGAAGACGGTCTCCAGGGTGACCCGGTCGCCGGGACGGCCGCCGACGGCGACGGCGCTGCGACCGGCGTCGCCGCCCGCCACCGACCCGTCGCCGCTGGCCGTACCGGTCAGGGCCGCTGGCGTGTCCAGGGCGAGGACCCGCCCGTGGTCCATGATGGCCACCCGGTCGCAGAAGTGGTCGGCCTCCTCCATGTAATGGGTGGTCAGCAGGATCGTCTGGCCCTCGTCGTGGAGTGCAGCCACGATTTCCCACAGGGCCAACCGGCTCTGAGGGTCGAGGCCGGCGGTGGGCTCGTCGAGGAACAGCACCACCGGGCGGTGGAGGATGGCCCTGGCCACCATGAGCCGCTGGGCCATCCCTCCCGAGAGCGTGTGCACCTCGGCGCCCGCCCGAGCCGCCAACTTGAAGCGCTCAAGGAGCTCGTCGGCGGCAGCGCCGGCCGCAGCTGCGCTCATGCCGAAGTAGCGGCCGTGGAACCACAGGTTCTCCCTGACGGTGAGGCTGCGGTCCAGGGTGTTGAGCTGAGGGACGACGCCGATGGAGCGCTTGGCCCGGGCAGGGTCGGCCACCACGTCGACTCCGTTGACCACCACCTGGCCCGAGGTGGGAACGACCCGGGTGGTGAGCATCCCCACCGTCGTGGTCTTGCCCGCCCCGTTGGGCCCGAGCAGGCCGAAGATCTCCCCGGTGTGCACGGTCAGGTCGAGCCCGTCGACGGCAGTCAGGGCCTCGGCGGTGCCAGGAGGGGCGGGATAGGTCTTGGTCAAGCCCCGGGCCCGGATGGCCTCTTGCCTGCCGTCTTCGCTGGCGACCGCCCCTTTCGCCGTGGCTGCTCGGGCCGGCGTGGTCGAAGGAAAGGCTGCCGGCCCGGGCGATGGAGTTGCGTCGAATCCCTCCTGGGCGGCGAGGGCGGTGGCCAGCGTCTCGACCGTGCGGTTCTTGGCCACCGTTCGAGTATCCACGACGTGACCAGCTCGGCGCATCTCCGCCAGGGCGTCGAGGAACGAGAAGGTGTGCCAGTAGCTACCGCCAGCGCGCGAGCGTTCGACTCCCGATGCCGCCCACGCCGCCGCCAGGAGCGACCGCTGGCGGGCGACCGCCGCCGCTGGGTCCGATCCGTTGGAGTCGGCCCCCGCAGGGGCGGCCCGGCCGCTCAGCGGCGGTGGAACGTCGCCGTGAGCGGCGGTGGTCTCGACCCTGTCCTGGTCAGCCTCGGGCAGGTCCTCGACCACGACCATGACCGCCGGCCAGGCGTAGCCCGGCAACTGGCGCCACAGGAAGCGCCGGAGCTCGGCCAGGCAGGGAGAACTGTCGCCGTCGGGGACCACGTAGGCGACCAGGCACGGCTCCGGCAGTCGGGTTTCGTCGACGACGACGCAGGCGCGGCGAACGCCGGGGCAACGGGACAGGACGGCCTCGATGGACCGGGGACGAACGGCAAAGCCTCCCACGTCGACGTGGTCGCAAATGGCGCCGAGCAGCTCGACGGCGCCACCGGGCAGGGACCGGGCGAGCTGGCCGCTGCGCCAGAGCCGCTCATCGGCCAGTTCCGGGTCGGGCACGAACCGCGTCGCCGTGAGCGAGTCGTGGTTCCAGTAGCCGGCGGCCAGGTTTGCCCCACCGACGTGGAGCTCACCAGTGGCCCCCGCGGGAACCGGGGTGCCCCGGGCATCCAGCACCCATGCCCGGCAGTTGGCCAGGGCGCCACCGGTTGCCGGGCGCTCGCCGACGTCGTCGGTGGCGTTCCCCACGGCGGCGAAGCCACACTCGGGCGGGCCGTAGAAGAAGCGGCGCCGGACTCCGGCCAGGCGCTGCCAGCTCTGCCACAGGGCGAGCTCCACCGGGCCGGTGGCCACCAGCATCAGCAACGGTGGTGCGGCGGCGATGGGCGCCGCCGCCAGCTCCCCATCCAATCCGGCGTCGATGAGGCTCTGGAGCTCCGCTTGGCCGCACTCCAGGACGTCGACCCGACCGGCGGCGAGATCGGCGATCAGGGGAGGGGCGCCTTCGTCGGGCGGAAGCAGGCGAAGTGTGTGCCCGCCGGCTAGGGCCACAAGCTCCCGGATGAACCGCTCCTCGCCGGTGGCGCCATGGAAGCCCACCCGGCACACCCGCCGCTCGCCACCGTCCAACCCCGGGCCCAGGCTCGCCCACAGGTTGGCCAGCGAGCGGTGCTCCAGGGCCACGCCGTGGTCAGGAGCGGCCTCCCCTGACCCGTAGAACACCGTGGCCAGGCCGGTGGGCTCCGAGGTGGGGGAGGGGCCAGGCGGATGGCCGACATCGTCGGTTGGCGGTGCGGCCGGGTCGACGATGGTCAGGCCACCGTGGCCGACGGCCAGCGCCGCGCCTGCACCAGCGGCCACCACCACTTTGATCCCGGCGTCGGCCACCACCCAGGCGAAGCGCTCGACGCCGTCGCTGGGGTCGAGGCCCGCCCACGCCCCTCCCGCCCGCCACACGGCCAAGGCGGCGACCACCACTCCAGCCCCTGGCTCCAGGCACAGGCCCACAATGCTTCCCCGGTCCACCCCGGCCGTGCGCAAGCGCGAGGCCAGGTCGTCGGCGCCGGCGTCGAGCTCGGCGTACGTCAGGGTGTCGGGCCCGGTGGTGACCGCCGCTCGCTCCGGGGTGGCTCGGGCCTGAGCGGCCACTGCGTGGTGGAGCGGGTCGGGCACCGGCGCCTCGTCGCCCCTGGCCGCTCGGGCCAGCTCCGCCCGTCCGTCGGCGTCGAACAGAGAGAGCTCCGACACAGGGCCGTGGAGGTTGGCGGCGGCGGAGGTGAGCAATGTCGTGAAGTGGCCCAGTAGGCGGGCCACCGCCGGCCGGTGAAAGACGCCCTCGGCGGCCAAGGTCAGGGTCTCACCGTCGTCGGCCAGCGACAGGCCGAGGAAGGTGCCGAGGTACAGCCCCGACCCCCACGGCGCCGGTGGCGACGACACGTCCACGTCGGTGGCGAGGAAGTGCCCTGGTGCCCCCCGGGGGGCCAATGGGAGAGGCTCGGCGCGTACGTCCGTGAGCTGCAGGGGCGGACCCGCCCTCACCTCCGCCTGGAGCTTGATGGTCACCTGCGGGGACAGCCCGTGCGCTGCCGCTCGGCCGCCCAACGCCTCGTCGATGATGGCTTCGTAGGCCATGTCCTGATGTGCGAGCGCCCCCATGAGGATGGTCCGGGCCCGACGCAGCACCTCGGCGAAGGTGGGGTCTCCGTCGAGGCGTACCCGAAGCGGCACCTTCTTGGAGAAGCACCCGATCAGTCCCTGGACCTCTGTTCGGTCGCGATTGGCCACCAGGGTGGACAGGACCACGTCGTCACCCCCGGTGTAACGCTGCACCAGCAGGCTGAACCCGGCCAGCATCACGCTGAACAGCGTGGTGCGCTCCTGGCGGGCGACCGCTCGAAGGGAGCGGGCCAGCTGAAGGGGGAGCTCAAGGGCCAGGGGTTCAGCGGCGGGCAGGGCGCTAGCCACCGGTCGGGCCGGATCGTCGATGGGGAGCTGCACCGACAGCGGGGCGCCGGTCAGCTCGTTCGCCCAGTAGGAGCGCTCGGCTGCCCACACCTCGCCGTCGAGCTGACGGCGACGCTGGCGGCGGGCGAGCTCAGCGAACGGCACCGTCGGTTGCGGGAGGGCGGCGGGCTCTCCGACTCGCATGGCCTGGTAGAGCAAGGAGAGCTCCCGGCGGAACACCGCCACCGACCAGTCGTCGAACACACTGTGGTGAGCGCGGACCACAAGGACGTGGTCGTCGGCGCCGAGGCGGACCAGGCTGGGCCGGAACAGCGGCCCAGCCACGAGATCAAACGGGCGGGCCCGAGCTCCGGCCAGCAGTCGGCTCAACTCGGCCTGGCGAGAGGCGGCGCTGAGGTGGCCGAGGTCCACCAGGGGGACCTGGACCCTACGGTGGGGAGCGACGACCTGCGCCCCCTCTCCGCCGGCGATGGTGAACGTGGTCCGCAGGGGGGCGTGGCGGCGGACGATCTCGTTGAGGGCACCGCCGAGGGCGACGACGTCGAGCGGGCCTCGAAGCCGGCGCACGAGCGGGGCGAGGTTGAACGACCCGGGCGCCAGCTGCTCATGCCAGACCATCCCCTCCTGGGACGGGGCCAGCGGCGCAGGGGGAGCTGTCTGCGGTTCAGCCTCGGGGTCGGGGACCGGCACCACCGAGGCGTGAGGGAAGGCGGCGGCGAGGCGGGCGGCGGTAGAGGGCGGGAGGGCTCCGCCTTCCACCAACACACGCCCTACCGACGAGACGTCGAAGTCGTCGGTCGTGCCCGAGTCGAGCAGCGACTGCACCATCCACGAACGCAGGGCCAAGCTGGTGGCACTGTGGTGGTGGACCAATCGACACAGGCGCTCCGGGTCGAAGGGGGTGAGGGTGACGACGGTCCGGCCCTGGCGGAGGGTTAGCCTCAACGCCTCCTGGCCGGCAGCTGTGCCGAGAGGAAGGCTGTTGACGACCACACCGCCAGGACCGAAGAGCCCGTTCAGCGGCGAGCTGAGGAGGCGGCCGTGGGTGATGGTGATCGCCTGCGCCGGGCGCATGGCGCCGGGAAGGGAGTAGAGCACCTCGGCTGGCCGGTTGGCCTCCACCACGGGCGAAGGCAACGGAGCAGCGCTCTGGTCGGCTTCGAGGCCAGCGGGATCGTCGACCGTTCGTGCCGCACCAGCCGGTGTTTGCCCTGTGGGACAGATCACCGCCGCTGCTCGCACGTGACGAAGGATCCGTACAAGATCGAGTTCAGGGAAGCGGGGGGCCAGGGGGACGGCGACGGCGCCGAGCTTGTGGACGGCAATGGTGGCGACGGCGGCATCGTCAGCCCGGGCCAGGTCGAACACCACGGCGATCCGATCACCATGGTGCAGGCCTCGGGCGACCAGTCCCCGTGCCAACGCGTTCGAGCGCCGATCCCAGTCACCGAAGGTGAGGATGGCTCCCCCGTCGACGACGATGGCGGCGCCGTCGGGGTTGGCCTCCGCCTGTTCGGCCAGCAGATCGCCAACGGTCCCCGCCGACCGGTGATCCTGCTCGCTCGTGTGATGGCCGTCCCTGGTCATGATCCACCCAAATCTCGCGCCGTCGGCAGAGACCGTAGTCGGATCTGTCCTTCGGACCCGCTAGATGTACCGCTCATCTATTGGTCGGCGCCGGAACCATCCCTGGTCGCGCAGTCGGGGCGTCCCGGCGTTTCCCTCCACGGCCAGGGAGGCGACGAGCCCTGGTGCCGGCTCCAGATCATGCAGCGACCATCGGGCCGCCTCGTCGGGCTGGCCGTCCACGGACAGGAGCTGTGCAGCTCGATCCGGCCCCACTGAGACGGTGAAGCGGTCGAAGGCCAGCGACAGCCCCTCGCCCCGAGCCTTGGCAAACGCCTCTTTGCGGGTCCAGGCGGCGAAGAACGACCGGCGGCGAGCGCCCTCGGGCACCGACAGCAGCTGCTCGTTCTCCGGCGGCGAGAAGAAGCGACGGGCGATCCTGTCGAAGTCGAGACGGCGGTCGACCCGCTCGAGGTCGACGCCCACCTCCCGCCCTCGCCCCACGGCGTACACGGCGAAGGACGCGGTGTGGGACAGGTTGAAGCGCAATCCACCGCCTCCGCTCAGGACTGGCTTGCCGTGGGTTCCGGTGCCCAGTGCCACTGCGCCGGGCGTGGTTCCCAGGTAGCCGGCGAGGATGGCTCGCAAGGTTCCCCGGCCCACCACGAAGGCATCCCGGCGGAGCGGGGACCGCATACGGCTGGCCCGTTCTCGCTCATCGGGCGAAAGGGTCAGGGCGAGCTGTCGCCGGGAGTCGTCGTCGACCACCAACTTCGTCCTCCACACGTGCACCTCGTCGGGGCGGATGCGGGTGGCAGCTCCTCTGTATCCGGCATGCTGGCAGCGCTGCCATTCGCCCTCGGGCACAGCGGACCCGGAGGCGAGCACCATGCCCAGAGGATAGGGAGGCCCCGTGAGGATCCTGTTCACCTGCGTACCGGGACTCGGGCACTTCCATCCCATGGGGGTCCGGGTGGCGGTTTGCGCGGTCTGTATGGTGAAGCACGCCGCGGCGGGAGGCTGGTAAAGGGCGGGCCGCTTCCTGTGGTGAAGCCCACCGCCTGGCCCCCTGCGATTTCGTCTAGCCCCGATCATTCACGCGGCCGTCGACGCTGACTGAGGGTCCCCCACCTGACCGGTCACCTCGAGTAGGAGGTAACCATGTCAGTAATGGAGGAGCAGCGGGCAAGAACCCGGCGCTCGTTCACCGACGAGTTCAAGCGTGACGCCGTGGCGATGGTGCTAGACGATGGCAATCAGATCGTCGACGTGGCCGTTCGACTGGGCGTCGGCGACGGCACGTTGGGGAGCTGGGTGCGCCAGGCCCGCATCGACCGGGGCCAGCGCGCCGGGGTGACCACGTCGGAGCGGGCCGAGCTGGCCGAGCTGCGGCGGGAGAACGCCCGCCTGCGGATGGAACGAGATCTGCTCAAACGAGCAACGGCCTTCTGGGTGAAGGAGTCGGGACAGTGACCCGCTACCGCTGGGTCGCTGCCCGGAAGGCCGAGGGCTTCCCGATCACTGCCGCCGCCAAGGTGGCCGAAGTCAGCCGCCAGGCGTTCTGCGACTGGCGAGTCGCTGAGGCGGCCGGTCCCAGCCCCGCCCAGCGGTCCGAGGCCGCCCTGGTGGCTGAGATCCGCTCGATCCACGAGAAGTTCGACGGCACCTACGGCGAACCCCGCATCACCGAGGAGATGGCCCGGCGGGGCCATCGAACCAACCACAAGCGCGTCGAGCGGCTCATGCGCCACCACGGGATCGTGGGCGTGCACAAGGTCGCCAAGGTGCGCACCACCATTCCCGCCGAAGACGCTCCACCGCTGCCCGATCTGATCGGTCGGCGCTTCGCTGCCGGCCGGCCCGATGTGGCCTGGGTGGGCGACATCACCTACGTCGCCACCGGCGAGGGCTGGCTCTACCTGGCCTCGGTGCTCGATCTGGGATCCCGGCGCCTGGTCGGCTACTCGATGGCCGACCACATGCGCACCGAGATCGTGACCGACGCTCTCACCATGGCCGCCGGGGCTCGGGGCGGCGCCACCGAGGGCATCATCTTCCACGGTGACCGTGGCAGCCAG
>JBPCJK010000087.1:0-9385 GCA_051005375.1 Acidimicrobiales bacterium
GCCGTGCCCCGCACGGCGATGGCCAGGTGGGCCACGAGCTCATCGGTGAGGCGCATCATGTCGGTGTGGTCGGCGTAGGCCTGGTAGAGCTCGAGCACGGTGAACTCAGGATTGTGACGGGGGGACACCCCCTCGTTGCGAAAGACCCGAGCGATCTCGAACACCCGCTCCATGCCTCCCACGACCAGCCGCTTCAGGTACAGCTCAGGGGCGATGCGCAGGTAGAGGTCGAGGTCGAGGGCGTGGTGGTGGGTGGTGAAGGGGCGGGCCAGGGCGCCCCCCGGGATGGGGTGGAACACCGGTGTCTCCACCTCGACGAAGTCCCGGTCCTCCAGCCACCGCCGGGTCAGGCTGAGGACGCGGCTGCGGGTCAGGGCGGTGCAGCGGGCTTCCTCGGTGACCCACAGGTCCAGGTAGCGCTGCCGGTAACGGGTGTCGACGTCGGCCAGGCCGTGCCACTTATCAGGGAACGACCTGCGGGTGGTGGCCAGGGTCACCCACTCGTCCACCCTGACGCTCAGCTCTCCCCGACGAGTGGTCATGACCTGGCCGGTGACCCCCACCCAGTCGCCGATCGACAGGGCGCAGAGCACCTCGAAGCGTGGGGTGGTGGCCGACGGAGCGAACAGCTGGACGCGTCCAGTGCCGTCCTGGAGGGTGGCGAAGGCCAGCTTGCCCTGCACGCGGCGCAGCATCAGGCGCCCGGCCACCGATACCTCGATGCCGGTCTCTACACCGGCTTCGAGGTCGGCGAACTCGGACTGGAGCGACGCTGCCGTGCGGGATCGCTCGAACCGGTAAGGCGGCGTGGTCATGGGGTCCGGTTGTGCTCGAAGACGACCCGGAGGCCGTTCAGGGTCAGCCACGGCTCCAGGTGCTGGATCCTCACGCAGTAGGGCGCCACCAGGGCCGCCAGGCCGCCAGTGGCGATCACGGCGGGCTCACCCAGCTCGGTTTCCATGCGGGCCACCATGCCATCGACCAGGGCGCCGGTGCCGTACAGGGTGCCCGACTGGATGGCGGCATCGGTGTTGCGACCGATGGCGTGGCGGGGCTCCACCAGCTCCACCCTGCGCAGCAGGGCGGCTCGGTCGTAGAGGGCGTCCAGGCCGACCTCGACGCCGGGGACGATGGCGCCCCCGAGGTACTCGCCCTTGGCCGAGATGGCGTCGAGGGTGGTGGCGGTGCCGAAGTCGACGACCACGATGGGCGGGTCGAAGCGGTCGAGAGCACCCACGGCGTTGGCGATCCGGTCGGGCCCCACCTCCCGAGGGTTCTCGTAGAGCACGGGGACACCGGTGCGGGTGCCGGGCTCGATGACCACCGGGGCAAACCCGAGGTGGCGGCCCGTGAGCTGGCGCACTGCAGCAGTCACCCGGGGAACGCCCGAGCACATGACCACCCCCGAGATGTCCTCATCCAACCGCAGGTCCCGCAGGCCGAGGAGCTGGACCACCACCAGGGCCAACTCGTCGGACGTGCGCTCGGCGTCGGACGACAGCCGCCAATGGTCGACCGGGTCGCCGGAGGCCACCTGGTCATCGAACAACCCGACCACGATCTCGGAGTTGCCCACGTCTAGGGCGAGCAGCATCAGCTGTCGCCCGCGGTGTCGACATGGGAGGCGATGTCGAGGCCGAGGTCGAGGGCCGGGGCCGAGTGGGTGAGCGCCCCCACCGAGATCAAGTCGACACCGGTGGCAGCGTAGGCCCTCACGGTAGCCAGCGTGACGCCGCCGGAGACCTCCAGCAGGGGGCGCCGGGCTGCGCCCCGAGCGTCCACGCACCGGCTGACCTCCTCGGGTCCCATGTTGTCGAGCAGGACGAGGTCGGCCCCGGCAGCGATGGCTTCGCCCACCTGCCCGAGGTGGTCGGCCTCCACCTCGACAGTGCGACCGGGCCAGCGAGCCCGGGCCCGGGCCACGGCTTCAGCGATGCCGAGGCCGGTCAGGTGGTTGTCCTTGAGCAGCACCCACTCGCTCAGGTTGCCCCGGTGGTTGGCGCCGCCACCGGCCCGCACCGCCGCCTTCTCCTGCGCCCGTAGACCCGGTGTGGTCTTGCGGGTGTCCCAGATCAGCGCCGACCCTCCGGGGGCGGCGGCATCGATGAAGCGCCGGGTCAAGGTGGCGATCCCCGAGAGGTGGCACAAGAAGTTGAGGGCGGTGCGCTCGGCGGTGAGGACCGATGCCAAGGGGCCCTGCACCCGGGCCACCACGTCGTCCGGAGCCACCGTGCTCCCGTCGTCGGCCAGCCACTCCACCTCGACTTGGGGATCGACCAGGGTGAAGGTCTCCATTGCCGCCAGGCGACCGGCGACGACGCCCGCAGCACGGGCCACCACCACCGCCGTCACCCGGGCGCCGCCGGGCAGCAGCGCTGCCGTAACGTCCCCGAGGGGGCCGAGGTCCTCGGCCAGCGCCAGCGCCACCGCCTGTCGCACGGCGGTGATGGGCGGGTGGACTCCGAGCCGGGTCATGGGAACGGCCGGCGCCTCGAGAGGAACCGTGTGGTCCGGCGGTCGGTCCCGATCGGGTTTCACGACTGCACCAGGCGGAGCTGCAAGGAGGGGTCGGCTTCGGGGTGGTCGCTGCGCCAGTGGCAACCCCGGCTCTCGGTGCGGGCCAGGGCGGCGCGCACCAGCGAGTGGCCGACGGTGAGCAGGTTGTGCAGTTCGTTGATGGCGACGCTGCCGCCGTCGGGAAGGGTGACCAGCAAGTCATGCATCATGGCCTCGGCCGCCTCCAGTGACGGCTCGCTGCGGACCACGCCGGCGTGACGGGTCATGATCCGCTGCAGCTCCGTGCGCAGCGCCGTCGGCTCCCGGGGCGGTTGCCCGGAGGCGTTGAACCACCCCTCGCCGGTAAGGGGCTTGCCGCCGACGGCGTTGCCCCCATGGATCCCGCTGTCCGCATCGCTGCCGTCGCCTCCGACCACGGCTCGCATGGCGCCGGTGGGTTCGGGGCCATCCCTGCCCCGCTCGATGGCCTCGACCACCCGGGGACCGAAGACCATCCCCTCCAGCAACGAGTTGGAGGCCAGCCGGTTTGCCCCGTGGACACCGGTGCAGGCCACCTCCCCGCAGGCCCACAGGCCCGGGAGGGTGGTGGCGCCGTCGAGATCGGTGACCATCCCGCCGCACAGGTAGTGGGCGGCGGGAGCGATGGGGAGCCAGTCTGCGCCCGGGTCGAGGCCGTTGACCCGCGCCGAGGCGGCGATGGTGGGGAAGCGCCGCTCGAAGTGCTCGAGGCCGGTGGCGTCCAGCCACAGGTGGGCCACGCCCTGGTCGAGCATGCACTCCGTCATGGCCCGGCTGACCACGTCGCGGGGAGAGAGCTCGTCGACGAAGCGCTCGCCGTGCGAATCCCGCAGGAGCGCCCCGTGGCCCCGCAGCGCTTCAGAGAGCAGGGGGCGGGGCATGGCCGGGAGGTCCAGGGCGGTGGGGTGGAACTGCATGAACTCGAGGTCGGCCACGGCCACACCGGCCCTCAGGGCCATGGCCAACCCGTCGCCCGTGGACTCCGGCGGGTTGGTGGTGACGGCGAACAGCTGGCCCACGCCGCCCGTGGCCACCAGGACGTGTTCGGCCCGCACCTCTTGGCGCTGGCCGTGGGCGTCGAGGGCGACCACCCCTCGGCACCGCGAACCCTCTACCAGCAGGTCGAGGGCGAACCACCCCTCGTGCACGGCGGTCGCCGTGGCCCGCACCGCCTCCACCAGCGCCCGCTCCACCTCGACCCCGGTGGCGGCACCGCCGGCGTGGACGACCCGGGGAGTGGAGTGTCCGCCCTCCCGAGCCAGCTCGAGCACGCCGTTGTGATCGCGGTCGAACACGGCGCCGAGGGCGATGAGCTCGTGGACTCGAGCCGGCCCTTCGTCTACCAGGACCCGCACGGCATCCACGTCGCACAGCCCGGCGCCGGCAGCCAACGTGTCGGCCAGGTGCAGGTCGGTGGAGTCGGCGTCGGTCGACAGCACCGCCGCCACGCCTCCCTGGGCCCACCGGGTGGTCGCCTGGTCGAGTCTGGCCTTGGTCAGGACACCGACCTGAGCCCCGGGCCGGACTGCTGCTCGCACTGCCGCCGACAGGCCGGCCACACCACTGCCGAGCACGAGAAGGTCAAGGGGTCTCGTCGTCAAAGCGGCAAGGGCACAGGGTGGTTGGCCTGGTCCACGTGGACGACACGTGGCTGCCAGCCTTCGAGCTCGTGAGCTTCGTAGTCGGCGTAGGTGAGGATGATGACCCGGTCGCCGGGATGGACCAGCCGGGCGGCGGCGCCGTTCACTTGGACCTGGCCGGGTTCACCGGAGATGGCGTAGGTCTCCAACCGCACGCCGTTGTCGACGTCGAGCACGTGCACCTGCTCGTGGACGAGGATGTCAGCCAGCTCCATGAGCTTCGGGTCCAGCGAGATGGAGCCCACGTAGTCGACGTCTGCCCCGGTCACCGTCGCCCGGTGGATCTTGGACCTCATCATCCGGCGCCTCATTGGCGCAGGCCGTCGTTGTGGGCGAAGCCGACATGGGAGATAGAGCGTCGAGATCGGCAACCAGGCCGGCGCCTCATTGGCGCAGGCCTAGGTTGTCGATGAGGCGGGTGGCACCCACCTGGGCGGCGACGAGCAGCCGGAGACGCCCGCTCAGGCGGGCAGGCGTCGCCAAGTTGGTCTGGTCGACCACCTCGGCGTAATCCAGGGACACCAGGGTTTCGGCGTCGATGATGGCGCCCATCAGCTCACGGACCTGGCACGGGTCAGCCTCGCCGGCGAGGATGGCTGCTGCTCCCGCCCTCAGGGCCCGGTACAGCACTGCGGCGGCGGCCCGCTCGTCGGCCGAGAGGTACCGGTTCCGGCTCGACAGCGCCACCCCGTCGACGTCGCGCACCGTCGGGCACCCCACAACCTCGACCGGAAATGACAGGTCGGTGGTCAACCGCCGGACGACCACCAGCTGCTGAAAGTCCTTCTCCCCGAAGTAGGCCCGCTGGGGCCTGGTCATGGCCAACAGCTTGGCCACCACCGTGGCCACGCCTTCGAAGTGGCGGGGCCGGCTGGCTCCCTCCAACACCTCGCCCACCCCGCTGACGCGCACCCGGGTGCGGGCATCCGCCGGGGTCATCTCCTCGACGGTGGGCACGAACACCACGCTGGCGCCGGCCTTCTCGGCGACGGTCAGGTCGTCCTCGAGCTGGCGTGGGTAGCGAGCCAGATCCTCCTCGGGTCCGAACTGGAGGGGGTTGACGAACACGCTCACCCAGACGGTGTCGCAGTCGGTGGCGGCGAGCTCCACCAGGGAGGCGTGTCCGTCGTGGAGCGCTCCCATGGTCGCCACCAGCCCCCGGGCGCACCCTCTCGCCTCCTCGGTCGCCAGCACCGCCGCCAGCTCCGCCGTTCGTTCGATCACCTGCATCGACCGCTCCCTGGCGTTCCGGCCCCGAGGCGGGTGCCGTTCGCCGACGTGAGCCTATCCGGCCACTGGGGGGAGCCCCACGGCTGGTGGGAGCCCGAGCCCGAGGCTGAGCCCGAGGTCGATGTCGAGTCGGCACACCTCCCCCTTGCTGTCGTCGAGGATGTGGCCGGGCACCGCCTCGGGGTCGAGGTCAGCCAAGGGGGCGAGGACGAAGCGACGTTGCCACATCCGAGGGTGGGGCACGACCAGGTCAGGCTCGTCGACGGCGAGGTCGCCGACGAGGAGCACGTCGATGTCGAGCGTGCGGGGACCGAAGCGTTCCTCTCGCACCCGCCCGGACCGGTCCTCCAGGCCGCGACCCAGCTCCAACAGTTGGCGGGGGGAGTGGGCGGTGTCGAGTTGGACGACGGCGTTGAGGTACCTGGCCTGCCGGCGCCCGCCGACCGGCGCAGTCTCGTAGACGGGGGAGACGGCGACCACGTCGGGGAGGGCGGCCACCGCCTCCCGCAGGCGACCCACCCTGTCGCCCAGGTTGGACCCCAGGCCCAGGAAGGCCCTGCGAGTCGTCATCGGCTGCGAGCGACCCGCACCCCGGCCGAGGCAAGATCGTGGGGAACGGGTGGTCGGAGCTTCCGAACCGCCACCTCCACCGCCTCGATGCGGCGGTCGCTGCTCAAGACCACATCGGCGATGCGCTGGGCCAGATGCTCGAGGAGGGCGACGGACCCGCCAGACGCCACGTCGGCCACCGCCGCACAGGCCCGGGCGTAGTCGATGGTGTCGGCCAAGCGATCGCTGCGTCCTGCAGGACCCAGGTCGGCCACCACGTCGAGGTCGACCTCGAGGGGCTGGAGGACGGCCCTCTCCTCGGGGGTGGCCCCGCACCGGCCGAGAACCCGCAAGCCCCGGAGCTCGATCCGTTCGCCGGTCATGGCGGTGGCGCCGGTTGTGGGGTCAGGCGAGCGGCGATGGTCACCAGCTCCCGGCCCGGCGGCCCCATCTGGCGGTGCAGAAGGTGCTCGAGCATGGCGATGGCGCGAGCCTGTTGCGGGACCAGGCCGCGGTGCACCAGGTAGCCCGCCATGGCTCCCTGCACGCAGTCGCCCACCTCGTCCTGGTGCACGAGCAGGCGTTCGCCGGCAGCCAGCCGGACCGTCAGGTCGCGGTAGAGGTCGGCCAGCACCCGTGCCGGCTCCTCGCCACCGCCCAGCGGGACATGGCGCCACGACAGGTCGGCCTCTTCGTAGACGTGAAGGTTGTAGGGGGATGCCAGCATGCTCACCACGCAAGTGAAGCCCTGGGCCTTGACCCACACGATCTCCTCTTGACGCCGCACCCGCCGGTGGCTTCTCCCGTACCCGCCCAGCCGCTCGGAGACG
Organism: Acidimicrobiales bacterium; assembly: GCA_051005375.1. Lineage (GTDB taxonomy): Bacteria > Actinomycetota > Acidimicrobiia > Acidimicrobiales > CADCSY01 > JADDRA01. Next base: position 6,785 of record JBPCJK010000087.1, read on the forward strand.
GCCAGGTGGTCCCTGATCACCCAGGCGAAGTTGCGGGGAGGTATGCCTTGGGCCCACTTTCCCTTCACTGGGGTCAGGCCGGGATCGCTGAGGGCCGGCCCACCAGGCGCATGGCTGCGACGGTGGCGCCGACGTCGTGCACCCGGACCATCGCCGCGCCCTGGAGGCTGGCCCACACCGACCCTGCCAGCGACCCCTCGAGGCGGTCGTCGGTGGGTGCGCCACCGAGCAGTGCCCCGAGGAACCTCTTGCGGCTGAGCCCGATCACCACTGGGAACCCGGTGTGGACCAGACGGCCGAGATGGCGGAGGACCAGGAGGTTGTGGACTTGGGTCTTGCCGAACCCGATGCCGGGGTCGATCCACACCTCGGCCACCCCCACGGACCGAGCCCGCTCGGCCCGATCGGTCAGGAAGCGCTCGACCTCGGTCACCACGTCGTGGTAACGGGGGTCGTGCTGCATGGTGGGGGGCTGACCCCGCATGTGCAGGGCCACCCAGCCGACGCCCCCCGCGGCGGCCACTGGCCACAGCGAGGCCGAGACGTCATTGATGAGGGTGGCTCCCGCCCCCAGGGCAGCCTCGGCCACCTCCGCTTTGCGGGTGTCGATGGAAACGCGGACGTGGCCGGCCAGGGCGGCGATCACCGGCAGGACCCGTCGGCGCTCTTCGGCCTCATCGACCGGTGTGGCACCAGGACGGGTCGACTCCCCACCCACGTCGACCACATCGGCCCCTTCAGCCACCATCTCCAAGCCCCTGATCACCGCCTGCTCGGGATCCGTCCATCGCCCGCCATCGGAGAACGAGTCAGGCGTCACGTTCAAGACGCCCATGACCAGGGTTCCCACGAAAGCGAACGTACTCCTTCTGGACACGATCCTGATGCCGGGAGGGAGCGGCCCGGAAGGGCGGTTCAGCGGCGAATGATGAAGGCCATGGCTTCGGCCCGGGTGGCGGGGTTGTCGCGGAAGAGCCCCCGAACCGCCGAGGTGACGGTGGTGGCCCCGGGCTTGCGCACACCCCGCATCGACATGCACTGGTGCTCGGCCTCGATGACGACCAGGACGCCGCGCGGCTTCAGCACCCGCTCCAGGGTGTCGGCGATCTGGGTGGTGAGGCGCTCTTGCACCTGGGGCCGCCGAGCGAAGCCGTCGACCAACCGGGCCAGCTTGGAGAGGCCCGTGATGCGGCCGTCGTCGCTCGGGATGTAGGCGACGTGGGCCTTGCCCACGAAAGGGGCGAGGTGGTGCTCGCACATCGAAACCAGGTCGATGTCGCGCACCATCACCATCTCGTCGTGGTCGGCGGCGAAGGTGACGCCAAGGTGCACCCCCGGGTCGTCGGTCAGGCCGGCGAAGATCTCGGCGTACATGTCGGCCACCCGGGCCGGGGTCCGTTCGAGGCCGTCGCGGTCGGGGTCCTCTCCGATGGCCAGGAGCAACTCCCGGACGGCCTTCTCGATCCGTGCCCGATCGACGGGTGGCGCAGGATCCGTTTGGTCGCCTCCGTTCGCTGTCGCTGCCCTCCTCCTCCTAGGTCGCAGTTTCGGAGTCGCGGACGCCGGCCGTCCCCGAGGGGACGGTCCCGTTCCCGTTGCTGGACCACACCGGCAGGTCTCCGAAGATCTCCAGCAGCTCAGGGGTGTCGACCGTCTCGCGCTCGACCAGGATGTCGGCCAGGCGGTCGAGGGTCGCTCGGTGCTGGCGGAGGATCTCGGCGGCCTCGTCGTGGGCGTGCTCGATCAGACGTCGAACCTCGGCGTCGACCTTGGCCGCCACCTCGTCGGAGTAGTCGCGGCGGTGCCCCATGTCACGCCCGAGGAAGGGCTCTCCGTCCTTCTGGCCCAACTGCTGGGGGCCGAGGGCATCGGTCATCCCGAACTCGGTGACCATGGCCCGGGCCACCTGGGTGGCCCGTTCGATGTCGTTCTGGGCGCCTGTCGTGGGGTCGCCGAAGACCAGCTCCTCGGCGGTTCGACCCCCGAGCAGCATGGCCAGCTCGTCACAGAGCTGCGACCGGGTCTGCATCAGCCGGTCCTCGGTAGGCAGGGCCAGCGTCCAGCCGAGGGCCCGGCCTCTGGCCACGATCGACACCTTGTGGATCGGATCGGTGTTGGGCAGCACGTGGCCGACCAGAGCGTGGCCACCTTCGTGGTAGGCGATGACGCGCTTGTCCTTCTCCGACATCACCCGGCTCTTGCGCTCAGGACCGGCGATGACGCGGTCGATCGACTCCTCCATGGCGGCCATGCCCACGGTGTCGGCGCCCCGGCGGGCCGTCAGCAGGGCGGCCTCGTTCATGAGGTTGCCCAGGTCGGCGCCGGTGAAGCCAGGTGTGCGCCGGGCCAGGACGCCGAGGTCGATGTCGCTGCCGAGCGGCTTGCCCTTGGCGTGGACGTTGAGGATGGCCTTGCGTCCCTCGAGGTCGGGACGGTCGACGACGATCTGGCGGTCGAAGCGACCGGGACGGAGTAGGGCCGGGTCGAGGATGTCGGGACGGTTGGTGGCAGCGATGAGGATGACGCCGGTGTTGAGATCAAAGCCGTCCATCTCCACCAGAAGCTGGTTGAGGGTCTGCTCCCGCTCGTCGTGGCCGCCGC
>JBPCJK010000088.1:0-15151 GCA_051005375.1 Acidimicrobiales bacterium
AGCCGTAGCCGGCGGCGCCGTCGCTGAGCAGGGAGATGGCGTACTCGGGGTCGTCGTACTGCGACAGGATGACCACCCCGGTGCCGGGGTGGCGCTTGCGCAGCTCCTTGGCCGCCTCGATGCCCTCCCGCTGGAAGGTGGGGGGCATGCGGATGTCGGAGACGAGGACCTGGGGCGCCGCCGCCACGGCACCGGCCAGGAGCTCGTCGTAGTCGGCCGCCACCCCCACGACCTCCAGGTCGCTCTCCCGGTCGAGCAAGGCCCGCACGCCCATGCGGACGATCAGGTTGTCGTCGGCCAGGAACACGCTGATGGTCATGGGAGTGGCAACGGTAGGTGACGACTACCCGACGGTGAAGACCTTGTACATCTGGTTGCCGATGGCGTGCGGCGGACCGCCGGCGCGGTCCTGGAGGAAGCAGGTGACAAGGTAGGTCCGGCCCGACTCGAAGGGCTGCATCATCTGGAAGTTGTCGCCCAAGCCGGCGCTGAAGATTCCGCTGAAGCCCACGTCCTCGGGCATCGGCAGGCCCTCCGGCGGAGGGCTGTCCTCTCCCGCCTGCAAGAACTGCTTGAAGGCGTCTTCGGCGGCGGCGGCGTCGGTGCCCTCGGGGAACACGCTGATGCTGGCGAAGTGGAGCTCGTTGGGCCCGTCGTTGACGTAGGTGATGGTCTTGTCACCGGCCTTGACGTCGACGTCGAAGCCGTAGTCCTTGGCCGTGATCGAGCCGTCGGTTTTGGGAAGGGCGGCGTCGGCCTGGCCGGGGCCCACGGTGAGAACCTGGGCCATGCCTCGGTCGAAGTGGGGCGGACCTTGGGGCTTCTCGTCCTCGGGACCTCCTGGGGCGGCGTTGGGGTCGGTGGTGGTCGATGCCGCCACCTCGGCGTCGCCATCAAGGGTGCACATCAGGGCGTAGGTGCCTTCGGCGATGGTGAAGGTCACCTCGGTCGTCTCTCCACCGCCGATCTCGATGGGCGCGGCGACATTCTCGGCGTAAGCAGGGAACGGCCCCCCCTCCAGGACCGGCGGGAACTCCTTGAGAAACTGATCGAGCGGAGTGTCGCCGATCTCCACCAGCGCCACCTCGTGGTCGACCTTGCCCTTGTTCTCGAAGCTCAGCTTCACCACCCCCGCCTTGAGGTCAGTCGGGACGTCGGTGAACTTGTAGTCGTCGGCCACGATCTTGACCGCCTGGACATCACCGTCCTCAACGCCGGCTTGGGTCGTTGCCGTCGGCGCCGCGGTGGTCGACGACGCCGACGTATCGGTGCTGTTGTCATCGCCACAGGCCGTAGCCACCAGGGCCAGGGAGCCCAGCACGGCCAAGAAGATCTTTCCCCTCGACATCTCTACCTCCACAATTGTTGGTCCGCTTGGGCCCCGCTGGTCCGGCCGGACGCCGGCCCTCGCCGGGCGTTGTCATGTTGCGCACCGTTGCTCGGTGCGAGAAGGGCGCCGGCATGTGGATCGGTGGTGGTGGTAGCCCCCCTTTGCCCGCGCCGGCCAGCTTCCTTCCCAGCCCCCTTCTCGGGGCGAGTCCGGCCCCAGCGCTCAGGCGACGAGCAGCGTCGGCACCACCGTGGCCTCGAACGGGCGCGTGGCCCGGTAGGGCTCGTGGGCGACCACCGTGGCCTCCTCGAGGTAGCGACCGCATCCAGGTGCAGGACCGTCAGGCTCGGCTGGTGGGGATCGACCAGCCAGTAGGACGGCACCCCAGCCGCCTCGTAGGCCAGGCGCTTGGTGCCCCGGTCGGTGAGGCGGGTGCTGGGGGAGAGGACCTCGACCACCAGCAGCGGGGCGCCCTCCAACCGGGTGGCGCCGACGTCGCTGCGGCGGGTCACCAACACGTCCGGTTGGAACACGGTGGAGTCGCTCACCATCCAGTCAAGGGGGCGGTGAGGACCTCGAGGTCTTCTGGGGCGGCTGCCAGGAGCGCCGCTGCCAACCTGACGACGCAGCGTTGTGGAGCGGCACGGGGGCGGGGGTCACGAGGAGCACCCCGTCGACGAGCTCCCGCCGGTGGCCGTCGTCGGGCATGTCCTGGAGGTCCTCATAGGTGAACGGCGCCCCGCTTCCAGGAGCCAGAGCCATGCACAAACCCTAGGCGCCGCCAGCTCGAGCTCGCCTCAGCATTCACCTCCGTCGTCGCCCACCTTGACCATGAGCCGGGCGCTGCGGTCGAAGGTGGCGTAGTTCCAGGCCCATTGGGTGAGCACCTCGAAGCGGTTGCGGAAGCCGACCAGGCGCTGGAGGTGCAGCGCCAGCCACATGGCCCAGGCCAGGCGGCCCCGGAACCGCAGGCCGTTGGGCAGCTCGGCCACCGCCGCGTTGCGCCCGATGGTGGCCATGATGCCCCGGTTGCGGTACCTGAACGGCGTGGGAGGGAGGCCCTGCCGCCGCCGCTCGATCTGTGCCGCCACATGGCTTGCGCCCTGTTGGGCCACCGGCGCCATCTGCGGGTGGGTGGTCCCGTCGGGGCTGATGCTGGCGGCCATGTCACCGATGACGTAGACGCCGGGATGGCCGGGCACCCCCAAGCCGTCGTCGACCACGATCCGACCGCCCGCCGTCTGGGCCAGCCCCAGGGCGTCGGCCAGCGGGTTGGCCCGGACCCCGGCGGTCCAGACCAGGGTCCGGGTGGCGATGACCTCGCCCCCGAGGCCCACGCCGGAAACGGTCACCCCGGTGACCGCTCGATGCAGGAGGATCTCCACGCCCCGGGCCCGAAGGGTGTCCATGGCGTTCTGGCGGGAGCGGGGCCCGAAGGGGTCGATGAGGTGGTCGGTGGCCTCGACCAGGACAACGCGAGCACGGTCGACGTCCACTCGGGGGTAGTCCCGGCGCAACACCCGGTCGAACAGCTCGACCAGAGCGCCGGCCAGCTCCACTCCCGTCGGCCCTCCGCCGACCACCACGAACGTCAGCTCACCACCGTTGATCAAGGCGGGGTCGGCATCGGCCCGCTCGAAGCACTCGAGGATGTGGGTGCGCAGGGCCAGCGCCTCCTCCGGGGACTTGAGGGGGAAGGCGTGCTCCTCGACCCCGTCGATGCCGTAGTCGCTGGTCACCGCCCCCGCGGCCAGGACCAGGGTGTCGAAGCTGATGGGTTGACCCTCTTGGACCAGGATCCGCCGCTCGGCCCAGTCCACACCCACCACGGTGGCAAGCCGGACCTCAACGTTGGCCTGGCGGCGGAGGACGGCCCGCAGCGACCGGGCGATGGAGCCAGGCTCGAGCATGGCCGTGGCCACCTGGTAGAGCAGGGGCTGGAAGGTGTGGAAGTTCCGGCGGTCGACCACCGTGACCTCGACTGGTTGCGAGGCCAGGGCCTGGGCCAGCCGCAACCCGCCGAAGCCGCCGCCCACGATCACCACTCGCTCCTGCATCGGCGACTCCGTTCGTCGGGGGTGCGCCTGCCCCTCGAGGCGCGACCGACCGGGAAGGATGCCAGCACCCTTCCCGGTCGACCACTCCGGACGCCCCACCGTTGGGCTAGCGCACCACGCTGCGTACATCGACGAAGCCGCGCATACCCAGCTCGTAGTGGGGTGTGCCTTCCTCAGTTGGCACCGGGCAGAAGTAGTAGACCCGTCCCGGTGTGAAGGTCAGGTCCTCGCGGTCCTGTCCGCCTGGCGGGGCGGCGACTGCCCCGGCGAAGCTCCCGCCCGGGCAGGCATCGGCGAAAGCCGCATCCTGCGCCGCCTCATCCTCGAGCTCCAAGATCTCGTCGACCAGCCTGATGACCCTGCGGTCGGACAAGGCGCTGCAGGTCGGCCCCAGGTTGAGGGCGAGCATCACGTGGAACTCGTCGCCGACGTTGGAGAACGTCGTGCGGTAGGTCGCCGCCGGGAGGCTGGAAGGCACTCCGAGGAAGCGGTAGTCCTTGGCCACCACGGTCAGAGGGAGCTTTCCTGGCCCAGCCATCGATGGTTGGGGCGCGACCACGAACAGCAGCGACACCAGCGCTGCGCCCAGGGCCACCACGCGAGCGGTCAACGATCGCTTCGATCTCATACGAACCTCCTGTAGGTGTTGCGGGTTGGACTATCGCCAGGTTCGATCGACCGGCGGGCTCGGCCAAGGGTGTTGACAGGTGTCCGAGCCGAGGCCTGCACCCACCAGGTGAGGGGTGCCAGCCACACCGTGGGACGCCTGTCTGCACCCTTTCGCGGTCACCGCCGCTTCTCTAGGTTGACGGCATGCGCTTCGAGTCCTCGGTGCTCTCGATCTCGTGGATCCCCTCGGCGGCCCTGCCCGGCCTGAGCAAGCTGCCCTTCGAGAGCGGCATGACCCACTACGATCCGCCCCCGCCGGACCACGTCGAAGATCTGGAGGCGCTGAGGGCCGACGACCGGTTCCGTTTCGCCAACGAGCTGCGGGCGTGGGTCGAGGTCGTCGACGGGCGCATCGTGGGCCACGGCCACCAGGGCAGAGGCCACATCGGCTCCACCACCGTGGGCCGGGGCCGAACGTCGATGACCTTCCCGGCGGTGGCCCTGCCCGACATCCGGGCGGTGCCCCAGGTGAGCAGCGACGAGGTGCGCTTCAGCCAGACCGCCGGGGGGCGCACGGCGCTCCCAGCCCCTCGTAGGGTGCGTCGGCCGCCCTTCGTCCAGGTGGAGGCGCCCCTGGCCTGGACCACGCTCAACCTGACCATCAGGGCCGACGGCACGTCGTCGGCAGTGATGACCGGCGCCAGCCCGTTCCCCCGGCACTGGGTCTACGACGAAGCGAACCAGCTGGTGGCCAAGTCCGGGCTCATCGACTTCACCGCCTGGTACCGGGACGCCTTCGGCCGGCACACGCCGTGGGGCGACACCGACTCCCCGGCACTGGTCACCGAGGTGGAGAGCGCCCTGGAGCGCGAGCTGTCGGCGACCATCATGCGGGGCGGAGCCAAGCCGAGGGTCAAGAAGCTCAAGCAGGGCGCCACCCTGGTCGAGCAGGGCCAGGCCGGCCAGGAGCTCTTCCTGCTCCTCGACGGTGTGCTGCAGGTCGTCGTCGACGGCGAGGCGCTGGCCGACCTCGGCCCGGGCGCCCTGCTCGGGGAGCGAGCGGTGCTCGAAGGTGGCGGCCGCACGTCGACGCTGCGGGCGGTGACCCCGTGCAAGGTGGCGGTGGCGGCCGCCGACGAGGTCGACCGGGAGGCCCTGGCCCAGATCAGCCTCGATCATCGCCGGGAAGGGTGATCGTCGTCGAGCCGGTGATTTGTGGACGCTCCGTGTCGCTGAGCAACCTCAATCGTCCACAAATGCCGGATCGAGGGCGTGAGACTTGAGGGTCTGGGTGTGCGGGGTCCGGGGCTCGACGCCGGCGCCCGGTGCCGAGTTCGCGCGCTACGGGGGCAACACCTCGTGCCTGGCTCTGGCCCACGACGGACAGCCCCCGTCCCTGGTGATCGACGCTGGCACCGGGATGCGCCGGGTTACCGACCTCCTCGGTGCCCAGCCGTTTCGCGGCACCGTGCTGCTCGGCCACCTGCACTGGGACCACACCCAGGGACTGCCCTTCTTCGCCGGCGGTGATCGCCCTGATGCCGAGGTCGACGTCTGGCTACCGGCTCAAGGCGACGCCGTGGCCGTGCTGGAGCGGGCCATGTCCCCTCCCCACTTCCCGATCACTCCCCGTGATCTGCGTGGCAGGTGGCGCTTCACCGGCCTGGAGCCGGGCCGTCACCGGTTTGAGGGATTCGACGTGCTGGCCCTGGAGATCCCCCACAAGGGGGGGCGCACCTTCGGCTTCCGAATCTCCGATGGAGCCGGGTCTCTGGCCTACCTGTCGGACCACAGCCCGGTGGTCTTGGGGCCGGGGCCAGCCGGGTTGGGGCCCTACCACCAGGCGGCCCGTGAACTTGCCGACGGCGTCGACGTGTTGTTCCACGACGCCCAGCACACCGCCGAAGAGCTGCCACACCGCGTCGCCTTCGGCCATTCGGCGGCCGATTACGCCGTCGGCCTGGGCGAGGCGTCGGGGGCGGCGGCGGTCCTGCTCTACCACCATGACCCCAACCGGACCGACCTAGCTGTCGACACCCTGGTGGCGTCGTTGCGCCGTCCCGGGATCGATGTATCCGGCGCCGCCGAGGGCACCGTGCTCGAAGTGGGTCGGCCGTCTCGCCCTGCTGAGGTTCATCCCCGGGCTTAGGGGGAACAGTGCCGCTGACATGGGCGGCTCTAACGGGAGGTACGTGAAGTGGGCATCATCGGATGGATCGTCCTCGGTATCATCGCCGGGGCCATCGCCAAGGCAATCATGCCGGGAAACGACCCGGGCGGGATCTTCGTCACCATGCTCATCGGGATCGCCGGTGCGCTGGTCGGAGGCTTCCTCTCCATGGCGGTGCTGGGCAAGGACGTGAACGACCAGTTCTTCGACCTTGCCACATGGGTGTCCGCCATCGTCGGCGCCCTCATCCTCTTGGCCATCTACAAAGCGGTCACCGGCGGTCGCTACGCCCGTCGCTGAACGACCTCGCTGAGCGACCCTCGGTGAAGTAGAGGAACGGCACCGGCTTCGGGCGGTGCCGTTCCTCGCGCTTGCCACGAGGTAGGCTCGAACCACCATCTGCGAGCCGGCACCGCTGCCGGGCCTCGCGGGTCACCTCAATTGCTCCTCGTGTCCGTGTTGCGGAGTCGCCGAGGCCGACCCACCGCAACCCCTGACGACTGGAGCACGCCATATGACCACCACCTTCGCCGACCTCGGCATCGACGCCGACCTGACCGCCGTGCTCGATGAGCGGGGCATCATCGAGCCGTTCCCCGTCCAGAGCCTCACCATCCCCGACGCCCTGGCCGGTCGGGACGTGTGCGGCAAGGCCAAGACCGGCTCGGGCAAGACCCTCGCCTTCGGGCTGGCCCTGATCCAGCGGGTCGAGCAGGCCCAGCCCAGCCGCCCACGGGCCCTGGTGCTGGTGCCCACCCGTGAGCTGGCCACCCAGGTGGCCGAGGAGCTGGCCCCCTTGGCCCAGGCCCGGCGCCGCTCGGTGCGAGCCGTCTACGGCGGCACCGACATCGACCGCCAGACCTCCGCCCTGCGCCGGGGCGTCGACATGGTGGTCGCCACCCCGGGCCGCCTGATCGATCTCATCGAGCGCAAGGCCATCTCGCTGGCCGACGTCGAGACGGTGGTCCTGGACGAGGCCGATCGCATGGCCGACATGGGGTTCCTGCCCCAGGTCGAGTGGGTGTTGCGCCACATCGGGCGTACCCACCAGACCATGCTCTTCTCGGCCACCCTCGACGGCGATGTCGACCACGTGGTGCGGGTCCACCTCCACGACCCGGTGTTCCACGAGGTCGAGTCCGACCGTGTCGACGTCGACGACATGGAGCACCGCTTCCTCCTCGTGCACCACATGGACAAGGTGCGGGTGGCGGCGGCCATCGCCCGGGGCTCCGAGCGCTGCCTGGTGTTCGTGCGCACCAAGCGAGGCGCCGATCGCCTGGCCACCCAGCTCGAGCGTGAGGGTGTGGCCGCCCTGGCCATCCACGGCGACCTCCGCCAGACCGCTCGGGAGCGGGCGCTGGCGGACTTCATGGCCGGCAAGCTCCACGTGCTGGTGGCCACCGACGTCGCCGCCAGGGGTATCCACGTCGACGAGATCGACGTCGTTCTCCATTACGACCCCCCCGCCGATCACAAGTCCTATGTGCACCGCTCTGGTCGCACGGCTCGGGCCGGTACCAGCGGGGTGGTGGCCACGTTGGTGCTGTGGGACCAGGAGCGCGAGATCCGCCAGATGCAGAAGCGGCTGGCCCTCGACCTGCCCCTGTTCGAGCTGTTCTCCAACGACCCCCGCCTCGCCGATCTGACTGGCTGGAAGGACGAGCCGATCGACGTCAGCGAGGTCGTGGCCTGAGACGTCGGCGGTGATGGGTTGGCCGTCGGCCCGGGCGGCCTACGACCACGCCGTCGCCGGGGGAGCTGAGCCCAGCACCGCCCGGGCCTGCGCCGTGGCCGGGGTGGCCCTGGCCGTGGCTGAGGCCATGGGCGTGTCCCTGCCGCCGCTGGCGCTGCTGTCAGCTTGGGGGCCGCCGGCCGACGTCGAGGTTCCCGTCGGCGATGCTTCTCCCTGGCTGCCGGGGGCGGTCAACGAAGCACTGCTCGAGCCCGAGGGGCGGCGCTCCGGGGGTGCCTTCTACACACCGCCGGCGGTGGCGTCGACCACCGTGGAGTGGGCCCTGGAGGGGCTGGCCGCCTCCCGACCGGTGGTGTGCGATCCCGGCGTCGGAGGCGGCGCCTTCCTCCTCGCCGCCGCCGACGCCCTGGCGGCTCGAGGTCTGTCCCGCACCGAGGTGGTGGGCGGGTGCCTCACCGGTGCTGACATCGACCCGGTGTCGGTGGCGGTCACCGAAGCGGCCCTGGCCCTGTGGTGCGAGGGACGGGCCGTCCCCCGGGTCCTGGTCGGCGACGCCCTCGCTCTCGATCCCCACGACTGGCCCGCCCGGCCCGACGCCGTGGTCGCCAACCCGCCCTTCCTCAACCAGCTTGGCCGGGCCACCGCCCGCAGCCGGGCCGTGACCCCTGAGCTCCGCCGCCGCTTTGGCGCGGTCAGCGGGGGCTATGCCGACACCGCTGCCCTGTTCCTGGTGCTGGCCGCCCGACTGGTACGCCCGGGGGGGACGGCCGCCCTGGTCCTCCCCGAGTCGTTCCTCGCTGCCCGCGACACCCAGGCTGCCCGCGCCGCCGTGCTGGCCGACGCCTTCCTGGAGGTGCTGTGGCTCCCGGCCCAGCCGGTGTTCAGGGCCGGAGTGGCGGTCTGCGTGGTGGTCCTGCGCCGAGGCGGGCGGCGCCGTGGATCGCTACGCCACTTCCGGGGGCTGCCGGCCGCCCCCGCAGCCACCGTCGAGGCCGACGCCGACGCCTTGGCCCTGGCTCCCACCTGGTCACATCTGGTCGCCACAGGAGCGGGAGTGCCGGAGTGCGAGCTGGACTGCGACGGCACCCTGGGCCAGTGGTGCGACGTGGCTGCCGACTTCCGCCAGCAGTACTACGGCGTAGCCCCGTTCGTGGTCGACGACCCCGATGACCTCCTGGATGACCGGTGCTGTCCACGGCTGGTCACCTGTGGCCTGGTCGACCCGGCCAGCTGCGTCTGGGGACGACGGGCGACCCGCCACCACCGTCAGCTCTGGCGGGCGCCGCGGGTCGACCTGGCCCGGCTCGAGGCCGAGAGCGACCTCGGCCCCTGGGCTCGGGCCCGACTGGTTCCGAAGGTGGTGGTGGCCACCCAGACCCGGGTGGTGGAGGCGGCGGTGGACCTCGACGGGACGTGGCTGCCGTCGACCCCGCTCGTCACCGTGGTGACGTCCGGCGAGCGCCTGTGGCATGCCGCCGCCGCCCTGCTGGCCCCCCCGGTGACGGCGTGGGCGCTACGGACATGGGGAGGAACGGCCCTGTCGTCCAACGCCATCAAGCTCAGCGCCGCTCAGGTCCGGGCTGTTCCCGCCCCGGGTTGCCGCGGTGCCTGGGACCAGGCGGCGGTGGCGGTGCGACGAGCGTGCGAAGCGGGCGACGGCGGTGACCGGCGGCACTGGCTGCTGATCGCCGCAGAGGCGTCGAGCCGGGCCTATGGCGTCGCTGATCCGGCGGTGTTGGCGTGGTGGACGGCTCGCCTCGACAGCGGCCGGGAACCGTCTCCCGGTCCCGTCACTTTCCGGACAGCCGGGCCACCACGGGGGCGAAGGCCGCCAGCGCAGGTTCGGGGACGGTGATGTAGGAGATGCCGAAGCCCTCCCGATGGGCGAGCAGGTCCTCGACCACCTGGCTCGTGGTCCCGAGGACCACGTGGGGGCTGGCTACCACGTCATCGGCGGCTACGCCCAACCGCTGGCCCACCTCACCGGCCCGCTGGTCCCTCCGTCGAGGGTCCTCGTCCACCTCGACGACCAAGGTGAGGACGTTGATCTCCAACTCGGAGAAGTGTTCGCCGGCCGCTTCCCGCACGCAGGCCAACTTGGCGTCGACGGCTTCAGGCGCGATGTCGGTGGCCAGCGTGCCGCCGCTGCGGGCCCGGGGCGCCAGGCCGACGATGTCGGCACTGCGTCCGGCCGCGGCCAGGAGGCGGGGCCCGCCACCGCCGAGGAACACCGGGGGGCCGCCGGACTGCGCGGGCAGGGGTCGTCCCTCCATTCCGCTCAACCGGTAGTGGTCACCGTGGAAGCTGAAGCGCTCCCCTGACCACAGGCCCTTGAGCACCGCCACCGACTCCTCCAGGCGGGCAAGGCGGACCGCGCCGGTGTCGAAGGGGATGCCGGCTGCGTCGTACTCGTCCTTGCGCCACCCCGCTCCCAGTCCCAATTCGAGGCGGCCGCCCGAGAGCAGGTCGATGGTGGCGGCTTCCTTGGCCAGCAGCACCGGATGGCGGTAGTCGTTGTCGAGGACGAACGTGCCGATGCGCAGGGTGGTGGTGGCCGCAGCAGCAGCGGTGATGGCCGGGAGAGGGGCGAGCTGGTCACCCAGGTGGTCGGGCACCAGCAGTGTCGAGTAGCCCAGGTCCTCGATGCGCCGGGCCATCCGGGGCCAGTCGTTCCCGTGGTCGAAGCCGGCGAGGGAGAGCCCAAAGCGGAACGGTCGGGCGTCGGCCACCTGTCGGACAGTAGACGGAGGTGGCCGCCCCGGTACGCTCGGCGGTGATGTCCGCCGCATTGCCTGCCACCGGTGCCTGGCGCCCGGGCCAACCGCCGGGACGGCGCCGGTTCGCGACCCTCGCCGCCGATCGGCCCTTCGTCTTGGAAGGCGGGGGGCTGCTCCGTGACATCGTCGTGACCTACGAGACCTGGGGCGAGCTGGCTCCCGATGCCGGCAACGCCGTCCTGGTCTGCCACGCCCTGTCCGGTGATGCTCACGCCGCCGGCGGCGTTGGCCCCGGCCACCCCTCGCCAGGGTGGTGGGAAGATCTCATCGGCCCGGGGCGGGCGCTCGACACCGACCGATGGTTCGTGGTGTGCGCCAACGTGCTCGGGGGCTGCCAGGGCACGTCAGGCCCGGCGTCGCCCAATCCCGACGATCCTGCCGGGGCTCCGTACGGCTCGGCCTTCCCGGTGGTCTCCATCAGAGACATGGTCCGCAGCCAGACCGCGGTCGCTCGCGATCTGGGAGTGACCCGGTGGCTAAGCGTGGTGGGCGGCTCCATGGGCGGGATGCAGGTGCTGGAGTGGGGAATCATGTTCCCGGAGCGGGTCCGTTCCTTGGTGCCCATCGCCACCGCCGCCGCCGCCAGCGCCCAACAGATCGCCTTTGGCAGTGCTGGGCGCAAGGCCATCCGGCTCGATCCCCGCTGGCGAGGTGGTGACTACTACGGAGCCGGGCCTGGCGAGGGTCCCACCGAGGGCCTGTCCATTGCCCGATGCATCGCCCAGATCACCTACCGTAGCGATGACGTCTTCACCGACCGCTTCGGTCGTGAGGTGGTCGAGTCCCTCGACGGCTTCTCCCTGTGGCAGCGCTTCCAGGTCGAGCGCTACCTCGAGTACCAGGCAGACAAGCTGGCTCGACGGTTCGACGCCAACTCCTACCTCCACCTGACCAAGGCCATGGACCTCCACGACGTGGCCCGGGGAAGGGGAGGGTTGGTGGGGGCGCTGGACCGGGTCAGGGTGCCAACCCTCGTGGTCGGCATCTCCTCCGACACGCTCTACCCGCCGTACCAGCAACGGCAGGTGTGCCAGGTGCTCGATGCCCAGGGGACTCCGTGCGAGTATGTCGAGATCGACAGTCGCCACGGCCATGACGCCTTCCTCATAGACCTCGACCAGGTCGGCGCAGCCCTGTCACAGTTCCTTGCCGACGTGGACAAGGCCGACAAGGCCGGCCGGCCATGACCAGCCACGGCCATGACGCACTCCGCCCATTCGACCTCGACCAGGTCGGCGCAGCCCTGTCACAGTTCCTTGCCGACGTTGACAAGGCCGACAAGGCCGGCCGGCCATGACCAGCGTGAGCCAGCCCGAGGAGGAGGACGGTCCCGACTACCACATCGAGACCCGGGCCATCCTCGCCGGACGGGGTGAGAACGGGAAATCCCTGGCCGCCCCGCTGTGGGCGTCGAGCACCTTCGAGACGGCGACGGTGGAGGAGAGCCTGGCCCTGGCCACGTCGCTCCGGCCAAAGAACTTCTACAGCCGGTATGGCAACCCCACCGTCCGCAGCTTCGAGGATGCCGTAGCCGAGCTCGAGGGGGCTGAGGCGGCTCAGGCCTTCGCATCGGGCATGGGGGCGATCTCGTCACTGGTCCTCGCCCTGTGCTCCAAGGGCGACCACATCGTCGCCCAGCGCCAGCTGTTCTCCTCGACCGCCCTGCTGTTCCAGGGCGTCTGTCCCCGCTTCGGGATCGACGTCACCCTCGTCGACGGCGAGGACGCCTCGGCTATCGCCGCCGCCGTCATCCCCGGTCGCACCGTGCTCGTGTTCGTGGAGACGCCGGCCAATCCCGGGCTGCAGCTGGTCGACCTCGACGCTCTCGGGACCATCCAGGGCCCCTTGCGGGTGGTCGACTCCACCTTCGCCGGTCCCTTGGTCCAGCGTCCCCTCGAGCACGGCTGTGACCTCGTCGTCCACTCAGCGACAAAGGGCCTCTCCGGCCACAACGACGCCACCCTCGGCGTGGTCGCCGGGGCCGAGGACCTGATCCAGTGGATATGGAACTACGCCACCATCCACGGGGCCACCGCCTCGCCCTACGACGCCCACAACGCCCTGCGGGGCCTGCGGACCCTCGGGGTCCGGGTTCGTCAGCAGAGTGAGACGGCCCAGCGCCTGGCCGGTTTCCTCGAGGGGCACCCTGGGGTCATGGCGGTCCACTACCCCGGCCTCGGCTCCCATCCCCAGCGGGAGCTGGTCAAGCGCCAGATGGCCCACGGCGGCGGGATGGTCAGCTTCGAGCTGGCCGGAGGCTGGGAGGCCGGACGACGATTCGCCGAGGCGGTCACCTTGGCCCACCTGGCACCGTCGTTGGGGGGGCCCGAGACATTGATCACCCACCCCGCCTCCACCACCGCAGCCAACCTCTCGGCCGAGGAGCGAGTCGCCATGGGCATTGGCGACGGCCTGGTGCGCCTCTCCGTCGGCCTGGAACACCCGGACGACATCGTCGCCGACATCAGCACGGCGCTGGCCGCCGTGTCCGGGAACGGACTCGGGCCGCCTCGCCCTGCCTGAGCTCCCCGAGGTCGAGCGCTACCGGCAGCTGGCGGAGCGGGCTGTGGGCCGGACGGTGGCGGCGGTGGACGCTGCCGACGCCTGGTTCTTGAAGGAGGGGCTGTCGGAGGCCACCCTGTCCAGCGCCCTGGTCGGCCGGTCCTTCGCCGCCGTGCGCCGGCTCGGAAAGCTCCTGCTCCTCGACACCAAGGGAGGTCCCACCCTGGGGTTGCGCTTCGGCATGACTGGGCGGCTGCTGGTCGACGGCCTCGCCGGAACAGACGAGCTCGAGTACTCGAGCGTGCGGGACGTGCCGGCGTGGGACCGGGTGCGCCTGGTCTTCACCGACGGAGGCGACCTGCGGGTGCGCGATCCCCGACGTCTGGGTGGCGTGGTGCTCGATCCTGACGAGTCCCGCCTCGGCGCCGATGCAGCATCGGTGGGTATGGCCGAGTTGCGGCGGGTGCTGGCGGGGAGTGCAGCACCGCTCAAGACCAGGCTCATGGACCAGTCGCGAGTGGCCGGGATCGGCAACCTCATCGCCGACGAGGTCCTGTTCCGGGCCGGCCTCGACCCCGGCCGTCCCGCTGGTTCGTTGTCGACGGCGGAGGCCCGCCGTCTCCACCGTCACCTGCGCCAGACCCTGGGCGACCTGATCGCCGGGGGCGGCTCCCACACGGGGATCCTGCAGCCACACCGGGCTCCCGGCGGTCGCTGCCCCCGAGACCACGAGTGCTTGGAGCGCCGGAGCATCGGTGGCCGGACCTCGTGGTCCTGCCCTCGCCACCAGCGTTAGGTGTCACGTCCTACCATGCGCTTCGTGAGGGTCCGACATCGAGCCGTGGCCGCAGTGGGCGTCGTGGTGGTGGCGCTCCTTCTGGCCCTCGGGTTCGGCTCGCCGGCCCCTGCCCAGACGGCGACGACCACGACCACCAGGACCCTGGCCGGCAGTTCGACGACCTCGACCTCCACGTCGACGACGGGCAGCACCACCAGCACCACGAGGCGGATCCAGCCGAGGACATCGACTACCCTGAGGTCCGACCCGGGCTCGTCGTCCCAGACGACCTCTCGGGTGCGGTCCTCGACGACATCGCTTCCCCGAACCACCAGCACCACCTCCCTCCGCCAGTCGACGACGACCGCCCGCCAGGAGGTTGTCAACGACACGACGACGACCGAGCTGGCACTCGAGCGAGCTGCAGGCTCGTCGCCACTGAGCCCAGGCAGCCTGGTGGCGTTGATCATCTCCGGGCTGCTCTCGATGGCGCTGGTCCTGTCCTTCCTGACCGTTCGCTACTGGCGGTCGACCCGTCCTGGCGGTTGAGATCCCGGCTCGAGCGGCGACGTTGTCGGGCCGTCGGTAAGGTGCAGGCCAATGGCGGATGAGCTCGACGTCGAGGGGATGATCCAGCGGTTCCGAGACCGCGCCCGGGCGGTTAAGAACCGGTCGCTGCCGCCCGTCGGCGGGCCCGAGCGTCAGCAGTTCATCGCTCAGGCGCAGCGCGACTTCCAGGACTACGCCATGATCGGCGACGCCGTTGCGGGGCTCGAGGACGGCGTCCTCGTGCTGCGCATCGACCTCCGCCCCCAATCCGAGCAGGGCACATCTTCCTGAGGAGCACTGACGGCTGCCCTTGGGGATTGGTAGGATCGCTCCTTTACGCGGACGTGGCTCAGTGGTAGAGCATCACCTTGCCAAGGTGAGGGTCGCGGGTTCGAATCCCGTCGTCCGCTCCAAAAAGTCCAGGTCAGAGGCCACTTCGGTGGCCTCTGATTCGCGTCACGGCTCGTTCTGCCAATCGATTCCCAATCCACTGTCACTCCTCGGGCGTACTCTTCCCCTCCTGGCTGGGCACATCCGGAAGCGCGGGAACAGCTGGGAGCTCATCGCCTACGCGGGGCGAGACCCACTGACGGGCAGGAAGCACTACGTCACCCGCAGCTTCAAGGGAACGAAGCGTGAGGCAGAGCAAGCGGTGGCCCGGCTCGTCACCGAGGTCGACGACG
>JBPCJK010000089.1:0-7698 GCA_051005375.1 Acidimicrobiales bacterium
GCTGTCTTCATCGCCTCGTTGACCTTCTTTGCCTCTCGCCCGTCGGGGAGGTGCAGGAGCAGCAGGTAGCGGGTCGTCCGCTCGACCAGGGTGCCGACGGCGGAGCGGTTGTTCTGGCCGATGATCAGCCGCCTTCCCAATGACCGGGAACATCATCGGATCGTCGGAGAACTCGAGGCGCAACCGGTTGGCGATCTGCTCCGGTGACCACCACTGCTCCAGCCACTCGGTGACCGCTGCGACCAACGGGCCGTGAGCGAGTTTCGGGTCTCCTCGGGCTCGAGCCCAGCTCGGATCTCCTCCCGCTCGCTTCGCGACAAGCGCGCCGGTGACGGGTTCCAGTCTGCCGGGCTCGCCGGACGGGGCTCCCGGGCCAACACATTGGTCACCGCGTGATGAGAGCAGGCCAGCATTCGACCGATCTCTCGCAACCCGTGACCCTTCGCCGCGGGTCGCCTGACCTCGCGTTCAACCTCTGGAGCCAACCGCTTCGGCATCCGCACCCCTCCTCCAGTTGGAAGGTGCTCCTGGGGCCAGAAGCCGGAAACCTTCAGCCGCTGACCAGGGACAGGACCTTCTCCCGGCTCGAGGGACCGTCGTAGATGAGGTTGCCGTCGCGGAGCCCCAGGCAACGACGGGCGTGGTCGGCCAGGTCGAGCTGGTGGGTCGACACCAGGGCCGAGGCGCCGCCGGCCACGGTCTCCTGCAGGAGCTCGACCAGGGTCTGCTGGGCGGGTGCGTCCAGGCCGACGAAGGGCTCGTCGACCAGGAGCAGCTCGAAGGGGCGCACCAGGGCCAGGACAACCGACGTCTTCTGGCGCAGCCCCCGGCTGAACCTCGACGGCAGGTCGTCGGCCCGCTGCGCCAGGTCGAGGCGGTCGAGCAGGGTGGTGGCCGAGTCGTCCCAGTCCTCTATGCCGTGGAGGCGGGCGACGTACTGGATGTGCTCATGCACGCTGAGGTCGTCGTAGAGCACGGGGGCGTCGGGGAGCAACGATGTCGCCGCCCGGGCCTCGGCGCTGCCGGCGGCGTGGTCGAGGACCCGGGCCTCCCCTTCCGTTGGCTCGAGCAGGCCGGCGCACAGCCCGAGGAGGGTGGATTTGCCCGCTCCGTTGGGTCCGACCAGGACGACCAGCTCACCCGGCCCGATGGTTAGGTCGACGGGTTCGAGGCCGAAACCGTCGCCGTAGTCCTTGGCCAGGCCGGAGGCGGCCAGGACGGCGGTCACAGGCGGGCCGGGGTCCGGCGCCACAGCCAGGCCATGGCGCCGGCGGTGACCAGGATCGGGGCGACGAGGGTGCCGGCCGCCGCCGGCGCCGGCGGAAGGCCGTCGGCGGCGGCTGAGCGGGCGGCCAGCACCGGCAGCAGGGAGATGACCACCAACGCTGCCGGCCACACCGCCCGGAAGATCAGGGAGCTGCCGGCGGCCTCGGGGAACATGTCGGCGCCCCCCTTGGGCTCAGCCGTGCCCATGGCGGTGCTGGCGGCGGCGCCGGTGACGGCGGCCACGGCAGCGGGCACGAGCATGACCGCGGCCAGGGGAGCGACGAGCCCGGAGCGACCGAGGATGGCGGCAGTGGCGGCGGCCACCACGCCCACCCCCGCCATGAGCACACTGGGCGCGCCCAGGTGGCGCAGCAGGATCCGCCCCGGGGCCTCGGCGAAGCTGGCCCAGCGGTCAGGATGGTCGACCTCTTGGGCCAGGGTCTCCACAGCGTCGAGGGCGGCGATGTACAGCGCCAGCCCGGCCACCACGATCAAGGTGGAGGTTCCCGCCCATACCGCGTCCAGGCAGGCCCCGGCGATGGCGCCGAGGGTGGCCATGCGGACCAGGCGGACGGCCGGGAAGCGCAGGATCCCCCGCCAGTCCCGCCACCACACCGGCGCCCGGCCAGACCCGAGTCGACCGAGCCGGAGCCAGGGCCGGGAGCGGGGCTGTTCCTGGGCCAGGCGACGACGGAGCAGGACGACGGTGCGCACGTCCTGGAGGGTCACCGCGAAGCGCAGCTCCGACACCAGGCCGGCGCGTTGACGGGCCGCCTCCAGGGAGGTCCCACCCACTCCGGCCAACCCCAGGGCGGCCACGGCCACTGCCACCATGGCGCCGACCAGGGCGAGGGGAGCAAAGTCCAGCCCCCACAGGGCCACCCGCCCAAACAGCGAGGTGGGCGACCAGGCGGTGCCCGCCCGCAGGTCGGCGGCGGCAGCGGCCACCACCACCAGGGCAGCCAGGTTGGCCACCAGCTTGGGCATCCGTCGCCCGGACACGACCAGGGCGGCGCCCACGGCGGTCACGGCCACCAGGGCGGCGGCCAGGGCCCCGCACAGCACCATGACGGGGGGGTCGACGGGCAGGCGCCGGGCGGCGAGTAGGCCCCCGACGGCGCCTACTGTGGAGCCGGTGAAGGCGGCGAAGCGGAGCTGCTTGAGGGCGGGCTCCCGCAGCACGGTTGCCCGGTCGACCGGCGCCAGGAGCACGTGTTGGACGGTGGGTGGCTCCAAGGCCAGCGGCCCACCCCGCCCTCCCGAGCGCAGGCCGAGGGCCACGATCACGGCAAAGACGGCGCCGAGCAGGGCAGGGCCGTCAGCGGCGACGTTGGCGGCCACGGCAGGGCTGACCTGCTGGTCGGGCACGAACGTGGAAGCGACGATCACGACGACGGCGACGCCGAGACCGGTGATGTAGGCCTGGTAGAAGGAGTCGAACCAGTCGACGCTGGCCAACCGGTTGCGGCGGCGGGTACGGCGCAGGTCGACCACTGCCTGTTGGCGAACGGCGTCCATCGCCCCGACGCTACGCCGCCCGTCCCCGCCGGGCGGTATCGCCAGGTCGTCTGGGCGCCCATGGCCCGGTGGATCGGTGTGGCACGGGGACCGACGACGGGATGGGACACTGGGACGATGGCCGACGTGCTCGGGGACGCCGACGACGAGGGCACCAGCGTGCACGCCACCGCCATCGCTGAGTACCGAAGGGTGTTGGGACACTTCCCGACGGGCGTCGTCGTGGTGACGGCGATGGGCAACGGCAGGCCGGTCGGTTTGTCGGTCAACTCCTTCACGGCGGTGTCCCTCGACCCGCCGCTGGTGGCCTTCTGCGCCAACCGCAACTCGAGCAGTTGGGCGATCATCCGCAGCGCCGAGGCCTTCTGCGCCAACGTGCTGGCCGAGGACCAAGAGGCGCTGTCACGGGTCTTCGCCACCAGGGGCGCCGACAAGTTCGAGGGCGTGGGCTGGTCCGCCACCGATTCAGGATCTCCGCGGCTGCACGACGCCCTGGCCTGGGTCGACTGCGGCATCGAGGCCATCCACGACGGTGGCGACCACGAGATCTGCGTGGGCCAGGTGCGGGGTCTGGGGGTGGAGCGGGAGAAGGGCGCCCTGGTCTTCTACCGGGGCGGGTACGGCCGCTTCGAAGCGTGAGCGCGAGCGCGAGCGCGTGAGCGAACGTGGGTCGCCTGCCACCGGCTCCACCACGATCGGATGAGCCGGCGTACCAGGGCGTAGAGGAACAGCAACCCGAGGGCGGCCCAGACGCGCCAGTTGAGGGCGAGGATGACCATGCCGGCCCAATGCTAGGAGCGACCAACCAGGCGGCAGGGCCGGCATGCCAGCTTCTGGCCCCTGGATCGGTTGCCATGGCGCCCGCATCCGGGTCCAGAAGCGGGGAGCTAGGCCTTGCGCGCCAGGATGTTGAGGCGGACGTAGTGGATCTCCGACTTCGGGAGCAGCTCGGCCACCGCCCGGACGAAGTGTGCCTGATCGGGTTCGGAGATGTGCTCGAGGTGGGCGCCGAGCACGACGATGGCGAGGAACGTCTCCAGCTGATCGGCGGGTACGGCGGTCGGCGCTTCGGTCAACCAGGTCCGTATGTCCACGAAGCCGGCGCCGGCCAGGTCGGCCGTGGCCTCTTCCGGTGTGGCGAAGTGCCACGGGTCCGGGCCGTCGAAGCCGAGCTCGTCCAGCGCGGCCTGGACGTTGGCCACGTTGCCGGCACCCCCGCACTGGGCCGAGAGCGCACCCCCCGCGGGCAGCACAGCCGCCAGGTTGGCAAACAGCGCCCGGTGATCGGCGATCCAGTGGAAGGTGGCGGAGGAGACGACGGCATCGACCGTTGTGGTGATCGGTAGGGGCTGCGCCAGGTCGGCGTGGACCAGGTCGACCCGGTCGAGCGAGCCGGTCAGCCGGCGCCGAGCCTCTTCCAGCATCTGGACTGAGCCGTCCACGGCCACCACGCGACCCCGGGGTAGGCGGGCCAGGAGCGCCTCGGTGACCTTGCCGCTGCCACAGCCAGCGTCGAGGACGGTTTCGTGGCCGTCGAGGTCGAGCCGGTCGAGCACGGCCATCGCCCATCCGGAATGGGGCAGCGCCACCTGGGCGTACGTCGCTGCGTCCCACTCCCGGGGCACGGCGCCGGTCTGGCCGACAGGCTCCCCGGTCACTCGGCGATGAACCGCCAGGGGGAGGCGGGGACCCAGCTCGAGCCGGCCAAGGGCTCGAACAGCCCAGCCAGGCGAGGATCGCTCACCAGTGCAGCCGGACCGGGGTCGTCGGCAAGGGCGGCGCAGGCGATGCCGGCGTCGAGGAGTCGCTCCTCCCAGTGGTGAGCCGAGCCTCGGGCCAAGGCGGCCGCCGCCTCCGCTTCGTCGGCCCCTCCGCACACCTGGGCCAGGCGCAGCAACGTCCCATCGTCCTCGACGGTGACCACCAGCGTTCCCTCGGCCGTGGGGATGGGCTCGTCGAGCGGGCCCCACAACGGCCTGCCCGCCCGCCGACGGTTCTCGGATCCGGCGGCGAGGGCCTCCAGGACGTGGGCCTGCAGGGTCATTGCCCCGGCGAGCAGCGAGGTGCCGACCTGAGCGCCTCGCCCGGTCCTCTCTCTCTGCCACAGCCCGGTCAGGACGCCCTCACAGGTGTTCAGCGCCCCCATGAAGTCGGTGAGGGTGATGCGGGCGGGCGCCGCCACCTCCCCTTGGGGACGGACGCCGTCACCCACTCCGGCGTAGGCCTGCACCAGGAAGTCGGTGCCGAGCAGCCGGGAGGGTCCGGCCGCCTCCCCCCATCCCGAAGCCTCGGCGTAGACCAGGCCGGCGCCTCGGCCGGCGAGGTCAGCAGCTTCGAGGCCCCAGGAGGCGGCCTTGCCCGGGCGCCAGTTGTGGAGGAAGACATCGGCGTCGCCCACCAGGTCCCTCAGCGCCGTCCTTCCCGAGAGCGCCGCCAGATCGATCTCGGCCACCTGCTTGCCCCGGTTGAAGCAGGAGAAGAACGAGCCGGTATCGCCGGCCAGGGGCGCCACCAGCCTGCCGAAGTCCCCCCCGGGGGGCTCCACCTTGGTCACCTCGGCGCCCAGCAGCTGCAGCAGTAGGCCAGCCAGAGGGCCCTGCATCCGAGTGGTGGCCTCCACCACGCGGATGCCGGTCAGGGGCAGGTCGCTGGCATCCGCACGAGCGCCGAGAGCCGTTCTGGCCTGCAAACCCATGCGAGATTCAAGCGGTTCCGCAGGCCAAATCGCCGTTGGATCACCGCCAGGGGCCACGGTCTGGACGACGGGATGGCCGGGCGACGAACCCGGATCGGCCAGCACCTCGCCGTAGTGGCGCAAGGGCGACAGGCTGACTCCACAGGAGCGGGCCAGCTCGGCCGTCTCGGCCAGGGTGCGGGTGGCGGTGGCCTCGTGGAGACCGACGGGCAGGGGGCAGGTAGCGGTGTAGTAGCGGGCCCGGAAGTGCGCCCATGCCCCTCCCAGATCAGCGCCATCAGCCCCCAGTGCGTACCAGAACGACCTCCAGGCCTCGGGGTCGAGGGTCTCGATCTCGTACCAGCAGCCGTCGGCGCTCTGAAAGGGTGGGCCGGGGGCCGGCCCCGCCGGGGGCAGGTAGGACTCCTCCTTCGGGCAGGTGGCGGCGGCAACGTAGTGGGAGGCCGCCAGCAGACCGGCCTGGAGCACCGAGGTGTGCACGGGAGCGACGTTGCGACCACGGCTGCGCCCGATGCTGGTGGCCAGGGCGCCCTGGGCGGCGAGGACGCCCGCGGCCACCGACGCCACCTCCAGACCGATGCGCCGAGGCCTGCCCCACTCCTGGCCGTGGAGGGCCATGAGCCCGGACAGGGCCTGGACGACGGCCTCGCTCCCGGGCCGCTCAGCGCCGAGCCCAGCCGGACCGAACCAGGAGATGGAGGCGGGCGGGGTCCCGTCCGCCTCCTGGGATGTGCCTGCGAGCGGTAGCCACGGGGACAGTCGACGGGCGTAGGTCTCAAGAGCCAGCACCGGCTGGGCCACCGCGAGCTGCCCCCGTGCCCTACCGGTCATCGGGCAGTGCCGGCATTGGCCTATTTGTGGACGGTCGAGGGCGCTCAGCGACACCGATCGTCCAGCAGTCCGCCGCTGGCGGGCCCGGCTGGGCTCCTGGCGACGTGAGCCGCAGCGCCTCGGGAACGCCGACCACCAGCCGGTCGCCGACGGGGCCTATGGGCCACAGGCCGGCCGCCACGAGCTCGGCCCAGGGGCGGAACGGGTTGGCTCCGGCGTCAGCCAGGCTCCAGGCCACCGCCGCCCCCAGGAGCCACAGCTGGGCGCCCGAGGCCATATGGGCGGCGACGTCGGCGTCGTCGTCTGGGTCCAGCGCCTCGACGGCGAGCAGCATGGCCACATGGAGGGCGGCCTCCAACTCCTCAGACCGGCCGTCGGCCACCAGCAGCGAGCGCGGCTCCTGGCGCCGCCGGTCGACCGCCGCCAGCCACTCCGGATCGACGCCGGCAGCACGCTCGGCGCCAGCGGCGAGGTCGACCGCTTCCAGCGCCAAGGACACGGCGCCGGCCGGCGTGCAGGCAGCGCGCTCGGCCAACCAGGACGCCTGGGCAGGGTCGCCGACGACCGCAGATGGCGAGAGGAGCCCACCGAGGAGCTCTTCGAGCTGGCGCCCGCCGGTCCCCAGGGCCTCGGCCAAGCCAAGGTGACGGCCGTCGTCGCTGACCACGGCGACCGGCCAGGCGGCGCCAGGAGCGGCGGCCAGCGCCTTCGCCGGTGAGGCGGCACCGACGCCAGCACGGCCACGGCCACGGCCTCCGCCACTGGCCAGGCAGTGGCCGGTGGCCAGGTCCCGGCCCTCGGCGTCGACCGCGTACCACGCCTGCAGGTGGCTACCACCGCCGCCGCCGGCGGCAAGGCGATGGCGGTCGCTGCGGCTGCTGCCGCCGGCGGTGGCGCCGCCCGCTAGCCGTCCCAGTGGACCTCGACCTCGGGGTAGCCCAGGCCCAGCTCGTCGGCCACGAAGCGGCGGCTGCGGTCGATGAAGCGGGAACGGGCCTCATCGTTGGTGTAGCGCTTTATCCCCCAGCGCCGGAAGAGCTCGTTGTTGGGCGAGGCGCTGCGCCCGAAGAAGGGGAGCGTGAAGCGAACCAGGGCGTCGACGGCCTGCTCCACCTCGGGCCGGGCCTCGGGGTTGGCGGCCAGCTCCTTGGTGCGAGCACGGCCGAAGGACACGTGGAACCGCTCCTCGGGCAGCAGGCGCTCAGCCAGGTGGCGCAGGGGCAGGTAGGTGCAGTCCTCCAACTCCTCCATGAGCACCACCTCGGCCAGGTCGACCACGGCCTTGAGGACCACGAACTCTGTCCAGGTGCGCAGCTCGTAGTCGAACACCGACAGCGCCCTTCCCGCCATCGGGTCGGCCAGACCGAGCTCGGCGGCCAGCTTATTGA
>JBPCJK010000090.1:0-7180 GCA_051005375.1 Acidimicrobiales bacterium
CCAGCACCTGGACGCCGGCTTCCAGCTGGGCGCTGGGCTCCACCCATGCCGTGGGGTGAACCAGTGACGGGCACGCCAGGCCGGCTGCGAGCAGCTGCTCGAACACCGCCACCCGCCTGGCCATGCCCGCGGCGGTGATGCCGCCCACGGCGTTGACCGCCAGGGTGACTCCGCGTGAGGCCAGCTCGGCCAGCACGCCGGCGCCTCCGATGACGGGGACACCGACCACCGTGTGGGCAGGGGTGAGACCGTCGTCGACCACGCCGGCCACCCGGTAGGTGCCGAGGGCGCCCAGCAGGTCGAGGAGGGTCTTGCCGTGACCGCCACCACCGAAGACGACGATCTGTTCCACCAGACCCTGACGCCGATCAGGCGAGGACGTAGCCGTAGGGGCCGAGGGGGTGGTCGACCATCGTCTGCAGCACGGCATTGCTGTGGGCGAAGCGCGGCCTGAGCTCGGAGATGAGGGCTTCGTCCCCGGACCTCAGCTTCCTGCCGCTCCTGGCGAAGACCCGACGGTCGAACGTCGCCTGCAGCACCGGCCTGGCGACCTGCGCCAAGCCGGCGTTGCTCACCGCTGGTCGGGTGTTGAACTCGGAACGACGGAACCACCGGTTGACCGGCCGGAGCAGCTCCCGGGAGAGGGGCGAGAGGGCGACGTTGGTCGTCTCGCTGGCGTCCACCGCGGGAACGGCGTGCTCGGCCACTCCGAGAAATTCGCAGACCTCGGAGAGGAAGGCCTGAGGCTCGGCCCGGAACCGCTCGTAGGGAAGGACCTTGACCTTCTCGGCGCCGAACGCCGTGCGGTAGGCCTCGACCAGGCCGTCGTAGGTCACGAACGACAACGGCGAGGCACAGCCCTCGACGTCGTCGGCCAGGCAGAAGTCGGAGAACGACCGATGACCTCCGTTGGCCACGTACTGCAGGTAGAGCGAACGCAGCATCCCTCCCTGCTCCCGCACGAAGGCGAGGATGCGGGCGTCGGGAAAGGCCCGCGAGAGGCGTTCGACGATGCGGTCTCGGTGGGCCCCACCGTCGAAGAGGTAGCCGCTCAGCGCTTCGTCGGAGATCAGGACGTTCGGCTCGGCTCGCTCTTTCAACCGGCTGGCGTGGGCATCCAGCGTGTCTTCGGCGAAGCGACCCTCGGGCTCCCTGATGAGGTCGCGGATGAGTGAGCGAAGAACATCGTCGCCATGGGTGAAGTGGTAGTCGGGCAACCTCGGAAAGTACCTGGTCTGGAACCAGGTACTTCCGGTCTTGGCGATGCCGATGTGTATGGCGACGGACACCCGCTGAGCGTAGCTGGCGTCGCCATGGAGAAAGGTCGGTCCCACCCGACTGGTCGCTGCCCACGTACTACGTTCCCTCGATGGACGTGTTCCCCTTCATCGTCGGCCGGGGTCGCTCGGGGACCACCCTCCTGCGGGCCATGTTCGACTCCCACCCCGACATGGCCATCCCCGACGAGACCCATTTCCTCGTCGGCTTCGGCCGCAAGCGGCGCCGCTACGAGCGCCCGGATGGCTTCTCCGTGGACGCCTTCATGGCTGACCTGGCGCCCCGCCCCGGCTTCCTGAAGATGGGCGTTCCCGCCGAGGCGGTCGAGCACGACCTGCGGGCGGCCCCCCCCGCCGGCTACGCCGACGCCATTCGACGGGTCTTCGCCCTGTACGCCGCTCAGCGGGGGAAACACCGCTACGCCGACAAGACACCCATCCACGTGCTCAACCTGCCCTTCCTGGCTCGCCTGTTCCCCGAAGCCCGGTTCATCCACATCATCCGCGACGGGCGCGACGTGGCCCTGTCGTACCTCGATGTGGCCTGGGGCTACCAGAGCATCGAGGAGGTCACCCTGGCGTGGAAGCGGGCGGTCGAGGTCGGCCAGCGCGCCGGCCGCCGACTGGGGCCCGATCGCTACCAGGAGATCCGCTACGAGACGCTGGTCGACGAACCCGAGGCCTCGTTGCGGCAGCTCTCGTCCTTCGTCGAGCTCCCCTACGACCCGGCCATGCTCCGCTACTTCGAGCGGGCCGACGAGGTCATAGCTCCCATGGGGCGCCCAGAGGCACGCCAAGGGATCTACCTCCCTCCCACCAAGGGCATCCGTGACTGGCGGCGCCAGATGTCGGCCCGCGACGTCGCCCTCTTCGAGACCTTGGCCGGGAGCCTGCTCAGCGACCTGGGCTACGAGCGGGCGACGAAGAACCCGTCGAGGGCGATGCGCCTGGAGGCCTACGGGCGCTGGCTCCGCGTCCAGTCGCTGCGGCTGGCCGGCCGTGGCCGAAAGCTGGCGTAGCGCTGGCCATCGGTCGCCGGCCACAGCATTCCTGGACGGTTGGCGTTGCTCAGCAACCTCGAGCGTCCACAAATGACGTGGCGACGTTCAAGGGCGGTACAACAACCCAGCGCGCAGGGCGCCCAGACCTTCGGGCGACTCCGTGATGTCATGGCCCATGGTGCCGACGACTTCCATGGTGGCGTCCGTGCCGGCAGCTTGGAGGCGAGCGAGGTAGTCGGCGGCATGGGCGTGCATGCGCGGGTCCCGATCGGAAGCGCCGACGATCACGTGCACCCTGGTGCTCGGGTGGCCGTAGTCGGTCCCCCCGGTGTCGACGCTGTCCTGCTGCCAGACAGAGGCCCAGGACGGGTCGTGGTCCACGCAGGGGCCCTCGGCGTCGGTGAAGCCGTACGACCGGTCGATGACGCGGGCGCCCTCGTCAGGCTCGTACCAGTACTGCTCCTCGCCTGGGCGGCGCAGACAGGCCTTGGCCAGAGCGCTGTGGGGCGGACCAGAGGTGGGGAACGCCCCGTCGACGATCGGGTCCAGCCCGTAGTCGCTGAGGGCGAAGGCCACCTGCGAGGCCCCGCCGCTGTTGCCGGTGATGCAGAACCCGCACTGCTGCGGGCCGGCCTCGACCCCCAGTGGCAGGTACAGGTTGTCGTGCACCCACTTCACGGCGGTCGCCGGGCGGCAGGCGAGGCGAGCGGGGCCGACCCGCTCACCGGGGGACGACTCCAGCCAACCCCCGTCACCCCACTTGATCTCAACCACATCGATGCCATCGGCCCGCAGGCCGTCGAAGAAGCTACCTACGGAGGCACTGCTCCCGCCCCACCAGGCCGTGCCCGGACCGCCGCTGAAGAACACCGCCAGACCCCGTGCGGCACCGAAGTGCGGCAACCGCCGGTAGGCGCCGGGTGCCGAGGAGGCCACCCCTGGGCAGTCGACCTTGAAGCTCCGGCACTCAGAACCCTCGGCGCAGGACTGGACGGCATCGTCGGTGAGCTTCAGCGTTCCAAGGTTGAAGGGCATGCCATTCCTGGCCGGCGGAGCCGAGCGGGAGTGAGCCGAAGTCATGCCTGAGACCACAAGGGCCAACACTGCCACCATGACTGACGCGGGGGCAGCCAGCCACCATCCCCGCCATCTGCGCCTGGCGGAGCCCCTGATCCGGCTCATCGACACACGGGCTCTTCCTGGCCACCCTGTAGGTTGCTGGCGATGTCTGCACCCGCAGAGGCGCCACCCAGCAGTGGCCGCACGCCCCCCCTCGATGAACCACCCAAAGAGCTGCTGTTCCGACGGCGGATACGACCGCTGGCCGCGGCCCGGGAGCTCTGGCAGGCGCGTTCGTTGATCCGGGCTCTGGCCGAACGGGAGCTGCGCTCTCGGTACAAGCAGACCATCATCGGCGTGGGCTGGGCGGTGATCACGCCGGTGACGTTCATGGTCGTTTTCACCGTCTTCTTCCAGAGGGTCGCCAAGGTCGACACCCAGGGCGCTCCCTACCCGGTGTTCTCCTATGTGGGGCTGCTCCCATGGACCTTCTTCTCCAGCTCGGTTTCAAGGGGTGGGTTGAGCCTCGTGGCCAACCTGTCCTTGCTGAACAAGGTGTACTGCCCACGGGAGGTGTTCCCGATCGGGAGCGTGATCGTCGCCGCCATCGACACGGCCACCGCCCTCATCGGGCTGGTGCTGCTGTTCGCCATCACCCAGTACGCCCCCCGGCCCGAGTCAATCTACCTGCCGCTGATGGTCTACGTGGTGGCGGCGTTCACCCTGGGCGTGACCCTGATCGTCTCGGTGCTGACCGTGTACTTCCGTGACCTGCGACAGGCGATCCCCATCATCCTCCCCCTCGGGCTGTTCGCCACCCCCGTCGCCTTCTCCATCACCGCCATCCCCTCCTGGGCCCGCCCCCTCTACGCCGTCTTCAACCCCCTTGCCCCCGCCATCGACGGACTTCGGCGCACGGTGCTGTTCGGGATGCCTCCGGCGTGGAACCTCCTCGGGCTCGGAGCCATCTCGGCCACCGTCGTGCTCATCGTCGGCTTCCTGGTGTTCAAGCGCATGGAAGCCGGGGTCGCCGATGTTGCCTGACGGCCGCATCGAGGCCCACCGCATCTGGAAGCGCTTCCGGGCTGACAAGCGGCGCAGGCTGCTCCGGGACCACATCGAGCACACCCATTCCTGGCTTCGGCGTCCCCGCCGCCGGGGGTGGCGCTGGGCGCTGCGCGACGCGGGGTTCGTGGCCGAGCCGGGCGACTCGATCGGGCTGGTAGGGGCGAACGGTTCCGGCAAGTCGACGCTGCTCAAGGTCCTGACCAGGGTCATGTACCCCTACGCGGGCGAGGTGAAGGTCCAGGGTCGTGTGGGTGCGCTCATCGAGGTGCGGGCCGGCATCCACCCCGAGCTCACCGGCAGGGAGAACACCTACCTGTACGGGACCCTGCTCGGCTTCAACCGCCGCGACGTCATGCGCCGGTTCGACGAGATCGTCGAGTTCGCCGAGTTGCAGGACGCCATCGACCGCCAGGTGAAGTACTACTCCAGCGGCATGCAGATGCGGCTGGGATTTGCCGTCGCCGCCTTCCTGGAACCCGACGTCCTGCTCGTCGACGAGGTCCTCGCCGTCGGCGACGCCGCCTTCCAGCAGCGGTGCCTGGATCGCATGGGGGCGGTGCTGGCCGAGGGCACCACGCTGGTGTTCGTCTCCCACGACCTAGCCGCCGTGGAGGCGGTCTGCTCGAGGGGACTGTGGCTCGATCAAGGCGTGGTGCAGGCCGAAGGACCCATCGCCGAGGTCCTGGGGGCGTACCGCCTGTCGGTCGAGGAGGGCGCCGAGCTCGGGCATCGCCCGGGCGGTGTCGTCCAGCTGGTGAAGGCGGAGATCACCGGAGGCGACGGCCAGGGACCGCAGACCCAGCTCCCGCTCGACGTCTCGCTGACCTTCGAGGCCGCCACCCCTCAGAACGGAAGCCTGTTCCTCGGCTTGTGCGAGGCGCCGGCGACACCGATCTTCCTCCTGCGCCACGACGTCAAGCTCGGCAGCGGGCTCACCGAGGTTCGCTGCGCCATCCCCCGGCTGCCACTACCCAGGGGTCGCTACTACCTGTGGATCGCCCTCATCGCCTCCCGCTCCAACGAACTGCTGCCCTGGCACCCGGTCGCCCACCTCGACGTGGTCGGCCCCAAGCTCGATCGCACGCCCCGCGGCATCATGCGGCTCTCGCCGGTGCACGTCGAGGCCGGCTGGGAGGTCGGGCGGCCCTGATGCGGTCGTCAACAGGACGTTCCTGTCTGGGGCGTCCAGACCGGCCCTTGGTCGTGTTCGTCAGCTGCCCGAGCGGAGTAGGCGGCTCGACCCGCAGCCTGGCCACCGTCCTGGCCCACCGCGACGCCACCCTGACCGCCGCCCTCGTGGCCCCGGCCGGGCGCTCATTCGCCAAGCTGGTCGACGACCACCACCTGGCTGACATCCACCTGCCGTTCATGGCCAACTCCGTGCGGGCGTTGCAACCGCTGCTGCGGGCGTGGGCCTCGGCCCGCCTCGTCGCCTGGGCCTGGCGCCACCGCAAGCACATCACGGCGATCCACGCCAACGGCCTCAAGGAGCTCAGCGTGGTCGCGCCGGTGGCCTTCCTCACCCGCCTTCCGGTCGTGGTCTGGGTGCACAACTTCAAGCTCCCGCCGTCGATGAGGATCCTGGGCGGGCTCTGGCGCCACCTGCTGCGAAAGCGGACGGTCCGTTGGGCGGCGGTCTCCCCGCTGGCCGGCGACATCGCACGCCAGACCGGCCTGGTGGGCGACGCCGGGGTGGCGCTGATCCCCAACCCCATCGACCCGGCCGACGTGCTCTCGACCAGGCGGGAGATCTCAGCCGGCTCGCTGACGGTCGGGTACCTCGGCTCCGCCGAGCGCTACAAGGGCTTCCACCTGCTTGCCGACATGGTCGACTCGCTGGAGGACCTGCCGCTCAGATGGCTCCTGTTCACCAACCCGGCACTCGACCGGAACCAGGAGGCGTGGCAGCGATTGCGGGCGTTGTCCTTGGAGGGTCGGGTGTCGGTCCCCGGCAAGCTCCAGGACGTCCGCCAGGCCTATGCGCAGTGCGACATCGTCGTGTGCCCGTCGTTGCTCGAATCCTTCTGCCGGGTGGCGGCCGAGGCCATGATGAACGGCATCCCCGTTGTGGGCAGCGACCTCGACCCCATCCGTCAGCTCCTCGGTGACGACGAAGCCGGGCTCCTCTTCCCCCCCGGCGACGCCCGATCGGCAGCCGCCGCCATCCGGGTGCTGGCCTGCGACGCAGGCCTCCGCCACCGCCTCGGCGACGCCGGCCGACGCCGCGTCTCGGCCTTCACTCCCGAGCGCGTCGTCGGCGACCTCACCGCCCTGTACGGCCTGGGTCCCTCACGCGCCGGCGGGACTGCCGGCCAGCGGCCGCTCGCCGCCACCGCGTTGGCCAACGACTCCCACCGGCGCCTGCCTTCTTCTGGCCCCAGAAACGCGGGGATTTGATCTCGCTCCAGGGGCCAGAACGGTGGGGGGAGCGGGTGGGTCGCGGCGACGGCGGCACGAAGGTGCCGGTCCTCGGCGTGGTGGTCTCGACGCAGCGGAGAGGGGCGGAGGTCTTCGCCACCGACCTGGCTGCGGCTCTGGAGGCGCGGGGGCTGGGGGTGCGCACCGTGGCCCTGGCGCCCGGAGCCGACGGGGCTCGGCTGGATCTGCCGACCCTGGGCCGGAGCCGGTCGGGCCCACGGGCCCTCCAGGCGCTGCGGGCCCAATCCCGCCGGTACGAGGTGGTCGTGGCCCACGGTTCGCACACGCTGCCTGCATGCGCGCTGTCCTTGATCGGAGGCCGAACCCCGTTCGTCTACCGCAACATCGGTGACCCGA
>JBPCJK010000091.1:0-15223 GCA_051005375.1 Acidimicrobiales bacterium
GACCGCCCCTGGCCAGGCTGGTCGGGGCCAAGGCCCTGGCCCTGGCCCTGAGCGGCGTGGTCCGCACCGTCGCCTACCGGGCCGTGCTCCTGGGCCAGACCCGTCGGGAGCTGGCGGTGCGCCCGTCACGCCCGGAGCCTCCCGGCGAGCTGCGCCTGAGCGTGGTGGTCCCGGCCTACGGCGAAGGAGACCGAATCGCCGGCACCGTCCGGCATATCACCGAGGTGGTGGCGGCTGTCGCCGCCGACGGGGGGGCGGAGGTGGTGGTGGTCGACGACGGCTCCCCCGACGACACCGCGGCCAAGGCGGCCGCCGCCGACGCCCGGGTGGTCTCCCTCGGGCGAAACCGGGGCAAGGGGGCAGCGGTGCGCGAGGGCGTGCTTGCCGCCAGGGGCCGCACGGTGGCCTTCATCGACGCCGACCTGGCCTATCCGCCCGAGCAGGTGATCGACCTCCTGGCCGCCGTGGAGTCGGGTTGGGACGTGGTGGTGGGCAGCCGCCACCACGTTGCGTCGGTCGACGTGGCCGGCACCTCATCGGTGCGCTCGATCAGCGGCCGGTGCTTCAACCTCCTCACCGCCCTGGTGCTCCTCGGGCACTACCGCGACACCCAGTGCGGGTGCAAGGCCTTCCGCTCCGACGTGGCCAGGACGATCTTCTCCCACACCCGCCTCGATGGCTTCGCCTTCGACGTCGAGGTCTTCCACCTGGTCGAGCGCTACCGCCTGTCGCTCACCGAGGTCCCCGTCACCCTGGTCGCTGCCGCAGGTTCGACGGTGCGAATCGGCGTGGACGCCCTGGCCATGGTGCGGGACCTCTTCCGGCTGCGACGGTGGTCCGGCCAGGGTGCCTACGACCTGGCCGCCGACGAGGGGCCGGCGCCAACCGGCTGCTAGGCCCTGTACCCGGTTGATCGGCCCGGCCGGAGCAAAGTGGGTTAACGCGATCCTGATCGTTGAGAAGGTGGGATCCTGCGTAGCGCTGCCGCCCCTTCAAGGACTGCGAGGGTGTCTCCTGCGGTACGCTCCCAGGAGAGCTCCTTCACCTGCTGCCTACCGTTCATCATCAGCTGCCTGCGCAGCCCATCGTCGGTGACCAACTGCTCCAGCGCCGAAGTGATGTCCTCCACATCGAACGGATCGAAGTAGATGGCCGCCTCCTCGCACACCTCCCGGCAGGGGTTGAAGCACGGGGGGCTGGTGCCGGAGATGGAAGTGTCGGCGGCGGCGATGGGCAGGCCCGCTCCCATGGCCTCCTGGAGCGGGATCCCGAGGGTCTCTTCCAGTGAGGGAAAGACGAAGGCCAGCGCGTGTTCGTAGAGGGCCTCCAGCTCTACCTGGTCGATCGCCCCCGTAAGCTCGATGCGCCGGCCATGAGCGAGCCCGGACCGGATGTCGAGGAGCTTGCGGTAGTAGCCGGCTGACGCAGGGGGGCCGGCCACGACGAGGTTGCCCCCGAACCCGGTTCGACGCACCAGGGTGTCGAAGGCTTGTAGTAGGTGCCCGATGTTCTTGTAGGGCATGAGCACGGATACGGTCAGCAGGTAGGGCTTCTGGCGAGACCGCAAGTGCCCTGCTGTAGGTGGCGTGCAACCGTAAGGGACCACCGCCGTGAGCTCATGAGGTACTCCGAGGCGCTGCCAGAGAAGACCTCGGGAGTTGTCAGAGATGAATATGACGCGCGCCGCTCGCCGAGCGGAGAGGTGGCTGGCGACCAGGAGCGCTCGAAGCTTCAGCCTCTGGGACGGTGACCACTCGGTTGCCAATCCAGAGAACGGGTTGGCGGTGGTCACGACGACCACTCTCGGGACGCTGGTGGCCAGCGTGGTGACGTTCCCGGTTGAGTAGAGAACATCGACCTCCCAGCGCCGGAGGAGGAAGGGGAGCACCGCCTGCTCCCAGACAACACGTGCGGTGAAGCTTCGCAGTGCCGGGCTCACCAGGCGCACCTCGACGCCGTCGGGCAAGAGGGCGATGAGGTCCTCCTGATGGCGACCGAGGACCACGCAGTAGTCGTGCTCAGTATGAGCGGCGAGGGCAGGGAGGAAGTTCCGGAAGAACGTGGGGCCGGAGCCGAGCTTGGCTGAGAGGGCGTTGACCGCTACCCGCATCGGATGCCTGTCATGGGGAGAACAGCGAAGCATCGTTGAGGAAGGTGGTCCCGCTCATGTGGCTCTCGACCCATTCCCGTCCGGCGCCACCCATCTCCTCCCGCCTCTTCTCGTCGAGGAGGAGTGTTTCCACGGCTTGACGGAACGACTGATCGTCCTCGACGAGCAGCGCACCACCCGAATGGCGAAGGAAGTGGTCGGGACCGCCACAGCTGTAAGCGACCACTGGGGTGCGACACGCAAGGGCCTCGAAGGCGACCATGCCGAGACCCTCCTGGTGGGACGGTAGGACCAGCAGTTCCGCCGAGCGGTAGCGCTCTGGGAGTTGCTCCACCGCTCCCCACCATGTCATCGCCGCACGGACCTCCTCCGGCAGGCCGACAAGCCGTTCGCCCGGCGACACCACGTGCAAGCCCCGATCTCGCACCACCGATGAGGAGGCGGTGAGAGCGAGGACCCGGGAGAAGCCCTTGCGCGGATCCCGAGCCCGACCGACGAAGAGAACGCCACGTCGTTCCGTCATAGTGGGTGAGAAGTGGGCGGTGTCGACGGGCGCGGGGACCACCTCCAGCTTGCCGGCGTCGACACCGTCTGAGATCAACACGTCAGCGGTGTGCCGGCTCATGGCCATGACCTTCACGGCGCTCTCCAGCACCGTGCGTTCCAGCTTTCGCAACAGCGGCAACGTCGATCGGTAGAGGGCACGGCGAGCAGGGGAGACCAAAGACAGCACCGTTGAGCGTTCGTCGGCGATCGTAGTCGCCATCCACAGGGTCTTGGGCATGGTGGTGGGCGCCAGTGATCCCTGCAGGCACACGGCGCCGACGACGTGAGCGGAATCGACATGCGCCCACGCTCCTCGGAGTTGGTGGCGAGCCGCCAGGAACTGGGGAACATGGAGCTTGGGCAGGACACGGGGAATCGCCAGCGAGCGAAGGTCGGTGGACGCTCGAGGACGCCGGGGCCATCCCACCGCGGCATCGTCCAAGTACCACTCGCCTACCTCCCACCCCCTGGCGTCGATCCATCGCCTATACCAAGAGGCGACGGTCGCCGTACCCCCTCCGCCCCCGGGATCCTGGAGGAGGGCGACGGCACCCTTGCCTTGGGGGCCGTTCATCGAATTGACCCTCCCGCCGGAACCACCCCGTCGCCGGGGCCTACTGGTCTGGACTTGAGGCTTGAGGGCGCCTCCGCCGGACTAGCCATGTGGCGAGCGAGAAGATGACCAAACCTCCGGCCACGACGCCAGGGACGACCAGAAGATCGTTGCCGTCGCTCTTGGAGGCGGTCTCGCCGGCGAGCGAGCGACCGGCACCGGCGTCCTGGCTTGCTCTTCCCCCATCCGGCCGAGCGCCAGTGCCGTTCCCTTTGGCAGGCTCGGGTATCTCGGTTGCTTGATCACAGGGGGTGGCGCCGCACGGACCCTGGCCGCTGAGGTCGTTGCCGGGGGGGGAACAGGGCTTGTCGCCGCACGGGCCCCCGCCGCCCTCGGGAATCTCGCTGGGAGAGGGACACGGGGCGTCACCGCAGGGCCCCGCGCCGCTGATGTCGGCGCTGGGAGCAGGGCAGGGCTTGTCGCCGCACGGGCCCCCGCCGCCCTCGGGTATCTCGCTGGGAGAGGGACACGGGGCGTCACCGCAGGGCCCCCGGCCGCTGATATCAGCGCTGGGAGCAGGGCATGGCTTCTCGCCACAGGGGCCCTGGAGGGCCACCGCCACCGTCTCACCGACGCCCAGGGCGAAGTCACCGGGAGTCGTAAGGCCCAGGGGGAACGCCGGGGCGGCAGCCGAGGCGAACATGACCAGGAAAGCGCCGATGGCGGAAACGATCATGGCGCGGGCAACTCGCGTATGCATGTGGAGCACCTTCGTCGAGCATCGGACCGAGAGGTAAAACCAGCCACGCCGCAGGGCTGAGATCATCTCTCAGCCCTGCGGCGTGTTCTTCTAACCGCTCACCTCAGACGGGGACTGTTGTTGGCGGCAGCAGCGTAGTGCTGGTGGTGGTCGGAGGCGGAGGGCTGCCCGTCTGGGGGAAGAACACGCTCTGGATGGCGTACGGCAGCGGGAGCGGGATGTCGCCGGAGATACCCCAAGGAGTGACCACCGGGGAGCCGTCCTTTACGAACCACTGCCCGGAGGACGGGCGGTAGATGGCGATGTCGGTGGTCCCGTTGCCGTCGTAGTCACCGGGCACGGGGATGTCGCCCTTGTCACCACCCCAAGGGGTGAGCAGGCCGCCCCGCACGAACCACTGACCGGAGGACGGGCGGTAGATGGCGATGTCGGTGGTCCCGTCGGCGTTGTAATCACCGGGCACGGGGATGTCGCCGCTGGAACCCCATGGGGTCACCTGGCCCCCCCGCACGAACCACTGCCCCGTAGAGGGGCGGTAGACGGCGATGTCGGTGGTCCCGTTGCCGTCATAGTCACCTGGCACGGGGATGTCGCCGCTGCTCCCCCAAGGGGTCACCACCGGGGAGCCGTCCTTCACGAACCACTGACCGGAGGAGGGACGGTAGACGGCGATGTCGGTGGTCCCGTTGCCGTCATAGTCACCTGGCACGGGGATGTCGCCGCTGGCCCACCAAGGGGTCACCACCGGGGAGCCGCCCCGCACGAACCACTGACCGGAGGACGGGCGGTAGACGGCGATGTCGGTGGTCCCGTCGGCGTTGTAATCACCGGGCACGGGGATGTCGCCCTTGTCACCACCCCAGGGGGTGACTATGCGACTTTTCTCGCCGTGGACGAACCACTGGCCGGTGGAGGGCCGGTAGACGGACTCGTCGGTGCTCCCAAAGCCGTCGAAGTCGGCGACGGGGGCGATCTTGCTGGTGGGTGGCACCGTGGTGGAGGTGGTCGATGTCGGGGTGGTCGTCGAAGTGGTGGACGTGGGGGTTGTGGTCGAGGTGGTGGACGTGGTCGGCGTCGGGACCGTGGTCACGCCGGCAGTGCTCCGGCCGAGGTACAGATGGCCGTGGAGGACGCTGCCGCCCTGAGCGTTGGGGAGATCCTCGACGATCTGGCCGTTCACCAGCTTGTAGCCGAGGTACTCGTGGACCGGGGTGACGGTGATCGAGCCGTCGGGGTTGGTGACCTGCTCGTTGAACACGATCACGTAGTAGTCGGTGGTGGTGGAGCCGAGGTGGAGGTGGCCGGTGACCGTGAAGTTGGGCGGCGGGTTGGTGGGGATGGTCACCACGCCCTCGGGGTTGTTCAGATCGTGGGTGTGCTGCTCCCCCGCCCGCCCGCACGGAGTGACGTTGTATGTCGTGCCGCAGTCGGTGCTCGACTGGCTGTGGGTGCGCAACATCCCGTTCGTGATCGTGGTCGAACCGGTAACGCCCGACTCGCTCGCCGTCGCCGTGCCGGCGACGCTGGTGTGCAGGTTGTTGGGATTGAAGTTGATGTACTGAGAGTTGGGGGGCTCGGGGGGCGGGTAGCCGAAGATCTCCGATCCCGTGTTCGTCGGCTGGGTGGCCGCATAGTTGACGTTCTGGATGTCGCTGGAGGTGGTCACCGAGCCGCTGGTGCCCAGGCTCCCGGCGCTGGTGAGGGTGATGGTGTCGGAGGTGAGGAGCCTCGCCGGGCCGTAGGACACCAACCCGGTCGCCGCCGCGGCGCTCTGGGGGCTGTTGGAGGCGTCGGCGGCCAGCGTCACCGTGGGGGTGGGCCCGGTGTCGGGCTGGGCGCCCCCGAACAGCGAGATCCCGTTCGCCCAGTAGCCGAAGGCGCTGCCCTTCACCTGGGTGACCGTGAGGTGCGTCGCCGAGGCCGGGAGCTGCCCGATGCCAGTGAGACTGGCGCTGACCAGAACCGCGACAAGCGCGGCGCGCCGCCACGCACCAGCTAGTGAGTGGGCCATGTCATTTTACCTCTTTCTGGTCAGCACTGGTCGGACTCGAGGGGCTTCCCGCCCGGAGTAGAGTATCACTGGCTATAGCTGCTGGCAACGTCAACGCCGAGAATCGCCGACCAACAGCGCACTCCTTGACGTGATGGGCCGGCCGGGATGATCCTGGTTCGCTCGGGCCCCAAGACGGTGGCCCGGGTGGTGGCGACATGGTAACAAGACAACACCAACCCCCACAGGGACGAGACTGGTGTACCGCTGAGCATGGTGACCGAATCTTTGCGGCGGGGTGCTTGGTGGTTGAAGACAAGTGTCGCCAGGGCCCTGTGCACCGAGGCGATGGGTCGCGCTCTGGCCCGGCTTCTCCACGATCAGCTTCCCTTCCGAGGCCTTCGAATCGACACCAGTGCCCCGGTGTTCTCTCATCGCGTCAAGGCCCAGCTCTTCTGGCGGATCTACGAGAGCGCGGAGTGCCGGTTCGTCCAGCGCTACCTGGTGGGCGCGCAGTGCGCCATCGAGCTAGGTAGCAGCCTGGGGGTGGTGTCTTCTCACCTCGCCAACGTGATGGGCGTTGGCGGACGGCTGGTGTGCGTCGAGGCCAACCCCGCGCTGATCCCCACCGTCAAGGCGGCGCTGGCCCGGTTCCAGACGGGCAAGGGTTTGGATGTGAGGGTGCTCCACGCTGCCATAGGTGCAGAAGGGACGTGCCGGGAGGCGACCCTTCTGGTCGGCGATGAGACGGTGGGGTCGAGGGTGGTGGGAGCACCACCGGCCAGCCGTCGTTCTGTCAGCGTGCCCGCCCTGAGGCTGTCCGAGGCGGTTCAGCGTTCGGCGTTCGGCGAGTATGTCCTAGTCTCTGACATCGAGGGGGCTGAGGCCAGCTTCATCCTCTCGGACCGGGGAGCCCTCCGCTCGTGTCGGCGCATGGTCATCGAGCTCCACGATGTGAGCTGCGACGGGCGCCAAGTCGGGTACGGCGAGCTACTTGAGGCGCTGATGGCCAGAGGTTTTCGACTCGTCGATCGCCGAGGACCTGTGGTCGTGCTCGACCAGGCGGCTTTCTGAGGTCATGATGCTCGCCCCTGTTGGCCGTCTCTTGCCCGTTGGCGCCCCCGGCCCGGTGTTCAACGGTGCTGGAGCGAGGCAGCGCCTCGTTGCCATTCTCGGGGCCAGCGTCGCTACCGCCAGTGCCATCGCTCTCCTGGTCTTGCCCAGCCCGAGGCGATTGGCGGTAGCGCTCAGCATCGTCTTCGCCCTCGCCGCGATCGGCGTCGTCAGGCAGGAGCGGCGGAGATGGGGCGCTCGCGGCTTCGCATCACCGCTGAGCCTGACCGCGGTGTCGTGGTTCTTCTACTTCGGCATAGCTGGTCTGGGTGGCTTCGCCACTGCTGCGGCCGACCGTCGCTTGGGGTCGGAGCCGATGAACCTGGTGACAGCTCTGGCAGTGTGCATGCTCTCCCTGGTGCTGGTGGTCATCGGCTACCGCCTGGTGACGCGTCGGGCGGTGCTTCCGTCGGCGGCGTCCGCAGCCGTGGGCCCCCTGGCCATCAAGCCCGGGGGCCTCTATCTCATCCTGGCTGTGGGCTGGGCCGCTCGCCTCTACCTTCTCGAGTCCGGCCACTTCGGCTTCCTCAGCGGCGGCGAGACCTACACCGGCCCGATCAACCGCCTGGTGCAGGCCGCGGCTGCCGGCCTGACCATAGGCTTGGTCGTGCTGGTCATCGCTGCTTGGTCGCCGGCAGGGATGCGGGGCATGACCAGGGGAGCATCTCGTAGGCTGCTGGTGGCCAACCTGGCCCCACTGGTGCTCACTTCAGCCGCCTCCGGCCTCAAGGGCCAGCTCTTCACCGAGGTGGTGCCCTTGGCCGTCGCCTACCTGATGGTTCGAGGGCGAGTTCCCTGGCGGGCAGTGGCGGCTGTCGCCGTCTACCTCATCCTGATCTACTCGGGAACCCAGGACTACCGGACCGAGATACTCGTGGGCAACCTCGATGCCTCCGAACGGGTGGGGGTGGTCAACTCCGTGAGGAACTCCCTGACCAGCGTGACCAGCGGTTGGGGGACCGACACCCCTGTCGAGAACGCCCAGTCTCTGTGGCGTCACCTGACGGGCCAGTACTCCGAGATGCTGACCAACCTGGCCATCATCCTGCACCGCACGCCCGAAGAGGTGCCCTTCCTGGGCAACCGGCGCCTGATCACCGGCCCGGTGTTCTTCCTTCCCACCTCCCTGCTCGGGGATCACGAGCTCAACATCACCCGCTACGTCAACGTCGTCTACCGAGACTCAACCGCAACTTCCTCCAGCCCACCCACGCAGCCCGGCGACTTCTACCTCAGCGGTGGGTGGCCCACCTTGGTTGTGGGCCAGATCATGGTGGGGGTGTTCACCGGTGCCCTCTGGCAGCTCGTCGTGTTGCGCCACCGCTCCTCGGTCGGCATCGTCGTCTATGCTGCAGTATCGGCGGTGTTCGTCACTGCCGGCCTCGACTGGGCCACGTTGTCCCGAGGCCTCCTGCAGACGGTGGGCGTGGCGTGGATCACCATGGCTCTGATCCGTCGCCGGGATCCCATCGGGGCCGGTACTTGACCGGCTGGGCGTCGCCGGCGCGAGTCGCGCTCGTGCTCGACCATCCTGCGCAACACTTCTCCCCCGCCTTCCGTGAGGTCCAGTTGTCGGCACTGCTCGAGCCGACCGTCTTCTACTGGTCGACGGGGGAGGGCCGCTTCCACGATCCCGGGTTCGGCCGGGAGGTCCGGTGGGACATCGACCTTCTGTCAGGATACCGATGGTGGGCGCCGTCGCTGCGGGCCGGCAGGTTTGCCGCAGCACTAGCCACCATCCGCCGGCTGGAGGTGGCTGATCCCTACCTCTTGATCTGCTTCGGCTGGGCTACGGCCATCGCCCGTCTGGCCCTCGCCTGGGCATTGGGCCGGAGCCGTTGGGTTCTTCTCTACGGCGACAGCACCTGGCAGCACGAGCGAGGTGGCTTCGGCGGGCTGGCCCGATCGGCTCTGCTACGCACGCTCTTCGGCCAGGTGGATGGAGCCCTCTCGACGGGGGCGTTCAACCGCGAGTTCTACATCCGCCACCACATGCACCCGGAACGGATCAGGAATGGCGTGTGCCCGGCCGACGTCGAGCTCTACGCCGCCGCCCGGCTGGTGAACCGCCGAGGTCCGGCGGGCACCCTGGTGGTTGGGTTCGCCGGAAAGCTCATACCCCGCAAGGGAGCGCATGAGCTGCTGGCTGCCCTGGCCCTGCTCCCGTCCGGAAGCTGTGTGGCCTTGGTCGCGGGCGAGGGATCGGAGCGCCACAGGTTGAAGGCGTTGGCCCGTGAGCTCAACATCGAGGACGAGGTGAGTTTCGTCGGTTTCGTCAACCAGTCCGAGATGCCGGCTTTTCTCGCCTCCTGTGACATCGTCGTGGTGCCCTCCACCCTCGACATGCGGGTGCTGGTGGTCATCGAGGCCATGGCGGCGGGAGCTGCAGTGGTGGTGAGCTCGGCCACCGCGGTGTGGGGTTGCGGCGACCTGATCGAGCACGGCGAGACCGGTCTGGTCTACCGCAGCGGCGACCCGGGCGACCTCGCCGGTTGCCTCCGTTCCCTAATCGCCGACCAAGGGCGCCTTCGTGCCCTCGCCGATGCGGGCACTGCACGCGTCGGCGGTTTCGGCCCCGCCGCCTTCCGCACCCACTTGGAGGCCGCCGTTGCCAGCCGCCTTCACTGAGAACAGGCGGCATCTGCCAGGCCGGGTGGCGGTGCTCGGCCCCCTCCACCCCGACTCCTTCGCCGAGAACATCACCAGGGCACTGGGGGAGATGGGCGTCGACGCAACCGCCATCGACCCCCGCAGCCGCCTCACCAGCGGCACTTTCCGGCCCACCAACTTCCGCCGCTCGGTCGCCCCGCTGGCCGACCTCGTGCTCAGGGCGGCCGGGCCCCGCCGACTGCTGATCGGCCGTCCTGTCGCTCGCCGCCTGGAGGAGGCCGCGCCTGAGCTGGTGCTGTCGGTCTTCGGGTACCTCCACCCCGAGGAGGTCGAGCGATGGCGGGCGGTGACACCCGGCGCCCGCTGGGCGCTCTGGTACCCGGATAGCCTGGCCAACCTAGGGAGCCAGTTGCCGTTCGTCGCGGCGTGGGACCGCTTGTTCTTCAAGGACCCCCATCTTGTCGACGTCCTGGCGTCGCGGACGAACCTGCCGGTGCATTTCCTCCCCGAGGCGTGCCTACCCAGCCGCCATGGTGCCCAGGAGGCGGCGAGCGAGGCCGAGAGATCTCGTTACGACTGTGACGTGGCGGTTGCCGGCAACATCTATCCCTACCGGGTGCGGGTCCTCGAAACCCTACCTTCGGGGATCGACCTCAAGCTCTACGGCAACCTGCCTGCCGACGTGCGCCGGTCGCCCATCGCCGCTGCCTACACCGGCGAGTACGTGACCGATCGTGGCAAGTTCCTCGCCTTCACCTGCGCTCGCATCGTGCTCAACACCGTGCACTACGCCGAGGTCCGGTCGGTGAACGCCCGGCTCTTCGAGGCCACCGCCTGCGGCGGTTTCGTGGTGACCCAGCGCACGCCCGGCATGGCAGACCTCTTCGAGCTCGGTACCGAGGTCGTGGCTGTCGATACCGCCGCCGATCTCCGGGACGCCATCCTCCACTACCTCGCCGCTCCCGATGAGCGGGTCGCCATCGCTGCCGCGGGCCAGAAGCGGGCGCACGCCGACCACACCTACCACCACCGGCTGCGCTCCCTGGGCGAGGCCTGTGGCTTCTGAACGGCCTGGCGTCGAAGATCCCGATCTGAGCTTCGACCGGCGCCGTTGGATCCGGGGCGCCAGCTGGCTCACGGGCGGGAGCGCGATCAGCATGCTCATGTCGGCGGCGTCAGGTGTTCTCGTGGCCCGCCTGCTCGGCCCGTTCGGCTTCGGTGTCTACGCTGTGGTCGTCGTTGTCGTCGGTCTGGCCGCCACGGTGGCCAGCTTCCGCCTGGAGATCCACCTCATCACCCGGCTCCGGGCGGTGTCGATCGACGTGGCGCTCATCCAGGAGGTCGTGCGGGCCTCGTGGTTCATGACGCTGGTGGTGGTGAGCACAGGAACGGTCATCGGCGTGGTCCTCCGGCCGGTGGCGCCGCTGGTCGTCGCCGTCGTCGCCGGAGAGGTGCTCCTGTCGCCCCTCACGCTCGGCCGTGCCGTGCTCCAGGTTCAGGCCCGCCAGCGGGCGCTGGTCGCTTCTGCACTCGTGGGCCGGACAGTGTGGCTGGCGCTGGTCGTCGCCGTCGCCGCCACCCGGTCGGGTTCGCCCCTGGTCCTGGTCCTCGCCGCCCGGGTGCTCAGCCTGGGTTGCGAGCTGGTGGTCGTGTGGCGCCTGGCCGGTGTTCCTGTCGGGCCCACCCTGTCGCCCCGGCTCTTGAGTCCTCGCCGCCACCACGCCACCTTGCGGGCCGCCACGCCGCTCATCGTCTCCGGACTAGCGGGCACCGCCTTCAACCGGGCTGACCAGTTGATCCTCGCCGGGATACGGGGGCCGCTGGAGACGGGGCTCTACGCCGCCGGTGTACGCGTGGCCGAGTTGCTCGGAGTGGTGGCGCCCATCGTCGACAACGTGACCCTGCCCGGGCTGGTGGAGCTCAACCGCCGGGGCGATGAGGCGGGCTTCGTTCGAGCAGTGCGGGACACGACGCTGTTGATGACCGTGCCCACCGGCCTCCTCGTCGCCCTGCTCCTCAGTGGGGGGACAGAGCTCGCCGTGGTGGTCTTGGGTGCCGACTACCGCGCCGTGGG
This sequence comes from Acidimicrobiales bacterium, assembly GCA_051005375.1. Taxonomy (GTDB): domain Bacteria; phylum Actinomycetota; class Acidimicrobiia; order Acidimicrobiales; family CADCSY01; genus JADDRA01. The sequence goes on from JBPCJK010000091.1 coordinate 11,757, forward strand.
GCCACTGGTCGGCCTCCTGGCCATGGCCGAGTGGGTCACGGTGCTCGGCTCGGTCAGCTCCTCCGCCGCCCTGGCCCGCGAGCGGCGAGGCGTGCTGGTACAAGCCGGGCTGGCCGGCCTGGCCGTGAACGTCCTGGTCAACCTGGCTTTGATCCCGCGCTTTGGTGCCATCGCTGCCGGCTGGGCTTGCATCGCCGGCTACGGGGTGGCCTCCTTCTACGCCTACACCGTCCCTGCCCTTCGGGCCCCTCTTTGGGGCAGTGCCGCTGCTGCCGCCCGCGTGCTCGTCGCCATCCTCGTCGCCTGGGGAGTGGGTTTGGCTCCGTTGCCCCTGCCCGCCAGCCTGTTGGCCGTCACCGCCGTCTACGCGGTGGCGTTGGGTTGCGTCCTGCCCGCTGACCTTCGCCGTGTACATCGATGGGCCCACCAGGCCATGGGCAGGACCTCGCCCCTACCCCTTCACCGCCGTGGCTGACCTCGACGACCTGTGGGTTGTCGTGGTCGAGTGGCGGTCGGGCCACACTGCCGCAGGCCTGGTCACCCACCTGCTGGACACGTGGCCGGCGGTCAAGGTGGTGGTGGTGTCATGCGGCGGCACCTTCCCGGGGTGGGCGCACCCGCGCCTGACGGTCTTGGCCACCCCCAACCTTGGCTATGCCGGCGGCAACAACGCCGGGTTCCGGATCGCCCTCGATCAGGGAGCCCGTTGGGTGCTGGTGCTCAACAGTGATGCCTACCCCTTGCCCGGCAGCTTGGAGCGGCTGGTCCGTACCGCGGCCTCGCTACCCGGTGCCGCACTGTGCGGAGCCGGTCTGGTGAACTGGTCCTACGGCGTTCTGGAGGTCAACTGCGGGACGAGTTTCGACTGGATGAGCGGGAGCACCGCTCCCGCTCCCGTGCCCGAAGCTGGTGCAGCGGTGCCCTTCCCCTGCGGCGCCATGGCCTTGTTCAGGGGCGAGGCGCTCGAGACCGTCGGTGGCTTCGACGCCAACCTGTTCCTCTACTACGAGGAGATCGACTGGTGCGAGCGAGCCCGGGCCGCAGGCTTCGAGGTGACGGTTGATCCTGGTGCCCGCGGACTTCATCTGGGTGCCAGGAGCACAGCTCGTGCAGCCAAAGCCGTCACCTACTACTCGGCCCGTAACCGTCTGTGGGTGCTCCGCCGCTACTCACAAGCCCATGGCATCCAACTATCCGGTACCTGCCAGGCTCTCGCCGTCTCCCGCGCTCTCGGCTCCCTGGTCCGGGGAGGGCAGGTCAACCTGGTGGCGCCCTACCTGCTGGGGGCATCAGCCGGGCTCGGCCCGGTTCCCCCCGTCGCCGACAGCGACGAGGTGGCCATCAGCCAGCAGCGATGGGAGACCCGCGACGCGTCGAACGTCGGGCGGCGGTCGAAGGGGACCTTTCCACGCGTGCGAGCCTGGCTGGACCAGGACGAGCTCGCCGAGCGGCCGCTACGGGTCGTGGTCCGCCGGGCCCAGTTCGAGATCGAGCGTCGGGCGTTTCCCGGCCGGTTGGTCGAGGACCGTCCTGCCCTCCTCGACGGCGACCTGCGCATGTGGGTCAGGCTCTCTGACGACATCGAGCGCAACGTGTTTCTGCTCGGCCTCTACGACCACCGCGCCGCCCGGGCCTTCGAACGCCTGGTCCCGCCGGGCGGGACAGCGGTTGACGTCGGGGCCCATGTGGGCCAGTTCAGCCTGCTGGCCGCCCGGGCCGCGGGCCCAACCGGCGCCGTGGTCGCCTTCGAGCCCCAGCCCCTCATCCGGGAGCGCCTTGGGCGCAACATCGAGGCCAACTCATTGGGCAACGTCGATGTCCTGGCCTGCGCCCTGTCCGACCATGCGGGGGTGCGCCCCTTCCACGCCACCGAGAACCAAGCCAACTCCGGGCTGGCCTCGCTGTGCCCCAGCCCCTCAAGTTGCTCCTTCGCCCATGTCGAGGTCGAGACCGACACCCTCGACCACGTGCTCCACACGCGGGGCGTATCCAGGGTGGACGTAGTCAAGATCGATGTCGAGGGAGAGGAGGCCGGCGTGCTCCTGGGGGCCAGGCGGGTGCTGGAAGAGCACCGCCCGGCGGTGCTCTTCGAAGCCAACGACGCTCTCGGGGGACCACCCATGACCTCGGCCGCCATCGAGGTGCTACGGGGGATGGGGTACGACTTCTTCGTCCCCGGGCCGAGCGACGGGGAGCAGCCGAACCTGGTCGCCTGTGAGGATCTCGAGGTCCTGGCCTCGCTGACCTCCTCGGGGCGACCCCAGAACCTCATCGCCTTGCACCCGGGATCACCCAACGCCAGCCTGGCCCGGCGGTGGGTCGCCCAGTTCCCCTGAAGGTGATGCCGCGCCCCACGCGCTTCCCGGTCCAGGTCCCGACGCTCCCGAATGGTGCGGCCGACCCGGACCTAAAGGCTGACCGCTTGGAGCTTCGAGCAGGCGGTCCTCGCCTGCTCCGTGTAGAACACGTGTCTCGAAGGCCCCAGCCCTCCACATCGAGAGGCTCAACCGGCACGTGGTGGCGCGCAGACTACCTGAAGGATCTCGATGAGCGACGAACCGGTGTTCCCTTGGCAGGAGCAACCAGTGCGTGTAGGTTCATGGTGGTAGCTCGTGGTCGCCCCTAACGCGACTCGGCATCAGTTCGCTCACCCACCTGATCGCTACTACGCGAGAAGGAGACAGCGACCTTGGTACTCAGGAAGACCAAGTAAGGAAAAAGCATGAGCGGAAGGTATGCGTTGCTTTGATCCCAAAAACACCCTGCAGCGAATCCGCCGTGGACGAGAAAAGGAGAACCACTTGCGAACGAGAATGCTTTCGACGGGCGCCTTCAAGAAGAAGGGGTGGGCCGCCCTGCTAGGAGTTTCGAGCTTGGTGCTGCTGACTGCAGGGCCAGCCGCCGCCCAGACCGCCACGGTCGGTTCCGGTGCCGGGACCGGGTATGAGTACACACCGGCGGCGGGGACGGAGTGCGGTACCCCGCCCTTGGGGATTCCGTCGGGCGTCCGCTACGCCGACGACGAGTTCGTCCTGACCCACGAGAGCACCTACGAGAGCACCGACACCTCCGGTCCCGGCGTCGCCAGCTTTGTGGGCCCGGCCACGACGACCATCAAAACCGGCGAATTGAGGCAGGCTCCGCAGGGCGCCGCACCGGGTGGATGCTCCGGGATCGTTGTCCCGCTGCCGGTCCCGCTCACGACGGTCACGATCGATGGGACCGACCTCTTGGGGAACACCATCCACTGCGACAGCCCAAGCGCTGGTGGCACCTACACCCGGGTCAACACGACGGTGGCGTTCCAGTTCACAGTCCTCTGTGACATCACCAGCGCCACCGGATCGGTGCAGAACGCCCCCGTCACGCATGTGGTCGAGGGCAACCAGCTGGCGTGCTTCCCCCTCCCGTGCCCGCCCAACCCCGCCAATCCGGACCCGAGGGGCGACGCCTCGTCGGTCCTGACG
>JBPCJK010000092.1:0-21552 GCA_051005375.1 Acidimicrobiales bacterium
CACCCACTCCACCTGGAGCGACGGCGGCGCCGACGTCGCCACAATGGCCAGGGCTGCCCGCGCCCTGGGCCACAAATCCCCTGTGCTCACCGAACACTCACCCCGGTTTCGCATCTCCAACGGGCTCACGCCAGAGCGTGTTCGGCGTCAAAGGTGGACTCGGGCTGGCCCTTGCCCGTGCGCGGTCGCCTGGTGCAGGGGCCGAGGATGTCGATGGGGGGGTTGGCCATGGCTGTGGCCATGCGCCGGGTCATGGCCCTGGTCTCCATTCGCAGCTTGGAGTGGACGCTTGCCACCACCACGTCGAGCTCGGCCAGCAGTTCGTCGTCCTGGTCGAGGGAGCCGTCATCGAGGATGTCGACCTCGATGCCGGTGAGGATCCGGAACGCCGGCGCGTGGCCCGCTGCGGCCTGGCCGGCGAGGTCCTCGTTCACCGCCGCCACCTCGTTGAGCTGACGCCGAAGCCGCTCTGGCGTGAGCCCGTTGGCGATGCGAAGCCGGGGGGAGTGGTCGGTGAGCACAAGGTACTCGTGGCCCAGGGCGCGGGCAGCCCTGGCCATGGTGGCGACGTCGGCGCCGCCGTCGCTCCAGGTGGAGTGGGTGTGGCAGTCGCCTCGGAGCTGAGCCAGGAGCGCTGCGCCGACGCCGGAGGTGATGACGGTGGTCTGCTCCAACTCGGCGAGGTAGGTCGGGGTCTGGCCGGCGACCACCTGCTCGACGATGGCCGCGGTCTTGGGACCGATGTGGTCGAGGTCGACCAGTCGGCCGGTGCGGGCCCGATCGACCACCTCGTCGGCGGTCAAGCCTCCGATCACCTGGGCGGCGCGGTGGTAGGCCTGGGCCCGGTAGCCCTCGGCGTGCACCCGGTCGAGCAGGTAGCCGATGCGCTGCAACGTCTCGGCGGCATCCACATGGGTGAGGGTAGGGCCGTTGGGCCGTCGGCCCCGTCAATTGATGGCGTTCTTGGTTGCTCAGCAACAACAAGTGCCCACAAATCCGTCGATGAGGCGACACCGCTACGGTGGCGCGGTGGAGCGCTTCGGGTTCGTCGGGCTGCCCAACGCCGGGAAGTCGAGCCTGTTCAACGCCCTGTCCGGGGCGGAGGTTCTGGCCGCGGCCTACCCCTTCGCCACCGTCGACCCCAACGTGGGTGTGGCCCGGGTCCCCGACCACCGCCTCGACGCCCTGGCGGCCATGTCCAAGAGCGCCAAGGTGGTCCACGCCACCGTGGAGCTCGTCGACATCGGTGGGCTGGTGGAAGGGGCAAGCCAGGGCGAGGGGCTCGGCAACCGCTTCCTCGCCGGCATTCGTGAGGTCGACGCCATCGTGTTGGTGCTGCGGGCCTTCCCCGACCCCGACGTGGTCGGTCCCAGCGACCCTCTCGAGCACCTGGCCACGGTCGAGACCGAGCTGGCCCTGGCCGACCTGGAGAGCGTGGAGTCCAAGATCGAGCGCCGGCGCAAGGCCTCCAAGCTCGACCGTTCCCTCGCCACCGAGGTCGAGGCCCTCGACGCCGCCCTGGTGGGGTTGGCCGAGGGGACGCCGCTGTACCGCTCCCGGCTGAGTGGCGAGCAGCGGGCCATCCTGAAGCCGTGGTTCCTGCTCACCAACAAGCCGGTGCTGGTGATCGTCAACCTCGGCGACGATCAGCTCGACCAGGCCGAAGCGCTGGCCGCTCCGGTGGTGGAGGCTTTGACAGGCGCCACCTCCCCCGTCGAGGTCCTGCCCCTGTGCGTGCAGCTGGAGGCCGAAGCGGCCCAGCTGGCGCCCGGCGACCGGGCCGAGATGTTGGCGGAGCTGGGCCTGGGCGAGGGTGCCCTGCCCCGGGTGGTGAGCGCGGCTCGGGCCCTCCTCGGCCTGCGTACGTTCCTCACCACCGGTGACAAGGAGTCGCGGGCCTGGACCTTCCGGGCCGGGGCCAAGGCGCCCGAGTGCGCCGGGGTGATCCACGGCGACTTCCAGCGGGGGTTCATAAAGGCCGAATGCGTGCACTGGGACGAGCTCCTCGAGCTCGGCTCGTGGTCCAAGGCCCGCGACGCGGGCAAGCTCCGCATCGAGGGCAAGGACTACGAGGTGGCCGACGGCGACGTCCTCGAGTTCCGCTTCAACGTCTAGTCCGTCGTCGCCGAACCGGAGGGCCCCTATCCTCATCTGGGCTCGGCCCCTGGTGCGAGGAGCTGGACTTGGCTTGGTTGATGCGAGACGACGAGGTGCTGGGCTTGCTCGAGGTGGCCGGCTCGGTGGCTCAACGGAGCCGGGGCTTGCTGGGGCGGGATGGCGTCGATGGCGCCCTGCTCCTGCGGCCGGCTATGTCGATCCACACCCTGGGCATGCGCTTCGCCCTCGATGTGGCCTATTGCGACGCCGACCTGGTGGTGCTCGACACCCTCAGCATGCGCCCATGGCGACTGGGTCGTCCCCGGTTCCGGTCCCGTTCGGTCATCGAGGCCGAGGCCGGCGCCTTCGAACGCTGGCGACTTCGGCCTGGTGACCGTCTGGCCGTTCGGGGATGAGCGACGCCGTCCACATGAGCGGTACCGGGGTGCTGGTGGTGGTGGCCACCCCCATAGGCAACCTGGAGGACCTCTCGCCCCGGGCGGTGCGGGCCTTGGCCGAGGCCGACGTGGTGGTATGCGAGGACACCCGGCGCACTCGCAAGCTCCTGTCGGCGGCGGGGGTCGCCGCCCCGCCGTTGCTGTCCGCCAACGACCACACCGAGGTGGCCTGCATTGCCACGGTGCTCGAGCGCCTGGGCACCGGCAAGAGCGTTGCTGTGGTCTCCGACGCCGGTTTGCCCGGCATCTCCGACCCCGGCGAGCGCCTGGTTCGAGCGGCTGCGGCTGGCGGATTTGAGGTCACGGTGGTGCCGGGGCCCTCGGCGGCGTTGACCGGCCTGGTGGTGAGCGGGCTCCCCGCCGGGCGGTTCGTCTTCGAGGGGTTCCTGCCCCGCCGGGGCTCGGGACGGGGCGAGCGCCTGGCTCTCCTCGCCAGTGAACAGCGCACGGTCGTCCTCTACGAGGCACCTCACCGCCTGGCCCGGACCCTGGTGGACCTGGCCGAAGCCCTCGGGAGTGGCCGACGGGTGGCCTTGTGCAGGGAGCTCACCAAGCGTCACGAGGAGACGTGGCGGGGGACCCTGGCCCAGGCCGTGGACCGCAGCGACGAGGTCGAGCCTCGGGGCGAGTACGTGGTGGTGGTCGAGGGAGCGCCTCCTCCCTCGGCGGCGGGCGATGCCGAGCTCGTCGCTGCAGTGGCCCACCTGGTGGCCGAGGGTTGCTCTACCCGCGATGCCGTGGCCGAGGTGGCTGGCGCCTACGCCGTCCCCAAGCGGCGGGTCTACGACCTGGCCATCAGCAGGTAGTGGTGGTGGCGGTGTTCGCCCTGCCGACGCCCGGCCCAGGAACCTGCACTGCAGTGCAAGGTTGTGGGTGTATCCTGGCCATCAGGAGAACGAAGAAGTCTGGTCCAGCAGATGGCCGGCTGACCCTCGGTATTTTGCGGAGGTCGTCTGTTGTCGGTGGTGAACTTTCTGGCTCCTGCTCAGTTGCGCATCAATGTCGTCCATCTGGACGGCTCGGCCCAGCTGCTCCTCGACGGCGAGCTCGATCTTCTCACCGCTCCTGATCTCTGGAGATCAGCCTCAGAGGTCGTCGCCCGCCTTCCATCCAGGTCTGAGCTCGTCATCGACCTGTCGCAGCTCGACTTCCTTGACGCCGCCGGGCTTGGTGTCCTCGTACGCCTGCGCAACCACCTCCGGTCCAAGGGCAGTGCCCTGCACCTGGACGCAGCACCTTCACGGGTTCGCCGGGTCTTCGAGCTGACGGAGCTCGACGGTTTGCTGCGCCGTCCCCGAGAAGACCGGTCGGGAGCAGCATCCAGCGAGGAGATGGAGATGCAGGCCTGAGGGTGACGCGCTATCGACCCCGGTCGTCGGACCGTGGATCGCGAAGCGTGCTGCCCACCGATGGTCGTCCATCGGCATCAACCGTCTCGCCTTCGAGCTCGGGAAGCCGTCCACCGAGGTACATCGCACCAGCGGTGCCGCCAGCGAAGGCGCCGATGATGGCGCAGAGGACGAGGCGACCGGTCAGCGACAAGCCACTGATGGGGATGAAGCCAAGCGGGAGCAGAAGGACCAAGCCGATGGCACCGCCGATCAGGCTGCCGATCAGCATGCCCCTGCCCTGGGCCCCGGTCGAGATTGGCATGGGCGGCTCGGGCCACGTCTGGCCCGCCTCGCTGCGCTGCTCACCCTCCAAGGCCTCGACGTTCCCGCTCTCGTCGGTGCCCTCGGCGTACTTGGGTCGCTCATCAGGTGCACCGGTGGCCCGGTCGATCGCCCCTTCGGCCCGTCGCAGCGCTTCTGGCTTTTGGTGTTCAGCCATCGTCGACCTCCGTGCTCAGGGGCTGTCATGGCTCCGGCTCGCCGTCTCATGACAACCGCCGCCTCATACAACCACTGACGGGCTACCCGCTTTTCGATCGTCGTGAAACGCACGAGGTGCTGTCAGCCGACGGCGGACTGGTACGCTGTAGGAGAGGGACTGGTGGGGACGGCGTTGGTCTCCGAGGGAAATCCGCAGCATCGGGAGGCCGACGACGGGCGCAACCGGCGTCTGGGTTAGGGGTCGAGATGGGACCGGCTGGAAGCGGAAGCGAAGCGACATCGCACCCGCCTTCTCGCCCTGCCCCTTCCCCCGACATCGACATCGTCCCCCCCAGGGGCCGCTTCCCACTGTCTCGGGGTGCGCCTGAGCGGAAGTTGGAACGCACCAACCGGTACGACCGCCGGGCCGAGGTGACGGCCTTCCAGACCCTGGCGTCGACGGGCACTGTCCGCATCTGCTTCCGGGTCATCGACGGGAACCCCTTCGTCTTCCAACCGGGCTACTTCATCGGCATCCAAGCGACCGTGCCGGAGCACGGTGTGTGCAGGAGCCCCTACTGCATCAGCTCTTGTCCCAACGCTGAGGGGACCTTTCAGCTTCTCGTCCGCCTCGTCCCCGAGGGCCCGCTGTCGTATTACCTGGGCGGGCTCACCGTCGGCGACGTGGTCAGCTTCCGGGGCCCGAGCGGCCGCTCCATGGTGCCCAAGGAAACTGACACCGACCTGGTCTTCCTGGCCACGGGTGTGGGGATAGGCCCCTTTCTCGGCCTGGTCCGCCACCTCCTCGCCCAAGGCTTCGACCGGCGCATCGACGCCTTCTGGGGGCTTCGCCTGGCCGACGACATCTGCCTCACCGACGAGCTGGACGCACTGGCCCGCGACCACTGCAACGTCAGCTACCAGATATCGCTATCGCGGCCCCCACAGTGGTGGACGGGCCTGCGAGGACGCGTCACCGAAGCGGTACCGGGGTTGCTGGCGACGCTCGGTCAGAAGCATTACTACCTGGTCGGCAATGGCGCAATGATCGAGGAGATGGACGCGGCCTTGTCAGATCTCGGGGTCGACCCACGCCTGGTCTACCACGAGGCCTTTTTCAACGGCAGGCACCGGCCCGAACCAGAGGTGATGGTTAAGATCCGCTCCCGGTTCGTGGCGTCAGATCTGTTCTCCCCCTACGTCCACCAACAGGCTGGATTGTTCCTCCCTGAGTCGCCCGTCTCCCGGCGAGGGTCGACCGCTCCCTCGGCTGGGTAGTGGCAGCGGGAATTCGACGGCCCGAGCTTCGACCAAGACGTCGAAGCCGCCAGGGAGCCGAGTCGTGAACGAGCCTTGAGTCCGAGGCGTCGGTGACGGAGGCGGCCGACGATGATTGGGCTATGGCCAGGAGCTCTCGGTGGGGGCGGTGACCACCATCTCCTTCACCTCGCAGCCCTCGGGCTGGGACAGGGCGAAGACCACGGCGGCGGCGACGTGGTCGGGCTGGCACAGCTGGGCGTCGGGACCGGGGCGGTACTGCTCCTCCCGGTCGTCGAAGAAGCTGGTGTGCATGCCGCCAGGGGTGATCATGGTGACACCCACCCGTCCCTGGAGCTCGGCGGTGATGGCCCGGGTGAACCCGACCACGGCGAATTTGCTGGCGCAGTAGGCGCTGGCGTCTCCGACCGCCCGATGGCCCAGCGTGGAGGCCACAGTGACCACCCGGCCACCGACGGCCTCGAGGTACGGGAGTGCCGCCCGCACCACGGCGGCGGTGCCGAACAGGTTGACGGCGACGATGTGCTCCCAGGTCTCGGTCGGTACGTGGGTGAGGGCGCCGGGGACGTCGATACCGGCGCAGGTGACTACGGCGTCGAGGCCACCATGGGCGTCGGCCACCCGCCGCACCGCCTCTTCGGTGTCCTTGGAGTCGGCCAGGTCGACCTGCTCGAAGGCGTAGTCGGTGCTCGGCCGCATTCGGTCGAGGACGACAGGGGTTGCGCCGGCGGCGCCCAGGAGGGCGGCCACGCTGGCGCCCAGGCCGGACGAGCCGCCGGTGACGATCACGGTCCAGCGGTTGGGTTCAGGGTGCACGGCGGACGGCCTCCTCGAGCAGGCGTGTGGTGGAGCGGCCCTGAAGATAGGGCAGGACGACGGCCTCGCCACCCCAGCGGGCCAGGGTGCGGGCCTCGGGCAGGTCGGCCACGGCGTAGTCGGCGCCTTTGGCGAACAGGTCGGGGCGGAGGCGCTCCAGTGCCTGGACCGGGGTGTCTTCGTCGAAGATGACCACGGCGTCCACGCAGTCGAGGGCGGCCAGCACCGAGGCCCTGTCGCCCTGGCGCTGCAGGGGGCGATCGGGGCCCTTGAGGCGACGGACGGAGTCGTCGGAGTTGAGCAGCACCACCAGGCAATCGCCCAGACGTCGTGCTCCCTGCAGCATGTGGACGTGCCCGGCGTGGAGGAGGTCAAAGCAGCCACCGGTGGCCACCACGGTTCCCCCGGCTCGCCGGATGCGGGCGACCAGGGGGCTGCCAAGATCGGCGCTGCCATCACCGGCACCGTCGGCGCTGCCATCAGCGGCACCGTCGGCGCTGCCATCAGCGGCGCCGTCATCAGTGCCGGCATGGGCACGGATGCGACCGATGGTCCTGCCACCGTCGTCAGCGGGGATGGTGAACGACCCGTCCAAGCCGCCTGCGCCTCCTGCGGCCACAAAGGCGGAGGCGGCCAGCACCGCCGACTCCACCGCCTCGGACACCAGCGCCCCGCCGGCCAGGGCCACGGCGGCGGCGGCGGCGAAGCGGTCACCGGCGCCGCAAGGGTCGCCATTCCCCGCCGGTGGCGCCGGGACGACCAGGGGCGGCCCGTCCAGGCCAGCGAGCAGGGCGCCCTCGGCACCAAGGGTGACGGCCACGGTGGCCGCCCGCCAGCGTCGCGCCAGCTCCCGGGCCTTGGTGGCGACGGCGGCGATCCCCACCAGGCCGTCGTCGACCTCCGGAGCCAGCCGGCGGGCCTCGTCACGGTTGGGGGTGACCAGGCGTACGTCTGGCACGGGCTCTGCGCCCCGGGGGTGGGGGTCCCAGACCACGGGGGTGCGAGGGACGAGCTCGCTCAAGGTGTGCCCCAGCCCGGCCGCCCCGGCCACGCCCCGCCCGTAGTCGGCGACCAGCACGGCGCCGGCGCCGGCCAGGGCCGTACGTGCGTCGTGGGTCATCGGCCCCACGCCACCCCCGCCGCCTCGGTCGATGCGCACCAGGCACCGGCCACCCGTTCGAACCCGGATCTTCTCGGGGGTGGGACCGTCGAGGCCGGGGTCGACCACCTCCACCCCGGCGCAGGACAGGATTCCGCCCAGGGCCCGGCCGGGCCCGTCGTCGGCCAGGGCGGTCACCAGGATCACCGACGCGCCGTCGCCGGCGGCGAGGACAGCGGCCAACGCCGCCCCCCCCGGGCGGAGCCGCTCGACGGGCGAGTCGACCACGGGGACGGGGGCGTCAGGGCACAGCCGCTCCACCGTGCCGTCGAGGTCGCGGTCGAGCAGGGCGTCACCGACCACGACCACCTTTGGCCCCGTCGCTGCATGGGTCGGTCCCTGCGTCCTCGTCTGGAGCACGGGCACTGACGCCGGAGTCGATCCGGCGCCAGTCGATCCGGCGCCAGTCGATCCCGCGCCAGCTGGGCCGACGGCGTCGATGAGCGCCAACTCCACTGCCGCGCACAGCAGGTGGACCACCACCTGGTGGACCTCCTGGACGGTGGCGATGCCGGGAGCGTCGACAGCGATGGCGTCGTCGACGCAGGCCAGGAGAGGGTTTGGGCCGGCGCCGGTCAGCCCCCACACCGTCAGGCCTGCGGTCCGGCCGGCTTCGGCGGCGGCGATGACGTTGGGGCTGCAGCCGGAGGTGCTCAAGACCACAAGGACGTCACCCGGGCGGCCGTGGGCCCGGACCTGGCGGGCGAACACCTCCGCCATCCCGTAGTCGTTGCCGATGGCGGTCACGCTGGAGGACTCGGAGCACAGGGCGATGGCGCTGAACGGCTGGCGCTCGTCCCGGTACCGGCCCACCAGCTCGGAGGTCAGGTGCTGGGCCTGCGCTGCGCTGCCCCCGTTCCCGGCGACGAGGAGACGACCCCCGCCGCTGAGGACCCGGGCCAAGTGCTGTCCCCATGCCTGGAGACGGTCGGCCTCGTCGTCGAGGGCCTGCAGGGGCCGGGCCAGGGCGGCTACGTGGTCACGCCCAGTCGGGGCGGGCTCCCTCACACCTGGGACTCACTGGTCGCCAGGTTGGATCGACGCCGGGCCGTGGCCAGGCGCTCGCCCACCTCAAGGGTCTGGCCGGCGATTCGGTCCCAACCAAAGCGCCGGGCCCGGCGCAGGCCGGCCGCCCCCATCGACACCCGCCGGTCCTCGTCGGCCAGGGCCAGGGCCAGGGCCTCGGCGATGCGCCGGGGCTGGCGGGGCGGCACGTGGATCCCAGTCACACCGTCGACCACGCTCTCGGCCAGTCCCCCCACGGCCGAGGCCACCACGGGAACAGCGCAGGCCATGGCCTCCACCGCCACCAACCCGAAGGGCTCGTACCAGGGGCAGCAGGCCACGACGTCGGCCGAGCGCAACAGGGCCGGGAGGTCCTCGCGCCGTACCGCCCCCCGCAGATCGACTCGGTCGGCCAGTCCCAGCGACGCGGCCAGGGCGACGAAGCGCCTGGCCTCGGGATCGTCGTCGAGCATGCCCGCGGGTGGGCCACCGGCGATGACCAGCTCTACGTCGGGGAGGTCGGCTAGGGCGGTGATGACGTTGCCGATCCCCTTGCGCTCGACCAACCTGCTTACCACCACCACCCGCCGGCGATCGGTCGCTCGACGCTCGACCGGCCCGTCCGGATGGAACCGGGCCAGGTCGACCCCGCAGGGCACCACCGTGATGCGGTCGAGATCGGCGCCCAGCGCCATGAGCTCGAAGGCCTCGTCGGCGGTGGTGGCCACCATCTGGTCGACGGCGCCGGCAAGCATGCGCTCGGCGTCCAGGCGGGCGGGGGGACTGGTGTCGTGGCTGCCCTGGTGCCGGCGCTTCACCACGCCCAGGGCGTGGTAGGTGTGGGCCACGGGGAGGTCGAGGGGGCCGGCCGCCCACAGAGCGGCCAGGCCCGACATCCAGAAGTGGGAGTGGACCACGTCGGGGCGTTGCCTACGCCAGACAAGGGACAGCTCCCGAGCGAAGGCGGGCATGTAGGCCAAGAGCTGGTCCTTGGGCACCGGGGCGGCCGGGCCGGCGTCGATGTGGTCGACCACGACCCCGGGGGCGAAGGCCACCCGGCGGGCCAAGGCGGGGTCGTCACGGCGGGTGTGCACGACCACCTCGACCCCCAGCCGGCCGAGGGCCCGGGCCAGGTTGGCCACGTGGACGTTCTGGCCACCGGAGTCGACCCCACCCAGCACGGCCAAGGGGCTGGCGTGCTCGGACACCATGGCGATCCTCATCCGACCGCCGATCTCTCTCGTACAACCCCGGACAGGGTGTCCACGGCGTGGACCACGGCGTCGACGGTCACGCCGGCCAGGCAGGGGTGGCCGGGCACCGGGCAGGTGCGGGACCGACATCCGGCACAGCCGACCGACTGGTCGCCGAGCAGGGCCAGGGGAACCGCCCACGGCGCCCACTGCGAAGCGGGCACCACAGGAGCGAAGATCGACACCACGGGAGTCCCCACCGCGGCGGCGAGGTGGGCCGGTCCGGTGTTGCCGCAGATCACCGCCGACGCCCCGTCGAGGACGCCGGCCAGCTCGGCCAGGTCGGTGCGCCCCCCCAGGTCGGCCACGTCGGCGTGGGGGCGCCCGGCCACGGCCGCGGTCAGGGCCCGCTCGGCTGGCGCGCCGGTCACCGCCACCCGGCAGCCTCGCTCGACCAGCGCGGTCACCAGGGCCTGGCCCCGAGGCACGTCCCAGGCCCGGGCGGGCACCGATGCCCCCGGATGGAACACGAGGTAAGGCACGGCGAAGGGGCGCCAGGCCGGCAACGGGAGGCGTACGGCCAGAGCGCCGTCGTCACCGGATGGAAGCCGGTACCCGAGGGCGCCGACCATCGACAGGGCCCGTTGCACCTCGTGCAGGCCGTCGGGCACCTGGTGGCGCACGTCGAGCAACGAACCGGGGTAGTCGACACTGACTGCGCCGATGCGGGGAACACCGGCCAGGCGCAGGACCAGGGCGAGGGGCAGGGGGCTCTGGTGGAACGAGGTCAGCACCACGGCTTCGTCCAGGGCGAGAGCGGCGATCTCCTCGACCAGGCCAGCGAGGGCTCGGCCGTCGACGGGGGGAGGGGCGAAGCCCGTCCAGGGCGCATCGTAGACCACCAACTGGTCGACGCCCGGAAGCAACGCCGCCGCATCCCTGCCCGCCGGCCCCGCCAGGAGAGTGACCCGACCGGCGCCGGCGGCCACCGCTCGCACCGCCGGTCCGGCCAGGAGGACGTCGCCGGCGTTGTCGAGCCTGGCCACCAGGACGTGCGGTCGGCTCTCGGTCACGTCATCTCCTAGTCGGCCGCCAAACACAGGGCGCGTCGTTCGGCCGTTGCGCGACCGGCGACCTGGAGAAGCTCCCCGGGTAGAGGGAGAAGCAAACTACGTCGATGGCGGTCGGCGACCGGGTGTCGGCGACCGGCCGCCAGGCAGGTGCATCACTGGCGGCGCATGCTCAGGTGCACGGCGGTGCCTTCGTCGCTCGGTACGAAGCGGACGTCGTCGACCAGGGCGCGGATGAGCAACAGGCCCCATCCCCGCTCCGGGCCCAGTTGGGCGGGGTCGATCACGGGGGGACGGGCAGGCACCGCGGCCGGGTCGAAACCATTGCCGCTGTCCTCCACCCGGACCTCGAGGTTGACCGGGTCGATCAGGCAACGCAGTACCACCCGCTGCTCCATGCCCACGGCCTGCTGGGCCTCTACCGCGTTGGTGCAGGCTTCGGACACGGCGATGCGAAGGTCCTCCAAGCGGTCGTCGTCGATTCCCCGCACCGAGGTCGCCACGGCCGCCACCACCGTGCGGGCCACACCGACGAAGGCGGGCAGCGCAGGGATTTCCAGCCGGACGAGCTCGTGGGGAAGGTCCATGGGCTTGGTCCCAACCTAGCCGCGCTGCAGTTGCGCAAACCGACTTCAGGCGACCGACCCCCGTCTCCCGGTGTCAGAGGGTGCGCCGACAGGCGGACCGTGGCCCGGGCGGCCCTGCTCGCCCAGCAGAGCTTGCCGATCCGGCGCATGCTCTACGCTTCGGCAGAGGAGCCACCACGACATGGGAGCGGGCAACATGAGCGATGGTGAGGGCGAGCAGATCCGGCTCACGATGCCGGCGACGCCAGACCTGCTCAGGGTGGCCCGCCTCACCGCCGCCAGTCTGGCCAGTCGTCTGGGCTTCAACTTCGACGAGGTCGAAGACGTCAAGATCGCCGTCGACGAGCTGTGCTTCGCCATCGTCGGAATCCGTGGTCGAGAGGGAAGCTTCACGCTGGTCTACCGCTTGGAGGACGACCGGCTGGTCATCGAGGGCGTCGGGCACTTCAACGAGCCAAGGCCTCGGCCCGCCACCAGCGAGCTGTCCTCCCGGATCCTGGCCGCGGTGGTGGACGAGCACGAGGTGACCGACCACGACGGGACGTTGCGGTTCCGGCTCACCAAGCGGCGCAAGGCGGCGTCGTGACCCTCGACCGGGCCGACAAGAAGGCCTTGTTGGCTACCTTCCAGGAGTTCGCCTCCACTCGGGATAGAGCTTTGCGGGACCAGCTCATCGAGGCGCACCTCGGGCTGGCCGAGTACCTGGCTCGGCGCTTCTCCAACCGGGGAGAACCGCTCGACGACCTGGTCCAGGTGGCGTCGCTCGGCCTGGTCAAGGCGGTCGAGCGGTTCGACCCAAGCCGAGGGCTGGAGTTCACCACCTTCGCTACGCCCACCATCGTGGGCGAGCTCAAACGCCACTTCAGGGACAAGGGCTGGGCCGTGCGCGTCCCCAGGCGGGTCCAGGAGCTCCACCTGCGGGTGACCGGGGTCATCGACGACCTCCAGCTCGAGCTCGGCCGCAGTCCCACAGTGGCCGAGGTCGCTGTCCGAGCCGGCACCAGCGAGGACGAGGTCATCGAGGCCGTCGACGCCGGGTCTGCATACCGCTCGACGTCCCTCGACGCCAGCCGGGGCGACGATGAGGAAAGCCCGGGGCTGCTCGGCCAGCTCGGCGAGATCGACCCTGAGCTGGCTCGAGCCGAGAGCCGCACCGAGTTGAGCCCCCTCATGGCCGAGCTGGCCTCGAGGGAGCAGCTCATGCTCTACCTGCGCTTCTACGAGGGCAAGACCCAGTCGGAGATCGCCAGGCGCCTGGGCATCAGCCAGATGCACGTGTCCCGCCTGCTGTCCCGCAGCCTTGAACGCCTCCGGGAGCTGGCCGAACCCAACGGGCAGTAACCGCCGGCCCCACTCGCTCGCTCGTAGTCGACACCCTCAACCTGGCCGCCGTGGTGCCCCCGTCCGATGGCGGTGGTGGGGCAGGCTGGCACCATGGCTGTACCGCACGCCCACGTCCCCTCCGGCGCTCGAGGTCGAGCCAGTGGCCGCACCCGCAAGTTGCTCGCCGTGCTGCTGGCGCCGTTCTTCGTCGCCACCGTGGCCGGGGTGATGGCGCTGTGGCCGAGCGGTGGCGGCACCCGGCTCACACCAGAGCTCGGCGCCCCCGAGGAGGTGTTCGACGCCAGGGTGGTTTCGGTGCAGCGGGGGGCGTGCACGGGGACCACCCCCGACGAGGGGTTGCGCTGCAGCCGTGTAGGGGCTGAGTTGCTCGAAGGGCCCGACAAGGGCAAGGCCATCGATCTCCAAGAGCAGCCCGAGGCTGGAGGCGCCCTTCGCTTGGACAACGGCGACGCCATCGTGCTCGGTTACTTCCCGGGAGCGGGCGAGGGGTTCGAGTACAGCTTCGCCGACCGGGAGCGCCGGGCGCCGCTGTACCTGCTGGCCGGCCTCTTCGTCCTCGCCGTGGTGGGGCTTGGCCGCTGGCAGGGTCTGCGGGCGCTGCTCGGCTTGGGCGTGAGCCTGCTCGTGCTCACCGCCTTCGTGCTCCCGTCCATCCTGGAGGGGGCCAACCCGCTGGCGGTGGCCCTGGTGGGCTCGGCCATCATCGCCGTCATTGCCCTCTACCTGGCCCATGGCGTCAACGCCTGGACCACCACCGCCCTGATCGGCACCTTGGCCAGCCTGGCTCTGGTGGGTGTGCTGGGATCGGTGTTCGTCGACGCCGCCCACTTCAGTGGGCTGGCCGACGAGGAGGCCACCTTCCTCCAGGTCACGGCCGGGCAGATCGATCTGCGGGGGCTGTTGCTCGGTGGCATCGTCATCGGCGCCCTGGGGGTGCTCGACGACGTCACCGTCACCCAGGTCTCGGCCGTGTGGGAGCTGCACGGGGCCAACCCCAGCCTGGGGCGCTGGCAGCTGTACCGGGCGGCGGTGCGCATCGGCCGGGACCACATCGCCTCTACCGTCAACACCCTGGTCCTGGCCTACGCCGGGGCCTCCCTGCCCCTGTTCCTGCTGTTCACCCAGGCCAACCAGGGCCTGCTCGACGTCCTCAACGGAGAGTCCGTCGCCGTCGAGGTGGTACGGGCCCTGGCCGGAAGCATCGGACTGGTGGCCTCGGTGCCCCTGACCACCGCCCTGGCCGTCGCCGTGGTGGCGGCGCCGAGTCGGGGTTCGTCATCGCCCCAACCTCGCCGGCCGCCTCGTTCCGGCGACCCCCGCCGGTTCCGCTCCCGCCGCGAGGAGCGCTTCTGGGAGGACGGCGACTAACGGCCGGTGGAGCCGAAGCCTCCCGGCCCTCGGGCCGACGGCGGCAGGGTGTCCACCGGGCAGAACTGCACCTGGGCCACCTGTTGGACCAGGAGCTGAGCGATTCGATCGCCCCGCATGACCTCGTAGTCTGACTCGCCATCGGTGTTGACGAGCAGGACCTGCACCTCGTCGCGGTAGCCGGCGTCAATGAGCCCGGGCGTGTTGAGGCAGGTGATGCCGTGGCGCAGGGCCAGGCCGCTGCGGGGCAGCACCAGACCCGCCCAGCCGTCCGGCAGGGCCAGGGCCAGACCGGTGGGGACCAGGGCCCGCCCCCCGCCCGCCCGCAGCACCACCCCCTGGCGGGCGGCCAGATCGACTCCGGCATCCCCGGGGCGGGCATAGCTGGGAAGGGGAAGTTCGGGGTCGAGACGGATGATCTGGACCTCGAGCACGGCTCTCAGCCTACGATTCCGGGCGTGCTCGTGTGGATGGACCTGGAGATGACCGGTCTGGACCCGGGCCGCCACGTCATCGTCGAGATCGCCACCCTGGTCACCGACGACGAGCTGGAAGTGGTGGCTGAGGGGCCCGACCTGGTCATCCACCAACCGCCCGAGGCCCTGGCGGCCATGAACGACAAGGTGCGGGACATGCACACCGGCAGCGGGCTGCTGGCCGCCATCGAGACCTCGACCATCAGCCTGGAGGAGGCGGGGGCGGCCACCCTGGCGTTCATCGAGGGCCACGTGGAAGAAGCCCGTTCAGTCCCGCTGTGTGGTAACTCCATCGGCACCGACCGGCGCTTCCTCGCCGCCTACCTGCCGAAGATAGAGGAGCACCTGCACTACCGCTCGGTCGACGTGTCCACCATCAAGGAGCTGGCCCGACGTTGGTACCCGGGGGTCCTCAGCCGGGCGCCGCACAAGGCCGGCGGCCACCGCGCCCTCGACGATGTGCGGGAAAGCGTGGCCGAGATGCGCTACTACCGACAGTCCATGTTCAAGGTCGCGACCGGGTCGGCACCGTCCGCCCCTTCCAGCTGACCCGGCGGCGGACGAAGGTCAGCACCACCGAGCGAATGAACACGGCCAGGAAGCAGGCCAGGGGCACCACGTAGAGCGCAGCGGTGATGGCCCCGAAGGAGCCGATGCGCCGCAGGTGGACGTGGAGCTGCACAGCGGCGGCGACGTAGCAGATGGCAGCGAGGCCGGGCGCACCGGTCACCAGCGCCAGGGGGGCGGTCAGGGCGGCTATCCAGGCGCTGACCAGCACCAGGATGGGCACCCGCACCTCGCCAGCAGCAGCGGCGAAGTTCTTGGTGAACCCCTCGACGAGCTGACCTGTGCCCGCCGGGTACATCCGGAAGCCGATCGTCCCGCGACCGCCCCGGATGGCAACAGGAAGTCCGGCCGAGCGAAAGCGAGCGGCCAGGGCGAGGTCGTCGAGCACCGCGTCCGGCACCGAGGCGTGGCCACCGGCGCTGCGGTAGTCGGCCGCCGTAGTCACCAGGCAGGGCCCGAAAGCACCGGTGGGCGGCGGGCGCCGACGGCCGAGGAACCGGCGCGTCCCAGGCGTGCCCGGAGTGAAGGCGGCCGTGCCCATCATGGCCACCACGTTGAACACCGCAGCCAGGCGCTCGTGGGGTCGGGGGACCACGTGCCAGGGTTGCACCGAGTAGAGACCGCCGGCGGCGGCGTGCCCGGCGACCAGCCGGTCGAGGCCGCCCGCCAGGATGCGGGTGTCGGCGTCGAGGAAGGCCAGCAGGCGGTTGGCCGCCGCAGCTGCCCCGGTGTGACAGGCCCAGGGCTTGCCCAACCACCCGTCCGGAAGTGGTGGCGAGGAGATGACCGTCGCCCCTACGGCTCGAGCCTGGTCGGCGGTGGTGTCACGGGAGTGGTCGTCGACGACGATGACCTCGTCACCGGGACGAAGCTCAGGTCCGAGCGAGGACAGCAGCGTCGGGAGCACTGCCTGCTCGTCTCGTGCGGGGACCACGATAGATAGCGGCGGACGGGTGCCCGCCACTCCCACCCCAGTAGGGGGCACCGGGATGCGCCACAGCAGCCACCACCCTGCGCTCCAGCCGAGGAGGAAGGCCAGCAGGTCGCGGATCACTGCGGATCCTCCTCAGGTGACGAGCAGCGCCGAGGCCCGCACATCGCCCCCGGCGGTCAGCCAGACGCCGAGGCGCTCGCCGTCAACGTGGGACACCAGCTCCACTTGATCACCGGCGCCGATTGCCAGGCGGTACTCGATCTCGGCGAAGCGGGGGACGAGGCCCCGCCGGGACAACTCGTCTTCGATCGGCATCCACATGGCGGTGTTGTTGACATGGCCGAAGACGTCGATGTCGGTGGCCCGCAACGGCCACGACCGTCGGTCCGCAGCCGCCGGTGGGCCGGGGTGGTGGAGCCGGGTCGAAGTCCGTCGCCCCTCGGCCGACTCGCCGTACACGGCCAGGAAGCTCTCCGGCAGCCGAGCCGGCCGGCCGACGTCGTCGAGGAAGATCCACACCGCCGCCACCTCGACCACACCGCTGGGGGAGCGCACCGAGGTGCGACGGTCGCCCCAACGGGTGCCGAGCCCGCTGCAGAAGGTGGCGACGGTGAGGGGCTCGCCCAGGCTGGGCCACCGACCTGGCACCCAGACCGAGGTCCGCCTGGTCACCCACGGTGAGGCGGGGTCGAGGCCGGCATCGGCCAGGTCGTCGTTGCCCGTGTCTTGGACCAGGCGGGCCAAGGCGTCGAGACGAAGCCGCCCGCTCGGGTGGGTGTCGCCGAAGCGCACCACGTCGGAAGTGAGGAACTGCCGCCCCCGACCGGGGAAGGGGATGAAGTCGACCCGGGGATCAGGCGTCGCCATCCCTCAACTCTGTCGGATCGGCTGGCCTCGGGGTAACCAGACCCGTCACGACGACCAGTGACCGTCCCCGGACGACCAGGGGTGACGGCCTACGGTTGCCGGCCGTGGGCCACCAAACCGAACCGGGCGCCGACGAGCGGCGATTGGGGCGGTCGTCTGCTCTGGCCGGGGTCGGCGACGGAATCGCCGCCGTCGCCCTTCCCCTACTGGTCGCCGGGCTGACCCGGGATCCGCTCACCGTCGCTGGGGTGGTCGCCGCCCAGCACGCTCCCTGGGTGGTGGTCGCCGTTGTGGGCCCAGTCGTTGTGGGCGACGCCGACCGCCGGACCGTCCTCGGGTTGGCGGCGACTCTAAGGGCGGTGGCCGTGGCCGTTGTCGGTGTGGCGGCCCTCGCCGGTTCGGCGTCGCTGCTCGTGGTGGGCGCGGCTGCCGTCGCCCTTGGTATCGGTGAGGCGTTGGCCGACGGGGCCGAGGAAGAGGCGGGGACGTTACGAGCAGCGCACCCGTCTGCGCTCCGTCTCCGTGGGATGGTCGGGTTGGCGGTCGTGGGCCTGCCCCTCGGTGGGGTGATCTACCAGATCGCCCCTGGCCTGCCCTTTCTGTTCGCCGTCGGGGTTTTCTCCCCGGCGGCTCTATGGGCGCTCTCGCTGGAGCGACGACTCGGAGGTGCGGGGGCAGGGGCCACCAAGACGGCCGCTGCGGTGGCAGCACCGGCGCTGGCGCCCGGTACCGGCGTGGTGGTCACAGCGGCCATGGTGGCCACCGGGGCGAGCAGCGCCGTGCTCGGCGTGCTCGTCCTGTTCGCCCTCGACGGTCTCGGTCTCGGCGCCCCCGCCTTCGGCCTGCTCCTGGCGGGGTTGGCGGCGGCCGTCGCCGTGGGGGGCCTGACGGCGCCAACCGTGGTCCAGCTCCTGGGCCTGGGCCGAGGGGTGGTCGTCGCCCTGGCGGTGGCCGGGACGGGGTACATCGCCGCTGGGGTGGTGAGCGACCCTGCCCGCCCGCTGCTCGGCGCCCTGGCCCTCGGTGTCGGCGCTGGCGCTGGCATGGTCGCCGATGTGTTGATGCGGGCGATGCTCCACGCCAGGCCGGTGATCGAGGGCGATCCCCTCGCTGGCTTCCACCTCCGGGTGTGGGCCGCCATTCCCGTCGGGGCGCTCGTAGGGGGAGTGGTGGCCAAGCTGTTCGGTGTGGCCGAAGTGGTGGTCGGCGCCGGTGTGGTCTCGGTCGTGACCGGGTTGTTGGCGCTCAGGTCTGGGGCGTTGCCAGCTGGGCCGGTGGTGGCGTCCATCGGCTCGGCCCAGAAGCGGTCAACGTCGACGAGGAAGTCGGCGAGGGGGTCGGTGAAGAAAAGGAGTTGACGGCGGGGTCGGGCCGTGGTCGGATGCTCGACGACGTCCCGACGGTGGTCGGGCGTGGATGCGGTCGGGAGGTGCCATGCGGCAGATGCAGACAGACGTGCAAGTGCACCTGTCGCCCCGCGCCGCCTTCCATGCCGACCGACGGGTAGCGGCCATCGACGGGGATGTGCCGGGCACCGCTCCTTTCGCTGCTGTCCCCAGCTGGCAGGTCGCACTGCCCACGCCGACGGTCGTACCCGGCGCCTTCGCCGCGACGCCCGGCGTTCCCGTACTGCCGGGCATGAAGGGGATCGCCAGCACCGCCAAGCACAACGGGATCCACCGGCTCCGGGAGCCTTCGACGTAGCCACTCCGCCAGCGTCGAAGTCACCCAGGCCGTCGGGACACCCCGACGGCCTTTCTGGTTTTCAAGGCGCCGCTGTTCGTTCACTCGATCGTGAGGAAGAAGGAAGGAAGCGATGGCTACCAAGTTGGCAGTCCCCGAGATGGTGATCCCTGAGTCTGAGGTGCGGTCGCGGCCGGCCTGCAACGACGGGACCGGCCGTATGGTGGAGCTGTTCTTCTCCGAGGATGTCTACGACATCGCCAGGGCCAAGCACCTGTGCGCCCGGTGCCCTGTGCGCCGGTCGTGCCTGGAGGGCGCCCTGGAGCGTCGGGAACCGTGCGGTGTCTGGGGAGGAGAGCTCTTGGTCGAGGGCCGGGTCCTGGTCCACAAGCGCCGCCGGGGCCGCCCGCCCAAGCACCGGCCCGCCGAGGTCATGGTCATCGACGGGGTCGAGGTGTTGGTGTCACCGGAGGTGGCGTGACCCCTGCTCAGGAGATCTCGACGGCGGCCGCCTCTGGCACCACAGCAGCTGGATCTCGGCACGCACCTGCTGTCGGGTGCAAGGCAGCGCAGAGGTAGCGTTGCGCCATAGCCTCCCCGCCTACCAGCGAACCGCCGATGCCATCGCCGACGACGCCATCGCCGACGACGCCATCGCCGACGACGCCATCGCCGACGACGCCTCCTGGCCCCACCCGGGCCAAGGGCCGGCGTCACCCGCTGGTCCTCGGAACGGTGGCGGCACTGGCGGCGCTGATCGCCGCGGTGATGGCAGCCTCGGTGCTGTCGTCGCTGTCGGACGAGCCGTCAGCGAGACCGGCGCCCGAGGTCCAGCTCAAGTTCTCCGGCGACGACCAGGACCCGGCCCAGCCCCTGGTGGGAAGCGATGCCACCGGCAAGGCCCTGCCCACGGGTCGGTTCAGCCGCTTGGAGGGAGGCCTGGGATCCTTCGCTGACTACCAGGGCAAGCCGTTGGTCGTGAACTTCTTCGCCTCCTGGTGTGTCCCCTGTGCAGCCGAGATGCCCGACCTGGAGCGGGTCCACCAGGAGCTCGGCGATCGGGTTGCCTTCGTGGGCGTCAACCTCCGGGACCAGGTCAGCGACGCCAAGGCCCTGGTGGAGCGGACCGGTGTCAGTTACGACATCCTCCGTGACCCGAGCGGCGACCTGGCCGAGGGCCTGGGCGTGGTCGGCATGCCCACCACGTTCTTCGTCTTGCCTGATGGAAGCGTGGTGGACACCAAGGTGGGCGCGCTGAGCGCCGACGAGCTGCGCCAGCGCGTGACCAAGCTCACCGGGTCATGATCGACGTCCCCCTGGCCTACGCCTTCACCGCCGGATTGGTGGCGACCGTCAACCCGTGCGGCTTCCCCATGCTGCCGGCCTACCTGTCGTACTTCATCGGACTGGACGACACCGGTGCTGACGCCAACGGTCGGGTGCCCAGAGCCCTGGCGGCAGCCGGAGCGGTCTCGCTCGGGTTCCTGGCCGTGTTCAGCGCCCTCGGCATCCCCATCAACGCCGGGGTGAGCGGGATCTACCGGGCCATGCCCTGGCTGACCCTGGTCATCGGCGCGGCCATGCTCGCCCTCGGAGCGTCGATGCTGGCCGGGCACCGCTTCAAGCTCGCCCTGCCCCGCCTCGACCGGGGTGGTGACAGCCGGCGCTTCGGCTCCATGGTGCTGTTCGGCGTCTCCTACGCCGTGGCGTCGCTGTCGTGCACGCTGCCGGTGTTCCTGGTGGTGGTGGCCGGTACCACCGAGCGGGCCAATCCCGCCTCGGGGCTCTTGGCCTTCCTGGCCTACGGCTTGGGCATGACCTTGGTCCTGATGGTCCTGTCACTGGCACTGGCGCTGGCCCGGGAGTCGATGGTGCGCCGCCTGCACCAGGCGTTGCGCTACGCCGACCAGGCCGCAGGGGTGCTCCTCGTGGCCGTCGGGGCCTACATGCTCTACTTCGGCGTGTACGCCATGGACCCCGCCCACCCCCGCAGCGTGAGCCCGGTCGGGGTGGTCGAGGACTGGTCGTCGGCGGCGTCGGGATGGCTCAGCCAGGGAGGCGCTCGTCTCGGCCTGGTGCTGGCCGTGGTGGTGGCCGCCGGGGTGTTGGCGGGGCTGGTCAGACGGCAGCGGGGACGCCCCTCGGGGACGACGACGACGGCCGAGGGCGTGCCCGCCAAGGTGGCGTGAGTGGCGACGCCCGCTCGGCGCCGACCGGGTCGACCACCCCACGGTGGAGAGGTGACCAGCGCGGCTGCGATCGGCCCTGACGCGCAAGAGGCGCTGGCCCGCTACCAGGCGGGCAGGGCCAGCGATGCCGAGATGGTCTCCCTCATGCAGCAGCTCATCAACACCGGGAGCATCCACGCGCTACGTGGCGTACGCCTGGCCGGGGAGGATTCGTCCCGGGTGTGGGCCAGCATCATCCCGGTGGGAGGGCGGCTCGACATCTGGGTCGACGGGGGGCGGCTGGGATCGGCCAGCACCACGGCCCTGGCTCGTTACCGGCTGGCTGCAGCTGCCGGCTCGGCCAAGATCACCTGGACCGACCCGTTCACCGCCCACTGGGAGCGGTGACATCATCGGGCTTGCGGCTCTCCCTGAGGGTCTGACAGGTGAACTCGCCGGGGCGGCTCAGCGAAGCGAGTGGGCGGGCGCTACTGGAGCTGACAAGAGAGCGAGGGTCCCTTCGCTTCTAAGAGGGTGCGCGGTTAGGGCTCACGCCGAGATTGGTTGAGCGGCGAGGGTGTAGTTCCACTCGCCATGGAAGTCGTGGGGTTCGAGCGGAACCGCAGCCAGTTGGGCATCGGTGATCTTGACGCCCTTGGGGTACCAGTTCG
>JBPCJK010000093.1:0-7577 GCA_051005375.1 Acidimicrobiales bacterium
GAGGAGAGGCTTCTGCACCAGGCGGTCACGCAGCATCGAGAGCCAGACCGAGTGTTCGAGATTGTCGTCGTAGTTGGCGAAGGCCTGCCCTGTGTTGAACGGCGGGTCGATGTACACGCGCCGCACCTGGCCGGCGTATTGGCGAGCGAGTTCGGGGATGCGGTTCAGCGTGGTCAGGGCATGGAGGGCGTCGCCCTCGATCAGCAGGTTGTCGGCGACGTCGCCAGCCACTGCGCCCACTGACTCGATGTCGTGAAGCAGCCGAACCTCCGACACCCGGGGGTCGGCCGGCTCGACCCAGTCGTAGCCGCCCGTCTCGGTGGTGATGAGCCGCAGGTGCTTGTTGGTCCAGGTCAGTTCGAGTCGGCCGCTCGGTTCCACCCGGTGCCTCCTCAGGGGTAGACGAAGCGGAGCGACGGCAGGGTCACAAGGGAGCGCTGACGCTCCCGACGCTGACTTCTCGTCAACCCGCTCCACCCCACGATGAGGGCATGAGCTGCATTGCGGGGGTGCTGCGGATCATCGATGGCCGACGGCCACGGGTCGTCACGTACACCGAGAGTGGCAGCGGCTCGGACCTCGCCGATGCCGAGCGCGATGACGAGGTTATGCGGAGATCGCACCAAATCCCCGGGGCCAAGGCTCCGTTCGGAGAGCTTGCTCTCCCGGTAGACAGAAACGCCGTCGTCGTCGGGCTTGAAAGCACCGGAGGACGGTCGCCGTTCGCCGGTGGCGAGATCGAACGTCAGCATCGAGGGACCGCTGTCGGAGAGCCGGCGAAGGACGGAGTCGTCATTCGGGATCGCTGGGTCGTCGCCCTCCACGGCTTCCCTGCCGTCCGACACCCCGTCAGCGGGCGCGGGCGAGGCGGATGGAGAGCTGCTGGATAGCGGCACGAGCCTTCTCGAGAAGGGCGTGGTCGCTGCCCTCGAGCTCATCGTTGAGCACGGTTGTGCCGTCCTGGTCCATAGTCAGAACATGGGCGACCCCTTCGGCATCGACCTCGATCTCCACGGACGCCCTGGCGTGCCACTCCAGCTGGAGGCCGCCATCAGGAAGAGGGAAGACCTGTGGTGGCAATGACAAGTCGTCGGCAACGGCGAAGAGGAGATCCACCGCAGAGCCGACGGCCGCATCGGTGGGTGGCTGCCCCCGACGCCCGTCCCATCCGGGCTGGAGCCGGAGCAGGTCGTTGATCTGCGCCTCCATGTAGGACGCGAGCCAAGTGTGTCGGAGGCTGACGCTCGGTCCGATGACCTGGATCTCGATCTTGCGGAGGGGCCGGGGGCCTCGCACGTAGAAGTCCTCGGCTTCAGAAACGCCTGGGAAGGCAAACCGGTCCTGCGGGTGGAGCGTGGAACCACCGCCGATAGGCGGGTCGAGCAGTTGCGTCACTGGCGTCGTTCCCATCTCTCGTGCATGGCTTGCGGGGTTAGCTCGGCGAAGCTTCGGACGACGTGCTCATGAGCGTGGTCCATGAACCGTAGTGCCGCCTCCGACCGTTCATCGGTCGGCGCGCCCCGAACCGTGAGCGTAAGAAACACGGCTGGGCGCCCGTCGGGGCGCTGGGCTGGGTCAGCGGCCACGTACATCCGGACCGGTGGCCGGCCGACCTGTGGCACAGGGAACACGAGGGCAGCACGGGCTTGTTCCGGATCACCGAGGTGGTGCTCGATCGGCGGTAACCAGTTGCGGAGGACCTGATCCAGGTAGCCGAGCTGATCGTCTTCCATCTCTATGGCGTTGACGTAGATCATCTCGACCTGTGTGACGTCCAGCGAACCTAACTGGTTCTCTTCAACATAGGACCGCAGATCAGAGAAGCGCTCTTCGAACACGCCCCGCACGTAGGGGTATCGGGGGTACTCAGCGTCTGGGCCAACTTGCCGCCAGTTTACCGTGAGCCTGTCATGCTGGAGTTGGATCAGCTCGACTTGCGCGTCGTCGAGGAAACAAAGCCGGGTCTGCAGGGCAGGGCCGATAATGAACTGCACCGCCGGCACCCCCGAGGGCGACTCGATCGTCGGGGGAAGTGGCGGTTGCTCCTGGACCAGCGGATACCTCCCCCGCCAGCGCTCCCGGAGCGCAGCCAGTTCGATCGGCCTGAGACTCAAGAGCGGTCGGAATTGCACGCCCAGGGCCACTTCCACAACCGGAGGAGCATCGAACCCGGGAAGGGGAGCAGCAGACCCGCTCGGCCCGCTCACAGTTGTCCGAGGCCGGCTAGCCAGCTCACCACGCCGGCCGAAGGCCCGGCGAGTCCGGGTCGGTGCACGCCTCGGACGATACTGGCATGGCACCCCGGGTAGTGGATGGACCGCCCCCTTCCTCGACATGAAGTGCCCGGGCACCCGAGCGCACACGGGTCGTCGGACGCGCACTCCCAGTGCCGGAATGGTACGGTGGCGACTGCTGCGGTCACGGAGCAACTCCCACCCATGACTCGCAAGGCGGAAGCTGCACAAGTAGCCGTTCGCAATCCTGTCGATGCCTCCTGCTGCGGCGAACGGAACAATGCCGCACGAGTCGACGGCACCAGCCTGTTGAGTATCGGCCTGACCGAGAAGTGACCACGCGAACCCGTGCGCCGCTCCGGACGTGATCCGCCAGATGCTCTCGGCCTCGTCCATCAGGGCCCGGGTCTCAAACGCCGCCAAGGCGGCCACCGGACCATCTCTGTGGTGTTGAACGAGTCACTCTCACCACTGCGCGCACGCATCTCGCCCAACGTCTTCAGACGTTGTTGGACATGGCTGGCGACGGCATCCGTGCCCTCGTGCGGCACTGGCGAGAGTTTCCGCGGGAGGTCGAGATACTTGAGATGCTCCGTGTACATCTGGACCGCCACGAGGCGCGCTCGTGCGACCCGCTGATCCCGATCGTCGGAGGCCAGGGACCCAGACCGCCTCTGCGGCTCCGATGAGTGCACCGCGAATCAGCGTCGACTGGGCAAACGGGAACAACTGGTAAGCATCAATGTGGACACGTACGGCCTGAAAGTGATCGCTGGCACTGCCAAGGCCCATAATCGCAACCTGGCTTACGCGAACGGGAGGCCAGTCCGTATCTTCCGTCGAGAGCTCACTGCCGACGGCTGGAGCGAACGCGTTCGGCAGCACCTCACCCCATAACTGCAGCGTGGGGAAGGTGGCGCGCAGCTGCTCTAGCCTCGACGATGTGGGTGACAGACCACTTCAGGATGCCTTTAAGTCCGTCTCCTCGATGACGAACGCCCGAAGCTTCTCTCGATCGACGCCGCCTGGCCGGCGAACGGCTGAAGACTGTCTCACGAAGCGGGGCGAAGTTGGTACCTGCACCACCGAGAGCATCATCTGATCGCCACCAAAGTCGGGAAGTGGGCCCAGGTCACGCTGGTTGAGTGTCACTCTCGTGTCACGAGGCCGCCTCCCAACTACAAACCCCCAGGCCGGCGCCCCCACACGCTCAGATGTCGTAGTAGAGCATGAACTCCCAGGGGTGGGGCCGGAGGCGGACCTCGTCGATCTCGTGGTCACGCTTGTAGCGGACCCAGGTCTCGATGAGGTCGTCGGTGAACACGTCGCCGACCAGGAGGAACTTGCTGTCGGCCTCCAGGGCCAGCAACGCCTCCTCCAGGCTGCCCGGCACCTGGGGGACCTGGGCCAGCGCCTCGGGGGGGAGGTCGTAGAGGTCGCGGTCGACCGGGTCGGGCGGCTCGGTGCGGTTCTGGATCCCGTCGAGGCCGGCCATGAGCATGGCGGCGAAGGCCAGGTAGGGGTTGGCGCTCGGGTCGGGGCAGCGGAACTCCAGGCGCTTGGCCTTGGGGCTCTTGGAGTACAGCGGGATCCGCACCGAGGCCGAGCGGTTGCGCTGCGAGTACACCAGGTTCACCGGCGCCTCGTAGCCCGGCACCAGCCGCTTGTAGGAGTTGGTGGTGGGGGCGGCGAAGGCGAGCACGGCGGGGGCATGGGCCAGCAGCCCTCCGATGTACCACCGGGCCATGTCAGAAAGCCCGGCGTAGCCGG
Organism: Acidimicrobiales bacterium; assembly: GCA_051005375.1. GTDB lineage: Bacteria > Actinomycetota > Acidimicrobiia > Acidimicrobiales > CADCSY01 > JADDRA01. Next base: position 4,005 of record JBPCJK010000093.1, read on the forward strand.
TCTCGGAGAAGAACAGGGGGTCGCCCCCGTTCCACAACGACTGGTGCACGTGCATGCCCGAGCCGTTGTCCTGGAAGATGGGCTTGGGCATGAAGGTGGCGGTCAGGTTGTGCTTGCGAGCTACGTTCTTGACCACGTACTTGTAGAGCATGAGCTTGTCGGCCATGGACAGCAGGGTGTCGAAGCGCATGTCGATCTCGGCCTGGCCGGCGGTGCCCACCTCGTGGTGCTGGACTTCGATCTCGATGCCGAGGGCCTCCATGGTGAGCACCATCTCCGAGCGAAGGTCCTGGAAGTGGTCCATGGGGGGGACGGGGAAGTAGCCCTCCTTGTAGCGAGGCTTGAACCCCAGGTTGGGCCCCTCGTCGCGGTCAGAGTTCCAGATGCCCTCGATGGAGTCGACCGAGTAGCTCGCCGAGTGCTGGTTCTGGGCGAAGCGGACGTCGTTGAACACGTAGAACTCGGCCTCGGGCCCGAAGTAGGCGGTGTCGGCGATGCCGGTGGAGGTGAGGTAGTCCTCGGCCTTCTTGGCGATGTAGCGGGGGTCACGGCTGTAGGGCTCGCCGGTGATGGGGTCGTGCACGAAGCAGTTGAGGTTGAGGGTGCGGTGCTCGGTGAAGGGGTCGAGCACCACGGTGTTGGGGTCAGGCATCAAGAGCATGTCCGACTCCTGGATCTCCTGGAAGCCCCGGATGGACGACCCGTCGAAGCCGAAGCCCTCCTCGAAGGCCTCCTCGGTGAGCTGGTGGAGGGGGACCGAGAAGTGCTGCGTGAGCCCGGGAAGGTCGCAGAATCGGAAGTCGACGATCTGGACGCCTTCGCTCTCGGCCAGGGCGAGGACCTCTGCCGGGGTACGTTCCTGCACGGTGCTGTCTCCTTGTCATCTAGGGCTTGGTCGTCTGGGGCTTGAAGCGGCTCGAGGGCCTGCGGCGGCTGGCCGCCCACCGTGGTCGGGAGGGGTTTCTCGACCGTTGCCGAATTGTGAACGTCATATGAACTACCACGCCCCCGAGTCCGAACGGCGCGGCGGGGGTCGGTGCCAGCGCGAAGATAGGCCATGAGCAGCTCCCCCCGCCCGTTCGAGGCTCTCGACCCGGAACCGGTCGAGAGGAGGTACTGATGGAACGCCAGCAGGACTACGTCATGCGCACGGTGGAGGAGCGGGGGATCCGCTTCGTCCAGCTGTGGTTCACCGACGTGCTCGGTACGCCCAAGGCGTTCAGCATCACCCCCGCCGAGTTGGAGACCGCCCTGGAAGAGGGCATGACCTTCGACGGCTCCGCCATCCAGGGGTTCAGCCGGGTCCAGGAGAGCGACGTGCTCGCCCGCCCCGACCCCAAGACCTTCCAGATCCTCCCCCTCGGCGACAGCAGCGCGCCCGTGGCCCGGGTGTTCTGTGACGTCATCAACCTCGACGGCACCCCCTTCGAGGGCGACCCTCGCAACGTGCTCCGCCGCGCCCTGGAGCGGGCCCGGGAGCGGGGCTTCTCCTTCTACGCCGCCCCCGAGGTCGAGTACTTCTACTTCGCCAACGCCGACCCGACCCATCCTCCCGCCCTGCTCGACCGGGGCTCGTACTTCGAGCTCTCAGTGGCCGACCTGACCACCGACCTGCGCAAGCAGACGGTGCTGACCCTCGAGGAGATGGGGGTCCCCGTCGAGTACTCCCAGCACGAGGACAGCCCCAGCCAGCACGAGATCGACCTGCGCCACACCGACGCCCTCACCATGGCCGACACGGTCATGACGCTGCGGCTCATGGTCAAGGAGATCGCCCGGGAGCGAGGCGTCTTCGCCAGCTTCATGCCCAAGCCCATGGCCGGGGTCCAGGGGTCGGGCATGCACACCCACTTCTCGCTGTTCGAGGGCGACGTGAACGCCTTCCACGACCCCGGCGACGAGCACGGCCTGTCCAAGGTGGCCAAGGGGTTCATCGCCGGGCTGCTCCGCCACGCCCCCGAGATCACCGCCGTCACCAACCAGTGGGTCAACTCCTACAAGCGCCTGGTGGTCGGCTACGAGGCGCCGGTCTACGTCTCCTGGGCCCGCAACAACCGCTCGGTGGTGGTGAACGTGCCCCACTCCAAGCGCAACAAGGCCGACTCCACCCGCATCGAGTACCGGGCCCCCGACCCCGCCTGCAACCCCTACCTGGCCTTCGCCATGGTGCTGGCCGCCGGCCTCAAGGGCGTCGAGGAGGGCTACGAGCTGCCGCCCGAGACCCAGGCCAACCTCTACGAGCTCACCCCCGAAGAGCTGCTGGCCGAGGGCATCCGCCCCCTGCCCGGCAACCTCAACGAAGCCGTCGCCGCTATGGAATGCTCCGAGCTGGCGGCGGCCACGCTCGGTGAGCACGTCTTCGAGTGGTTCATCCGCAACAAGCGGGCGGAGTGGGCCGACTACAAGACCCAGGTGAGCCAGTTCGAGCTCGACCGCTACCTCCCCCGGCTGTAGGACCGACGGTGGAACCGCTGCTGATCTACCCCGACCCTCCTGCCCCCGAGCTGGCCCAGGCGCTCGACCTCGGCGGCTACCCGTGGAAGTCGGTGACCGACGCCGACGGGGCGGCCCGCATGGCCCCTGACGACGGGTGGGCCGGAGGGGTGGTGGCCGCCGACCACGACCCGGAAGGGGCGTTCGCCCTGTGCCGCGCCCTGCGCAAGCGTGACCTGCCCCTCGAGCCCCTCCTGGTCCTGGTGAGCGCCGCCCAGCTCAAGGACCTCGAGCTGCGGGAGGACCTGTTCGACGACTTCTGCCTGGCCCCGGTGCGGTCGCACGAGCTCGAGGCCCGGCTCAAGCACCTCTTTTGGCGTACCGGGCAGGGCACTCGCCCGGAGCTGGTCGAGTACGGCGACCTGATGCTCAACTTGGAGACGTACCAGGCGGCCATCGCCGGTCGGCCCCTCGACCTCACCTACATGGAGTACGAGCTGTTGAAGTTCCTGTCGTCGCACCCAGGCAAGGTGTTCACCCGGGAGACACTGCTCAGCCGGGTGTGGGGGTACGATTACTACGGCGGTGCCCGCACGGTCGACGTCCACGTCCGCCGGCTGCGGGCCAAGCTGGGCGAGGAGCGTGCCAACCTCATCCACACCGTACGTTCGGTGGGCTACCGCTTCGGCGAGACCCGCTGGGGGTAGGCGTCGTCGCCGAACCGGTCCTAGCCCACCCAGGCCCAGGCTTCGATCTCCACCAGGGCGTTTAGGGGCAGCTCGGCTACACCTATGGCCGAGCGGGCCGGGCGGTGCTCGCCGAAGGCGGCCACGTAGGTCTCGTTCATGGCGGCGTAGTCGCTGAGGTGACGCAGGAACACCGTGGTCTTGACCACGTCGTCCATGCTCGCCCCCTGGGACTCCAAGAGGCTCCGCAGGTTGTCGAGGGCCTGGCCGAGCTGTTCGCGGGTCCCGCCGTGGATCAAGCTGCCGTCCCTGAGGCCCACCTGGCCGGACACCACCAACCAGTCGCCGGCCCGCACGATGGGGGTGTAAGGGCCCACGGGGCCGGTCATGGCACTCACGTCCTTCCCGTCGGCCAGTCCTGGGGGCAATCCTGGCGCATCCACTCGGCGGCTGC
>JBPCJK010000094.1:0-3401 GCA_051005375.1 Acidimicrobiales bacterium
AGTACACCGACAGCGGCATCCTCGGCATCGCCTGAGTCCGTCGTCGATACCGTCGTCCTTCGGTACTTTCTCCTGGTCGACGAGGCGCACTTGCTCCTCGAGCTCCTGGGCTCACCGATCGCTACGCCCCGCATCGTCTACGACGACGATGAAGCCGCCGATACGCCGGACCACGTTCGAAGCGAGATCACTCGCAGCGTCGCCTACCAGCGACGTGCCAGTGCCGACCTCGCCCGCAACGTCGAGGCCCGGCAGGAGGCATCATGCAACGCCGAACGACTCAGCCGGGTAACGGCGCTTCACGAATCCGGTTCTCTGGTGATCCTCGACCTCTCCACCGAGGAGCTCGCTCTGGTCGGACACCTGACCAGCCCTGACGGCTGCAAGGACTTCAGGCTTCGCTTCCCGCTCGACGCAGGCGAAGCGGCCTGCATCGCCTTGGCGGTGACCCGCAGCCTCGTTCTGGTCACCGACGATGGGGACGCACTGAGCGCACTCGCTCGCCACGCCCCCGGTCATCCTTACGAGCGCATCCGCAAACTGCTCATGAGGGCGGGTACGAGGGGGCTCTGCACGACGATGCGCGCCAACGAGATCCATCGCGAGATGCGACGATTGGGCTTCTGGGACCGGGAGGAGCCGTTTCCGGGACGTTGACCTGTGCCATAGCTCGGCTCGACCCTTGCTTACTGCAGGCCATCTTTCCAGAGACGCACCCTCAGGGTTTCGTCACGGCATCCATCTGGCTGGTGTCGTTGCTGCGGCTCTCGCCGGTGTTGGGGTCGTAGACGTCGACACCGCACAGGATGACCCGCAGCTCGTCACCCTCGGCCTTGATCTCGATGTCAGGCTCCCCAAACACGGTGAACAGGTTGCCGGCGCCGGTCTTCTTCAACTCCTCGCCCATCATCAGGTCGGCGTTCATCCGGACGAGCAGGACGGGAACCCGACCGAGGCGGCGCTCGGCGGCAACCTCGGGGAAGCCCTCGCGGGAGGTGACGTACTCGTCGGTCTTGCCGATCAAGGCTGGATCGAATTGCGGACGCGTGGGTCTTGGTGCCCCGCACGATCAGCTCCTTGTCGATCTCGATGACCGCCTGGGCAAAGGCGGCCCGCAGCACCGTGTGGAACTGGAGCACGGTCGCCGGCTTGCGCGTCGTCGTCTGGGGCAGGAAGCGGTAGAGGTCGACGACGACCTTGGGCGTCACCTTCTTGAAGCGGGAGCGACTTGAAGCCATCGGGGAGCTGGACGACGAGGCGCCGATAGCCGAAGAGCGTCGGGGCGAACGGCCGAGGTGCTCGATGTGGGTGAGCCACTCGTCGAGGAGTACGGACCAGGGCTTTACTGGCGCCCCCGGCAGGACTCGAACCTGCGACGCACGGTTTAGGAAACCGATGCTCTATCCTCTGAGCTACGGGGGCGTTGATCACGGCGGTGTCACCCCGCCGAACACACTGGCTTTCCTGGCACCGGCGGGGCTGTCAACAGGGTAGCGGTGGCACAAGTGCCGGCCGGTAGGGGTATGACCGGGTTGTGGCCGTCATGTACACCGTCGGGCACGGGACTCGCTCCATCCCGGAGCTGGTGGCCCCGCTGGCCGAGGTGCACGTCGAGTGCCTGGTCGACGTCCGTCGCCACCCCGGCTCTCGGCGCAACCCCCGTCTGTCCCGTGAGAGCCTGGCTGAGGAGCTTCCTCGGGTGGGTGTGGACTATGAGTGGCGAGGCGAGGAGCTCGGCGGCCGGCGCCGTGGGCCAGCCGTATCTCGGCACCCGTCCTGGCGCAAACGCCTCGTTCCGAGCGTACGCCTCCTACATGGACGGTCCCACCTTCCAGGCCGCCTTCGACGACCTCGTCGCACGGGCGCGTGCTCAGACGGTGGCAATCATGTGCGCCGATACCCTGTGGTGGCGTTGCCACCGCCGGCTGATCGCCGACGCCGCCACGCTGCGGGGCATTGACGTCGTGCACCTCCTAGGCGAGGGCCGGTCACAGCCCCACCTCCTCCACGCCAATGTCAGGGCCGACGAGGACAACCGGCCGGTCTACGACTCGGATCGTCAGCTTTGGTCCGCCGAGGGAGCCGAGGGAGCCGAGGAAGGGGAAGCGTCATCCCCAGCTCCACTGCGAACCCGGGAGACCAGCACCGAGTAGTCGAGGTCACCCATTTCCGACCTCCTCGGCTCGCTCCAGCCACTGCCGAGCCGCCGCCGCCACGGGAAGACCAGGCCAGCCCGCTCGGCGGCCTCCAGGGCGGCAGGCCCCGACACCATGCCGCGATCCTCGAGCGCTCCGGTAGCGTCCCTGCGATGCGTATCTGGCCCGGAGAGCCCTACCCCCTGGGGGCCACCTACGACGGCATGGGGACCAACTTCTCGCTGTTCTCGGAGGTGGCCGAGAAGGTCGAGCTGTGCCTGTTCGACGACGGCGGCGTCGAGAGCCGGTTGCCCATGCCCGAGGTATCCGCCTTCTGCTGGCACGGGTACGTGCCCAACCTGGGCCCTGGGAAGCGCTACGGCTACCGGGTCTATGGGCCCCGAGATCCCGCCGCCGGCCACCGCTGCAACCCGGCCAAGCTGCTGGTCGACCCCTACGCCAAGGCCGTCGATGACGTTACGGAATGGGACGAGGCCGTGTTCGGCTACCGCTTCGGCGACCCCGACGGCCGTGACAACGTGCTCGACAGCGCTCCCTTCGTGGCCAAGTCGGTCGTGCCCAACCCCTACTTCGACTGGGCCAACGACCGTCACCCCCGCACCCCCTGGCACGAGACGGTGCTCTACGAGGTCCATGTCAAGGGCTTCACCGCCACCCACCCCGGCATCGCTCCGGAGCTGCGAGGCACCTACGCCGGCCTGGCCACTCCGGTGGCCATCGACCACCTCAAGCGCCTCAGCGTCACCGCGGTGGAGCTCCTCCCCGTGCACCAGTTCGTCCACGACGCCCACCTGGTGGAGCGGGGCCTGCGCAACTACTGGGGCTACAACTCCATCGGCTTCCTGGCCCCCCACAACGAGTACTCCTCGTCGGGGATGCGCGGCCAGCAGGTCCAGGAGTTCAAGCAGATGGTGCTGCGCCTGCACGACGCCGGCATCGAGGTGATCCTCGACGTGGTCTACAACCACACCGGGGAGGGGAACCATCTGGGACCGGTGCTGTCCATGAAGGGCATCGACAACGCCGCCTACTACCGGCTCATGGCCGACGATCGCCGCCACTACATGGACTACACCGGTACGGGCAACACCATGAACATGCGCCACCCCCACGTGCTCCAGCTCATCATGGACAGCCTGCGCTACTGGGTGAACGAGATGCACGTCGACGGGTTCCGCTTCGATCTGGCGGCGGCGCTGGCCCGGGAGCTGCACGACGTCGACAAGCTGTCGGCCTTCTTCGACC
>JBPCJK010000095.1:0-24439 GCA_051005375.1 Acidimicrobiales bacterium
GGGATGCGGCGCCGTTCCCGGATCGGCGCCGGGCCGGAGTACTACTCCCTGGTAAGGGCGCTCCAAGCCGTCGACGCCGCCGACCTGGCCGTGCTGGTCATCGACGCCGCCGAGGGGGTCACCCACCAGGACCAGCGCCTGGCTGAGCGGATCGACGCCGCCGGCTGTCCCACCGTCATCCTGCTCAACAAGTGGGAGACCCTCGACGCCGAGGCCCGGGCCGACGCCGCCGCCCAGGTCGCCGACCGACTCCACTTCCTGTCCACCTCGCCGGTGATAAAGGGCAGCGCCCTGACCGGCAGGTCCATCCACAAGCTGCTCCCTGCCCTCGGCCAGGCGGTGGAGGCCTATCGCCGGCGGGTACCGACCCGGGAGCTCAATCAGGTCGTGCAGGCCGCCCAGGCCGCTCACCCCTCGCCGGGGGGCCGGGTGCTCTACGCCACCCAGGGGGCGACGGAGCCGCCCACCTTCACCCTCTTCGCCAACCGCGATCTGGCCCCCACCTACCTGCGCTACCTGGAACGGGCGCTGCGCGAGCACTTCGAGTTGGGCAACACCCCGCTTAAGCTCAGGGTGCGCCGGCGGTCGTCGTGATCGGCCGTGCCTGCACCGCTTACGGCGATAGTCCCCCGTGCCTGTCGGAGGGGGCGGGTCCGCGGGGGGTATAGCCTGCGCTCAGTCATGATCGAGCGCCCGATCCTCGGGATCGTCGCCGTCGCCGCCGTGCTGGCGGCCTCCGTGTGGGGGCGCTCGGCCCGGCGCCTCCTGCGGGTCAGCCGACGGATCGATCAGAGCTCCGGTGAGCACTCCGAGGCCGCTCAGCTGGCACGGGACTCCCTGCTGAAAGACACCCACTCCACCCTCCTGTACTCCGCCGTGGCCGTGGCCACGTTGGCCGGGTCGTTGTCGATGTCAGGGTGGAGCGACATCTTCAGCGTGGTGCTGCTCGTACCCGTGGCCCTCTCGCTGCGCTACGCCCAGAAGCTGCTGACCCACGCCCGGCTCACCGAGAGCCGCAGCCAGCTCGAGCAGCGGGCCCAGGAGGTGTTGGTCCAAGAAGCCCTGGCCCCCAAACGATGGGCCGCCCGCCTCGCTCCCGAGGACGTCCCCGAGTTCGCCGGCTTCGAGCTGGGCACCGTCTACCAGGCGGGCACCGGGATGATGGCGGGCGACTTCTACGACGTGTTCCGGGTGGCCCCCACCAGGGTGGCGGCGCTCATCGGCGATGTCGCCGGCCATGGGATCGAGCCCTCGATCAGTGCCTTCCAGGCCAAGCACCTGCTGCGGGTGTTCCTGCGCCAGTACCGCGATCCGGCCCAGGCCCTGGAGGAGCTCAACCGCCAGATCTCGGGGATGGACAGGGGCGAGGAGTTCATCTCCATGTGCGTGGTGGTGTTCGACACCCAGGCCGGAACGCTGCGCTACGCCTCGGCCGGCCACCCCGCCAGCTTCTACTGGCAGGACGGCGAGGTCCGGCCCCTGCGGGCTACAGGCCCGCTGATCTCGCTCCAGCCCGACGCCGGCTACACCAGCCGGGAGATCCCATTGCAGAGCGGCGACATGGTGTTGATGTACACCGACGGCCTGGCCGAGGCCCGCAACGGCGAGCAGCTCTTCGGCGAGGATCGCATCGCTGCCCAGCTTCGGCGTGACCCCGACATCGAGCCCGATGTGCTGTGCAAGACCCTGGTCGAGGCCGCCGCCGACTTCGCCACCACCCCGGTCACCGACGACATCGCCATCCTGGCCATCCGCCGGATGTGACCAGCCCCGGCCCCGGCCTCGCCCGGGCATCCGGCGCCGGCCTCGCCCGTTCTTTCGTCGCACAACGGCACCGGGTGCCGTCTCCAGACGAAAGAACAGTGGGAAAGCGACGCCAACCGGCGGGCGCTGCCGCCGTATCCTGAGGGCGGACATGCCCTGGTGTGAGGACTGCAGCCGGTTCTGGACCGTCGACGCCATCCCTGCCGACCGCTCCTGTCCCACGTGCGGCGCCGTCCTCCCCGAACCCGGCGCCGGCGAGGATCTGCGCGCCCCCTGGCACTTCAAGCTGCTGGTGGTGGCGGTGGTGATCTACCTCGGGTGGCGGGCCGTCCAGGGCCTGGCCTGGCTCGCTGGGCGGTTCTAGAACTCCTCGTCGAAGGCGACGGTGCCGCTCACGCCGAGCTGGTAGGCGGAGACGGTGCGCTCGAAGAAGTTGGACAGCTCGGCCACGTCCTGGAGCTTCATGAAGCCGAAGGGGTTGCGGGCGCCGAAGCGGGGCGGGAGGTGGAGGTCGCCCAGGCGCTGGTCGGCGACGTGGCGCAAGTACTGGCGGGTGTCGGCCAGGGAGATGCCCGAGACGGCGCCGCCCAGCACGTCGGAGGCGAAGGCGCTCTCGGCCTCCACCGCGTCCTCCATCATGGCCACGACCGATCGGGCGAAGTCGGCGTCGAAGAGGTCGGGCTCCTCGGCCCGCACGGTGTCGATGACGGCGAAGGCGAAGCCCATGTGGCCGCTCTCGTCCCGGAACACCCAGTTGGTGCCCGACGCCAGCCCGTTGAGGAGGCCCTTGGAGCGCAGGAAGTACACATAGGCGAAGGCGGCGAAGAAGAACAGGCCCTCGATGCAGGCGGCGAAGCACACCAGGTTTAGCAGGAAGGCCCGGCGATCGGCTCTGCTGCGGAGGGTATCGAGCCCGCCGATGCCCGCCATCCACTTGAAGCAGAAGTCGGCCTTGGCCCGGATGGAGGGGATGTTCTCCACGGCGGCGAAGGCCTGGGCCCGCTCCTCGGGATCGGGCAGGTAGTTGTCGAGCAGGGTCAGGTAGAACTGGACGTGAACGGCCTCCTAGTAGAGCTGGCGGGAGAGGAACAGCCGGGCCTCGGGCGAGTTGATGTGCTTGTAGAGGTTGAGCATCAGGTTGTTGGCCACGATCGAGTCACCGGTGGCGAAGAAGGCCATCCCCCCGGCGTGCTTGGAGACCGAGGAGCCCAACTACTCCAAGGTGGCGGCCCGGCTGCTGGCCGGCCTCGCCTTCCACCGGGTCCGCTCCCGGGGGTCGCTCATCCGGGGCACCAACGGGCTGTCCAACGGCGTCGTCCCGTTCCTCAAGACCCTCGACGCCTCCGTCGCCGCCGTCTGCCCGCCTCGGGGTCCACTACATGACCGCCTACCGCTACGTGCGCCAGGGTCGGCTCCCTGCCGAGCGGGAGGGCACGCAATGGCGGGTCCGCTCCGGCGACGTCGAGCGCTTCGCCGGCCCCGGCCTCGCCGCCGGCCCTGGTGATCCTCCAGGTGTCGGCGGGGACGTCGGCGCCGAGCTCGAGCACGGCGAAGCCGCCCAGGCGGACCAGGTCGGCGCAGATGGCGATGGGCAGGCTGTGGCGCTCGCCCCGGGGTGCGCCCAGCACGACCGTGCCCCGGCTGCGCCCGGGTCGGCGGAAGCGGGCGCCGAGGCGGGCCACCACCCGCGTGGCCGTCGCCGTGGCCACGTACTGGTCGGCGACGCCGAGTCGGCCGGCCTGCTCACCGTCGCTGACCCTGGCCAGGGCCACGGCCACGATGTCGAGGTAGGCACCCTCGGGGGTGGTCGCCGCCGCAGGGCCCGCTCGACGACCGACCAGGCCCCGGTCTCGTCTCCGGCGAGGAGTTGGTCGTACAGCCGCCCGGCCCAGTCGACCGCGCCGGCGCCCGGCGGGTCGATCGTCTCGTGGCCGTCGGCGTGGGCGTTACCCGGGTGGAGTCCCTGGGCGCCGCCGTCGACACCGTCGCCGCGGTGCGGGCCGCCCTTCCCCGCGTCCCGGTGCTCCTGGGGGGCCAGGCGGTGTGTGACGGCGAGGTGGCCAGGCGGGCAGGGGCCACCGGGTGGGCTCGTGACGGGCGCGACCTGGTGGGCGCCGTCGAGGCTGCCGTCGCCGGGATCCCCCACCTGACCTCGGTTCTCCGGGGTCTGAGCATCGCTGAGCGATGCTGGTTGCCCGTAGAACGCTCAGGCTCGTGCCCCGATCCGCTCCCGGACCAGGCGGGCGGCCTCGACCATGTTGGCTAGGGCGGGCTTGACCTCGTCCCACCCCCGGGTCTTGAGGCCGCAGTCGGGGTTCACCCACAGCTGAGCGGGGCCGAGCACGGCCAGGGCCAGCTCGAGCAGGTCCACCATCTCGGCGGTATCGGGCACCCGGGGGGAGTGGATATCCCACACGCCGGGACCGATCTGGTTGGGGTAGCTGACCTTGGTGAACGTTTCGAGAAGCTCCATGGCCGAGCGGGACGTCTCGATGGAGATGACGTCGGCGTCGAAGGCGGTGATGGCGTCGATGATGTCGCCGAACTCGGCGTAGCACATGTGGGTGTGGATCTGGGTCTTGTCGGCCACCCCCGAGGAGGCCAGGCGGAAGGCGGCGACCGCCCAGGCCAGGTAGGCGTCCCGGTCCTCGTCGTGCAGTGGCATGAGCTCTCGCAGTGCCGGCTCGTCGATCTGGATGATGGCGGCGCCGGCGGCCTCCAGGTCGGCGACCTCGTCGCGCATGGCCAGGGCGATCTGGCGGCAGGTCTGGCTCTCGGGCTGGTCGTCGCGGGCGAAGGACCACGCCAGCATGGTCACCGGCCCGGTGAGCATGCCCTTGACCGGGCGGTCGGTGAGAGACTGGGCGTAGCTCCACCAACCGACGGTGATGGGTGCCGGCCGGGACACGTCGCCGAAGATGATCGGCGGCTTGACGCAGCGGGACCCGTAGCTCTGGACCCACCCGTGCGTGGTGACGGCGAAGCCATCTAGGTGCTCAGCGAAGTGCTCCACCATGTCGTTTCGCTCGAACTCGCCGTGGACCAGGACGTCGAGGCCGGCGGCCTTCTGGAAGCGGACGACCTCGGCCACCAGCTCGGCCAGGCGGGCCTCGTAGGCCGGCGTGTCGAGCTCCCCCCGGCGGAGCCGGGCGCGCAGGGAACGGACCTCTGGGGTCTGGGGGAAGGACCCGATCGTCGTCGTGGGCAGGATGGGCAGGGCCAGGCGTGCCGCCTGGGTGGTGCGGCGCTGCGGGAACGGGCTCAGGCGGTGCTCGGCCTCGGGGCCGGTCTGGGCCAACCGCTGGGCCACGGCAGGGTCGTGGGCGAGCTGAGACAGGCTGCGTGCCGCCCGGGATGCGGCGTTGAGTTCTAGCTCGGCGGACAGGGCGCCACGACCCTCGTCGAGGGCACGGGCCAGGACCACCACCTCCTCCAGGCGCTGATGGGCGAAGGCCAACCAGGGCCTCACCTCGGCGTCGAGGCCGGCTTCGAGGTCGAGGTCGAGGGGCATGTGCAACAGGGAGCACGACGGGGCCACCAGGAGCCGCTCGGGGCCGAGGCGGCTGCGGGCCCGCTCCAGCGTCGCCAGGGCGGCGTCGAGGTCGGAGAGCCAGACGTTGCGGCCGTCGAGGACCCCGAGGGAGAGCGCCAGGGACTCCGGGGCCTGGTCGAGGGCAGCGTCGAGCTGGGCGGGCTCGCGCACCACGTCGAGGTGGAGGGCGGCGACAGGCAGTCCGAGGGCCACCGGGAGGTTGCGGCGAAGCCCCGAGAAGTAGGTGGCGACGAGCAGGCGCAGCTCCGGCGCAGCGGCGGCGAGGCGGTGGTAGGCGCCGGGGAACGCCTCGACGATCTCGGCGTCGAGGTCGAGGCCCAGCGCTGGCTCGTCGATCTGGACCCACTGCGCCCCGACGCCGGCCAGGTCGGCGAGGACCGCCTCGTAGGCGCTGAGCAGGCCGGGCAGCAGCGAGACCACCGGCACAGGCCCTCCCGGCTGCTTGGACAGGACTAGGAACGAGATGGGCCCGAGGAGGACCGGCCGGGTGGCGATGCCGAGTCCGGCGGCCTCCCGGAGCTCGTCAACCGCTTTGCTGCCCGTGAGTTGGAAGCGCTGGCCCGGCGCCAGCTCCGGGACGATGTAGTGGTAGTTGGTGTCGAACCACTTGGTCATCTCCAGGGCGGGGACGGCCTGGTCCTCGCCCGCGCTGCCCCTGGCCATGGCGAAGTAGGCGTCCAGGTCGATGTCGCCATCGGCGCTCAGGTAGCGGTCGGGCACGGCGCCCACCATCACCGCGGTGTCGAGCACGTGGTCGTAGAGGGAGAAGTCGTTGGAGGGGATGTGGTCGATGCCGAGGTCGCGCTGGCGCTGCCAGGTCCGGCGCCGGAGATCACAGGCCACTCCCTCCAGGTCCTCGACGCCGAGCTTGCCCGCCCAGCAGTCCTCGAGCGCCCGCTTCAGTTCCCGCCGCGGGCCCATCCTGGGCATACCCAGGCCGGTGGCGGGGATAGCTCGTGTCATGACCAGCGGACCGTACCAGCGGCCGGGGACGGCCACGGTGGGCCGGATTGGCTGCTAAGCGCCCGTGCCCGCCGTAACCGCGGGCGCTAGGGTGGCGCCGTCACGGGCTGTGGCGCAGCTTGGTTAGCGCGCTTGACTGGGGGTCAAGAGGTCGGGAGTTCAAATCTCCCCAGCCCGACGGAGTACGAGGGTGCGAGGATGCACCCGTGGCCCGAGCGCCGGCCGGCAAGAGCGGACAAGCAATGTCTTTCGCTCTCGGCGGGTCCTCCCGGTCGTTGTCGGCTCTCCGGACCCTCATGGTGCCCGTCGTGCTCCTTGCTGCACCATGCCGCTCGACCTCGAGTTCGAGGCCGACCTCGACGCCGAGGTGAGGCCCTGGCTGGCCTTCTGTCCATTCCTTGGCCGATCCCACCCCCGGTGGGGTAGGATGGGAGCCATGAAGGAAACCCATGAGCGTGCGGTCATGAACCGCCTGAAGACGGCACGAGGGCACCTCGACGCGGTGATCCGCATGGTCGAGAACGACACGTACTGCCCAGAGGTGATGAAGCAGCTCTCGGCCGTCCAGGGATCGCTGGAGCGGGCCAGCAGGCTGGTGCTGCGCAACCACCTGGAGACCTGCGTCGCCGCAGCCATGATGGCAGGACGCACCGGCGAGATCGTCGACGAGTTGATGGAAGCGCTGCGCTACGACCGCACGGTTACCGCACCGGGGCCTGAGCTGGCCCTCACCGTCGGTGCCGAGGAGGGCTGATGGCCTCCACCGAGACGGTCGCCGACACCGACACCAGCACCCGCCCCACCGCCAGCCCCAAGGCCGAAGCCGACTTCGCCGTGTCGGGCATGACCTGTGGTTCCTGCGCGGCTCGCATCCAGAAGGTGCTGGCCCGCCGCCCGGGGGTGGCTGACGCAGCCGTGAACTTCGCTACAAGCAAGGCCACCGTGGCCTTCGATCCCGAACTGGTCTCGGCCGACGACCTCGTCGCTGCGGTGACGAGGGCCGGCTACGGCTTCGCCCCCGCAGCCGCGTCCACCCCTACCGACGATGCCGCCGACGAGGCCGACCTTCAACGGATGTGGCTACGGCGCATCCTGGTGGCCTGGCCCCTCGGCATCACCGTGATGGTCCTGTCGATGGTCTTCATGGACGAGCCGTGGGCACGCTGGGGTGCCTTGGTGCTCACCCTCCCGGTGCAGTTCTGGGCGGGTTGGCCGTTCCTGCACCAGGCCGCCCTGCGGGCCCGCAGCGGCCAGGCCAACATGGACACGCTCATCGCCATGGGCACGTTGGCCGCCTTCAGCTTCTCCACCTACCAGGTGGCGTTCGGCGCCCGGCACGCACCCCACTACTTCGACACCGCCGCCCTGATCATCGCCTTTTTGCTCCTCGGCCGGTACTTCGAGGCCCGGGCCAAGGGCCGTGCCTCCCGCGCCATCCGCACCTTGCTCGAGCTCGGATCCAAGGAGGCCCGGGTTGTGGTCGACGGACAGGAGCGCATGGTCGCCGTCGAGACGGTGACCGTCGGTGATGTGCTACGGGTCCGGCCCGGCGAGAAGATCCCGGTCGACGGTGAGGTCGTCGACGGCGCCTCAGCGGTGGACGAGTCGATGCTCACCGGCGAGTCGGTCCCGGTCGACAAGCACGTCGGTGACACGGTGGCGGGGGCGACGGTCAACGCCAACGGGGTGCTGACCGTCCGGGCCACGGCGGTGGGATCCGACACCGCCCTGGCCCAGATCGTGCGCCTGGTCGAGGAGGCCCAGGGAACCAAGGCTCCGGTCCAGCGGCTGGCCGATCGGATCTCCGGGGTCTTCGTGCCCGTCGTCGCCGTCGTCGCCCTCCTCACCTTCGCCGGTTGGTGGCTGGCCGGCGGCGATGCCACCAAGGGGCTGGTGGCGGCGGTGGCGGTGCTGATCATCGCCTGTCCCTGCGCCCTCGGCCTGGCCACCCCGACAGCGATCATGGTCGGGACCGGCAGGGGGGCGTCCATGGGCGTGCTCATCAAGGGAGGGGAGGTCCTCGAGCGCTCCAAGCGCGTCGACACCGTGGTGTTCGACAAGACAGGCACCCTGACCAAGGGACAGATGGCGCTCACCGACGCTGTCGCCGGCGAGGGCGTGGACGCCACCGACCTGCTGCGACGGGCCGCCGCTGTCGAACGGGCGTCCGAGCACCCGGTGGGCCGCGCTGTAGTCAACGCCGCCGATGCACGTGGGCTCCCTGCGGCTGCGGCCACCGACTTCGAGTCGCTGCCCGGTCACGGGGTCCGTGCGACCGTCGAGGGGGCAGTGGTCCACGTGGGCCGCCACCGGTTCATGGCCGAGGCCGGCCTGGCGAACTGCGCCGACCTCGAAGCAACCGTAGAAAGCCTGGAGGGCAAGGGCAGGACCGCCATCTACGCCGGCTGGCAGGGGCGGGTCCGGGGGGTGCTGGCCGTGGCCGACATCCTCAAGCAGGACGCTCCTGGCGCTGTGGCCGACCTCCGCTCGATGGGCATCGAGGTGGTGATGATCACCGGTGACAACCAGCGCACGGCGGACTCCATCGCCGGGCAGGTCGGCATCAGCCGGGTCCTGGCCGAGGTCCTGCCCGGCGACAAGGTCGACGAGGTCCGCCGCCTCCAGGACCAAGGGCGGGTCGTGGCCATGGTGGGCGACGGCGTCAACGATGCCCCCGCCCTGGTCCAAGCCGACCTCGGGATCGCCATCGGCACGGGCACCGACGTGGCCATCGAGTCCTCCGACATCACCCTGCTGTCCGCCGAGCTCGATGGCGTGGCCACGGCCATCCGCCTGTCACGCCGGACGTTCCGGACCATCCTCCAGAACCTGGCCTGGGCCTTCGGCTACAACATCGTCCTCGTCCCGGTGGCCGCCTTGGGCCTGCTCAACCCCATCCTCGCCGGTGCGGCCATGGCCATCTCCAGCGTGTCGGTCGTCTCCAACAGCCTCCGGCTCTACCGCTTCCGTCGACCTCGGGGCGTGCCCGCACCGACTGCCACCTGAGCACCCGGGGGGACAGAGCGCCCCCCGGGCCTGAGGAGAGTTCCCCCGCGCCCTCCGCTGATGTGCAAGAGTGTTGCGACGGCGTGTCGGCTGTAACCCGATCGACACGAAACTCGGGTGCGACATTCAGGGGAGGGGCGTGCCGAAATTGCATGCAAGAGGCGTGTCCACAGGGGCACGGTCGAAGTGGCGGGCATTCCTCACGCTCTTGGTGGCGTTCGGCTTGGCCATGCCGGTGGCGACCGGGAGCGCGGCGCAGAGCCAGGACCCTCGGGCCGAGCGTGAGCGGGTGCGGTCCCAGCAGGCAAGCGTCGCCGCCCAGGTCGACACCCTCAAGGCCACCAACGCCGAGGTGAGCCAGGCCCTCGCCCAGCTCGAGGCCAACGTCGCCGACCAGCAGGCGCTCCTGGAGGACGGCCAACGGGCAGCCGACCAGGCCGCTACGACCGTCGAACAGGCTCGGGGCGAAGAGAAGCAGGCCGTCGACGAGGTCGCCTCGCTGCAGTCCAAGGTCCGGGACGTCGCCGTCGAGTCCTACATGCGGCCCACGACAGCCGATCCTGGCGTGATCCTCTCCTCTGACTCTGTCACCGACGCTGCCCGACGGAGCGCGCTGCTGGACTTCCGGGCCAGCAAGGACGCTGACCTCCTCGACCAGCTCCGCGCCGGTCGGGAGGACGTCGCCCTTCGCCGGGAGGAGGCCCAACAGGCGGCGCTCAGGGCTGAGCAGCAGCGTCAGGAGCTTGCCGACCGGCTGGTCACGGTCGAACAGGCGCGAGCCCAACAGGAGCAGTTCTCCGAATCCGTCGAGCAGCGTCTCGACGCCACCTTGGCGGAGTCCGCGTCGCTGCAGGCCCTCGACAGCCAGCTCGCTGACCAGATCGCCGCCGACGAGGCCCGCATCGCCGCCCAGGTCAGGGCAAGCCGGGCTCGGGAGGCCCAGGCCGCCTCGCCGGCCGCACCCCGCCCGGCGAGCCGCTCGGCGAACACGGCGGCCCCTTCCATCACGTCCGCCGGCCCCATCGTGTCGGTTCGGGGCATCAGGGTGAGCAGCCAGATCGCCAGTCAACTCGAGGGGATGCTGGCCGCCGCCGACGCCGACGGCGTGGCCCTGAGCGGGTCGGGCTACCGTGATCCTGCCGCCCAGATCGCCGTGCGCCAGTCCAACTGCGGGACCAGCGACTATGCCGTCTACCAGATGTCAGCGTCGCAGTGCTCGCCGCCAACGGCCCGACCGGGAACGTCCATGCACGAGCGCGGCCTCGCCATCGACTTCACCTACAACGGCTCGCTCATCAGCTCCCGCAGCAACCCCGGCTACCTGTGGTTGGCTGGCAACGCCAGCCGCTTCGGCTTCTACAACCTGCCCAGCGAGCCCTGGCACTGGAGTACAACGGGATCCTGACCAGCCGCCTCCCCGGCGCCTGACCCGGTTCGGACCCGGTCAGGCGTGGCGGTGGGGCTCAGCTCTTGATGGCGGAGAGGTCCAGCTCGAGCGTGACCTTGTCGCTAACCAGGACTCCGCCCGCTCCCAGGGGGCTGTTCCAGTTGATGCCCCAGTCCTTGCGGTTGAGGGTGACCGAGCCCTCGAAGCCGATGCGGTGGTTGCCCCAGGGGTCGTCGGCGGCGCCGGCGAGCTCGAAGTCGACGGTCACCGGCTTGATGACGCCACGGATGCTGAGATCACCGCTGAGGCGGTAGGTGTCGTCTCCCACCTTGGCCACCCTGGTGGATTCGAAGGTGATGGTGGGAAACTCGTCCATGGCGAAGAAGTCGTTGGTGCGCAGATGGGCGTCGCGGTCGGAGTTGCCCGTGTCGATGCTGGCTGCCTGGATCGTGACCCTGGCGCTTGACTTGGACGGGTCGGCGGCGTCCACGTGGAGGCTGGCCGCGAAGTCCTTGAAGGTGCCGCGGACCTTGGTGACCATGGCGTGGCGGGCCACGAACCCGAGCCGGGAGTGGGCCGGGTCGAGCGTGTAGTCACCGCTGATCTGGTCAAGGCTGGACGAGGTCTGAGTTGTCATTGGATCCTCCGTGGGTCGGGTCTCTCGTCATGAGACTGGTACCCAGAGAGAACTTAGATGATGCATCATCTATTCCCCAGCCGGCCCATGCCGAGGCGCCAGGCAGCCCTCGGGGCCGATCTCAGGCCCATCCCCAGCCAGCTTGGTCAGCACTGCTTCAGCGATCTCGCTGAGGGCGTCGAGCTGGGAGGGGGACAACGCCTCGATGAAGTACCGCTGCACGCCCGAGACGTGGTGAGGTGCTGCTGCCTCGATGGACCTGCGTCCGATGTCGGTCAGGACCACGAACGCACCCCGGCCGTCAGTGGCGCACTCGTGGCGCTCCACCAGGCCCCGTTGCTCCATTCGACCGACTTGGTGTGACAGTCGGCTCTTCTCCCACTGCAGGGCGGCGGCCAGCTCGAAGATGCGCAACCGACCCTCGGGCGCCTCTGACAAGTTGACCAGGACCCCATAGTCGGCGTCGGACAGGCCTGTATTCCGCTGCATCGACTGCCGCAGCCGCGAGTTGAGCTGGGCCTGCATGGCGAGCAGCCCACGCCACGCTCGCTGCTCCCGCTCGCTGAGCCACGCTGGGTCGCCCACGATTTCACCGTACCCGAAAGGTTGATGCATCATCCATATTCTGTGGACAGTCCGCAGCTGAATCCCCCGACGCGAGCGATCCCGATCGGTTTGGCCTAGAGTGGGAGGGACGAGGGAGTCAATGGGGCTCGCTCGCAGTGAAGAGAAGAGAAGGCTTTGGCAACAGGAACAGTGAAGTTCTTCAACTCAGAGAAGGGCTTCGGATTCATCTCCCGAGAGCAGGGCGACGATGTCTTCGTCCACTACTCCAACATCCAGGGGAGCGGTTACCGCTCGCTCGAGGAGGGCCAGCACGTGGAGTTCGACGTGGCCCCCGGCCGCAAGGGCGAGGAAGCCCAGAACGTCCGGGCCATCTGAGCACCAGTGACCCGACAGAGCCGCCGGCGTCTGTCCGGCGGCTCTGTCGCGTCCAGGCAAGACCAAGCGGAAGGAGACCCAGATGGGAGCGCAACGAACCAGCTTCGCCAAGTTGCAGCGGGACAGGGCCAAGAAGGCCAAGGCGGCGGCCAAGCGAGAGGGGCGTCAAGATCGGCTTTCGGAGTCCGACGACGAGCTCCCGACGACGCCAACGACCGAGCCCTTGTCGAGCGACGACAGCCATGAGCTGTCGGCCCCCGAGCTCCTCGAGTTGATCGAGCGGATACACCAGCAGTTCGACGCCAAGCTCATCAGCTATGACGACTTCGAGGAGAAGAAGTCCGAGCTCCTGGCTCGCCTCCCCATCGACTGAGGCGGGCCGGGCGTCACGGCTATGAGAGCCGGGGCACCAGCTCCCGGCGGTAGAAGTTGAAGAAGCCGGCCTGGTCGTCGCCGACCTGGCTGACGTACACCTCGTCGAAGCCGGCGTCGAGGTAGGTACGGATCATCTGGACGTGGCGCTCGGGATCCGGGCCGCAGACGATCTTGGCCGCCACCTGGTCCTCAGTCACCAGCTGGGAGGCCTGCTCGAAGTGCGCCGGCATCGGCAGGTCCTGGGACAGTTCCCCAGGCAGCGCAGAGTGGTCCACAACTCGAAGGCTGTGGCACGGGCGCTGGCCTCGTCGGGGGCCTAGCACACCTTCATCCCCGCCTGGGCCGGGCCTTTGCCTACCCCTGACCGGTAGCAGTCGACCATCTCGCCGTCGGGTGCGGTGCTGATGTAGCCATCTCCGATGCGTGCGGCCAGGTCCACCGCCTTGGGTCCGAGACCTGACACGTAGACGGGAGGAGGCTGGTCGGGGCGCGAGTAGATGCGGGCATTCTCCACCCGGTAGTGGCTGCCCTCGTGGGTGACCACGCCGCCCTCCCACAGCCGGCGCATGACCTCCACCGCCTCCTCCAGCATCTCCAAACGAGCGTTGGCGGGAGGCCAGCGGGTCCCCAGGATGTGCTCGTTGAGGTTCTCGCCCGTGCCCACCCCCAGCTGGAACCGATCGGGCATCATCAGCGACGCCGTGGCTGCGGCCTGGGCTATGACGGCTGGATGTATGCGCACGGTGGGGCAGGTGACTGCGGTGGTGAGCCGGAGCCCGGTGGTGGCGGCGATGCCGCCGACGACGCTCCACACGAACGATGCCTGGCCCTGCCGGTCGCTCCAGGGGTGGTAGTGGTCCGACAGCCACACCGAGGAGAACCCGGCCTCCTCGCTTGGCGGGCGTAGTCCACCAACTCCGAGGGGCCGTGCTCCTCACTGGAGAGGAAGTACCCGATCTCGCTCATGGCACCGCTCTACCCAGGGCCCCCGCTGGGCAAGACTGACGACATGGCCCAACCCGATCCCTTCCTCCCCGACCTGGACCCGGCGTCGCCAACCGCGGCCGACACTGCTGCCCTCGCCCGGGAGCTGGTGACCGCCTACCTCGGCAATGACCGGGACCCGGTCGTACTGCGGGTCGTGCTGCACTCCGGTCTGCGCGAGCTCTACGACGGTCTGGCCCCCTCCCCCGCCAACACCCGCTTCGCCGGCAGCCTCCTGTGCTCCCTGGTGGCGCTGCTCCAGGTGGCCCTGACGGGAGTGAGCCAGATGGCTGCTGAAGAAGGTGGAGACGAGATCGACGTGGCGACGGTGTTCGAGCAACTGGCGGCCAGCGCCGTCTCCGACGGCCTCACCTTCTAGTCAGCCCTCGACCGGGCGACCGGCCCGACCGGGGCCTCTCGATCACGAGTGATGCTCCCCGCTGGCAGTCTCGTGAGCGTGACTACGGATATTCCGGACTTTCGCGCACGAGACGTGTTCGATCTGGCCGCTGCACACCACGGGATGCGGCCGCCCACGACCAGTCGACCGACGACCCGGAGGGGCGCCTGTCAGGCTCAGAGGCTGACTCCGAACCCCGACGCCATGCGAGCGGCCTCGGTGGGGCTCAGCCGGGTGCACCACCCACCCGGGGGGTGCTCGTCGGGCAGGCCGAGGACATCGCTGACCGCTTCCTTGGGTGCCGGTGTCCACTCCATCTGCTTGAGGATCTCGGCCGAGTCGGCGTCCGCAGGCCGGAGGCGGAGCAAGAACCCCGCCCACCGGTAGTACCGGTACTCCTCGGTCACACCCACCGCAGCGCCTGGGTCGACATCGTGTAGCACCGAGGACACTCGGGCCTTACCCAGGCCGTGCCCTCCCAGCCGCAGTGCTCGCACCGCCACAAGGCACGCCCATTGGAGCGCCCCACGCCCGGCTGGGCCAGGGACGGGCCGGGAGGGGTGTCGGCCGGGCAGTCGGCCGGTTCGGGTGCACCCAGGAGGCGGCGCAGGTCCTCAGCCGCGCCACCGGCGCTGGTCCTCGTTGGTTCCCCGGCCGAGAACGGCGCCTGCAGCGAGGTCGAGGGCAGGTCCATCGTCGACTCGATCCCGCCTGGCTCCTGGTCGCCGCCCTGGAGGTCGACACCTGCCGCGACCAGATCGGCCTCCACCTGGGCCCGTTGCTCAGCCGAGAAGCGGCGCTCACCTTCGGGGGGTGGGGGCAGCGGGACATCGACCATGGCGGCAGCGCTCACCAACGCCTGGTCGTATGCATCGAGGTCGGCGACGCACCCCGCCCCCCGGCTCGGCCCGGTAGAGCCGGTCTGGCACGCAGTGACGGCCTGGTCGAGATCGAGGCGCGACCGCAGGTTGCGAAGGACCAGGGCGATCCCCTCGATGCTCATCCAGGCCAGCCTAGACACCCCGGAATCAGGTGGCGACGGGCGCTATCGTCGGTCGTCGTGTGCGGGCGCTACACCTCGGTGACGTCGGTGGCGGCGCTGGCCCGGTTCTTCGCCGTCGACGAGGTGGTGACCGGCGATGTCGGTCTACGCCACAACGTAGCGCCGACCCAGGACGTCCCCGCCGTGGCCGAGGCCAGTGGCGGGCGCCGGTTGGGCCAGATGCGCTGGGGGCTGGTGCCGCCCGGGGCCAGGGATCCGGGAGTGGGCAGCCGCATGATCAACGCTCGGGCCGAGACCGTCAGCAACAAGCCGGCGTTCCGACGAGCCTTCGAACACCGTCGCTGCCTCATCCCCGCCGACGGCTTCTACGAGTGGCAGGCCCGGGGGGACGGGGCGGTCAAGCAACCTTGGTACATCCGGCATCGGGATGGGACGCCGATGGCGTTCGCCGGCCTGTGGGAGCGCTGGCGACCGGGGCCCCACCGCCACGACGGCGTCGGGCACGTGGTCTCGTGCACCATCGTCACGACCTCGGCCAACCGTGCGCTGGCGCCGGTCCACCACCGCATGCCGGTGGTGCTGGCCCCTGCCTGCTGGGAGGCCTGGCTCGACCTCGCCAACCACGACACCGCGGCGCTCCGCTCGCTGCTGGCGCCGGCGCCCGACGAGCTGTTCGAGCGGGTTCGGGTGCGGACCCTGGTCAACTCTGTGGCCAACGACGGCCCCGGCCTGGTCGAGCCGCTCGACTCCGTCCAACTCGACGCCATGGACGAGGGAGCGAGGCAGGGCACCATCGGTGAGGGCCCTTCTCCTAGGATGGGGGCCCGTGGGGCAAGCAGCGACCCCGGAGGTGTACCGACGCACGGGTGAGGAGCGCATCCTGACTGTCCCCAATGCCATCACCACCGCCAGGCTGCTCGCCATCCCCGTCTTTGTGTGGCTGCTGTTCGGCCAAGAGAACCGGGCCGCCGCTGCCGTGCTGCTCGGCGTGCTGGGCGCCACCGACTGGGTCGACGGCTTCGTTGCCCGCCGCTACCACCAGGTCACCGAGGTGGGAAAGATCCTCGACCCCGTCGCCGACCGGCTGCTGTTGGCGGTGGCAGTGGTGAGCATCGTCATCGACGGATCAGTGCCGGTGGTGGTCGCCGTGCTGGCCCTGGTACGGGAGTCGCTGGTGGCCGTGGCCGCCCTCGTGGTCGCCGCCAAGGGCGCTAAACGCATCGACGTGACCCTCATCGGCAAGGCCGGCACGTTCTGCCTGCTGGTTTCGTTCCCACTGTTCCTGGCGTCGGCCTCGACCCTGTCATGGGCGGGCGCTGCAGAGCTGCTGGCCTGGGCCTTCGTGGTGCCGGGCTTGATCCTCTCCTACGTGTCGGCCGTCGGCTACGTCCCCCTGGCCCGGCGTGCGCTGGCCGGGCGGAGGTAGGTTCAGGCCGTGAAAGCCGTCATCATGGCGGGGGGCGAGGGTACCAGGCTGCGCCCGCTCACCTCCAACCAGCCCAAGCCCATGATGTCGCTGGTCAACCGACCGATGATGGAGCACATCGTGATGCTCCTCCAGCGCCACGGCTTCGACGAGATCGTCGTGACCGTGGCCTTCCTGGCCAACAACATCCGCACCTACTTCGGCGATGGGTCGGAGTTCGGGGTGCGCATGGTCTACGCCACCGAGGAGACGCCGCTCGGCACCGCCGGGTCGGTCCGCAACGCCATGGACGAGCTGGATGAGCGCTTCCTGGTGATCTCCGGTGACGTGCTCACCGACATCGACCTGTCCGATGTCGTCGCCTTCCACGACCAGCGAGGCGCTCTGGCCACCATCGGGTTGACCGCGGTGGAGAACCCTCTCGAGTTCGGCATCGTCATCACCGACGACGACGGCTCCATCGAGCGGTTTCTGGAGAAGCCCACCTGGGGCCAGGTGTTCAGCGACACCGTCAACAACGGGATCTTCGTACTGGAGCCCGAGGTGTTCGACTACATCCCCGCCGGCCGCCCAGTCGACTTCTCGGCCGAGGTGTTCCCTGCCCTGCTCGAGCACGGCCGGCCCCTTTTCGGACACATCTGTGAGGGCTACTGGGAGGACGTCGGCACGTTGGAGGCGTACATGCTGGCCCACAAAGACGTGCTCGACGCCAAGGTGGTGGTCGACGTCCCGGGCTTCCGCCTGGAGAAGGGGATCTGGCTGGGCGAAGGGGCGGAGGTCGATCCCCGGGCCGAGGTCGTCGGTCCTGCCGTGGTGGGCGACAACGCCCGGGTCGAGGCCGGGGCCCGGTTGGGCCCCTACGCCGTGCTCGGCTCCAACGTCATGGTCCGGGCCGATGCCGACCTGGAACGGGTCGTCGTGCACGACAACGCCTACATCGGTCAGGGCGTCGGGGCCCGGGGCACCGTCATCGGTCGTTCCAGCGACCTGCGGGCCGGGGTGCGATGTGAGGACGGGGTGGTGGTCGGCGACGAGTGCTTCGTTGGCCAGCAGGCGGTGCTGACCGCGGGCGTCAAGATCTACCCGTTCAAGACCGTTGAGGCCGGCGCCGTGGTGAACTCGTCGCTGGTGTGGGAGAGCCGTGGCGCCCGCAACCTCTTCGGCCGCCACGGGGTGGAAGGCCTGGCCAACGTCGATCTGACCCCGGAGATGGCCACCAGGGTGGCCATGGCCTACGCCACCATCCTCAAGAAGGGAGCCACGGTCACCACCTCGCGTGACTCCAGCCGGGCCGCCCGGATGCTCAAGCGGGCCGTGCAGGCCGGGCTGAACGGCGCCGGCGTCAACGTCGAGGATCTCGAGGTGGCGCCGGTGCCGGTGACCCGCTTCCAGGTCCGGTCCCAGCGGTCCCAGGGGGGGATCACCGTGAGGCTGGTGGCCGGCGACGCCCATTCAGTGGTGTTGCGGTTCTTCGATGGTGACGGCATTGACATCTCCACCGATCTGTCCCGCAAGATCGAGCGCCTGTACTACCGGGAGGACTTCCGGCGGGTCTTCCCCGGTGACATCGGCGACATCGGCTTCCCGCCCCGCTCCATCGAGCTCTACACCGAGGCCCTGATGTCCACGGTCGATGCCGGCGCCATACGCGGCCATGGCTTCAAGGTGGTGGTCGACTACGCCTACGGGACCACCGCCTTCGTCATGCCCAACGTCCTGGCCAAGCTGGGGGCCGAGGTGCTGGCCGTCAACCCCTACGCCTCCACCCCCGGCGCCAGCGCCTTCGTAAGGGACGCCCACGCTGCCAACGTCGCCAGCCTGGTCCGCTCCTCGGGTTCGCACCTGGGGGCGGTGATCGACCCTGAAGGCGAGCACCTCACCTTGATCGCCGACGACGGCCACGTGCTCACCGACCTCGAAGCGGTGTTGGCCGTGGTCCAACTGGTGACCTCCACCTCTGAGGACGGGTGCCGAGTGGCGCTCCCGGTCACCGTCAGTGCCGCTGCCGAGCGGATCGCCCGTGGTCAGGGCGCCGAGGTGGTGTGGACCAAGGTGGCCACATCGGCGCTGATGGACGCCGCCCTCACCGACGGGGTGGCCCTGGCCGCCAGCCTCGACGGAGGCTTCGTCTCTCCTGCCTTCCTCCCCGCCTTCGACGCTGTGGCCGCCTTGGCCAAGGTGTTGGAGCTGCTGGTTCGCACCGGAAGCCGCCTGTCCAAGGTGGTGGCCACCCTGCCCCCCACCCACGTCGTGCGCAAGGAGGTGCGGACCCCTTGGGAGCAGAAGGGAACCATCATGCGCACCCTGGTCGAGGAGGTCGATCGGCCGGTGGTGCTCCTCGACGGCGTCAAGGTGATGTACGACGACGGGTGGGTGCTGGCCCTGCCTGACCCCGAGGAGCCGTTGACCCACGTCTGGGCCGAGGGCGCCAGCGACGATCAGGCCAATCAGCGGGCCAACGAGCTGAGCGAGCGCATCACCACGATGGTCGAGTAGCCGTTGCCCAGACCAGGTCCGGTTGTGAAGTATCGTCACCGCGGTGCACGTGCCCGATGACCTGCGCTACTCCAGCGACCACGAGTGGATCCGCATGGAGGCGGAAGGCCGAGCACGGGTCGGCATCACCGACCATGCCCAGGACGCCCTGGGCGACGTAGTGTTCGTCCAGGTCCCGTCCATCGGTACGGCGGTGACGGCAGGCTCGTCTCTGGGCGAGGTGGAGTCGACCAAGTCGGTGTCAGAGGTCTATGCACCGGTCACGGGCACGGTGGTGGAGGTGAACGAGGAACTGGGCCACGCACCTGAGCACCTCAACCACGATCCGTACGGCGCCGGATGGATATGCATCATCGCCCCGGCCGACACCGGGGAGGTCGACCGGCTCCTCGACGCCGACGGCTACCGCGAGCTCACCGACGGCTGAGCTGATCAAGGGACGCCAAGCGTCAGCAAGGAGCACAGGTGGACGAGGTCTTCTGCAACCAGTGTGGGCACGCCAACCCTGACAACGGCAACTTCTGCTCTTCCTGCGGAGCGGTGCTCGACGTGCGCGGCCAGGAGCACACCATCACCTTGTCCCCAGTTGAGCCCGAGACCGGTCCTCCCTCCGACGAGGTGTCGGTGGCACTCGACGAGATGCCGGAGGGGTCGGGCATGCTGGTTGTCAAGCGAGGACCGGGGGCAGGGTCGAGGTTCATCCTCGACAAGCCGGTGGTCTCTGCCGGCCGCCACCCCGAGAGCGACATCTTCCTCGACGATGTGACCGTCTCCCGCCGCCACGCCGAAGTGCTACACCGACCAGAGGGCTACGTGCTGCACGATGCCGGTTCCCTCAACGGGACCTATCTGAACCGGGAACGTATCGAGGAGGCCGCCATCACCAACGGGGACGAGGTCCAGATCGGTCGGTTCAAGCTGGTCTTCCTGGCGACGTCGGGCCCGATCGAAGCCGAGTGAACCCGGTGCCAGAGTCGGAGTCGTTGTCCATCGGGGAGATACTCGACCTGCTGAAGGCCGATTTTCCCGACGTGACCATCTCCAAGATCCGCTTCCTCGAGAGCCAGGGTCTCCTCGATCCTGAGCGTACGGCGTCCGGCTACCGCAAGTTCTACCCAGCCGATGTCGACCGCCTCCGATGGATCCTTCGCCAGCAGCGAGAGAACTTCCTCCCTCTCAAGGTCATCAAGGGCAGGCTCGAAGCCGAGGGCGACGACGCCGTACGCACGGCCTCACCAGCCGAGCCGGCCCAGGGATCCGGCAACGGCGACCCGAGGCCTGGGCGAGCTTCGCCGGGCCCGGCGCCGCCTCCGGCATCTCCCGTCGTCCCGCCTTCGCAAGCCGCCGCCCCGGCGGAGGAGCCTCAACCGCCCTCACCAGCGGCGCCCACCGCGTCGGCTCCCTCGGCGTCGGCTCCCTCGGCGTCGGCTCCCACGAACTCGCCAGCCGACACCTCGCCAGCCGGGGGCCGGCCGGACGAGACCCCGCCGGACGAGACCCCGCCAACTCCGGCAGGTGGCCCCGAAGGCGGGACAGGCCTCGACCTCACCTCGGCGACCTTCACCCGCGACGAGTTGGCCAAGGCCAGCGGGCTGAGCCCGGCAGATCTGGCCCAGCTCGAGCGCCATGGGCTCCTGGTGGGCAGTGCCGTCGGCAGACAGCTCCAGTACGACGGCGAGGCGTTGGTCGTGGCCCGCCTGGCCGCCGCCTTCGCCAGCCACGGAGTGGAGCCCCGCCACCTGCGCATGTACAAGAACTCGGCCGAGCGCGAAGCGGGGTTCTACGAGCAGGTGGTGCTGCCGTACATGAAGCAACGCAACCCGGGCGCCCGCCGCCAGGCACTCGACACCCTCAACGAGCTCTGCCGGTTGGGTGAGGGCCTGCGCAACGCCCTGCTGCGACGAGCCCTGCGAGATTTCGGCTCCCAGCCAGAGGTGCGGCGGCGAGGATGATCCCAGCTACGAGTAGGAGGTAACCGATGGACTCCGGTGCTGGGCCGTTCGAGCTGCTGTTCGGGCTGTTCTGGATCTTCTGGATCGCGATCATGGTTCTCGCGGTAGGGGCAATGGTCTTTTGGATATTGAAGATCATCGAGGTGGCGCGCATCCCCGACTACCAGTACCGGGCGGCGGGGACCGACAAGGTCACCTGGGTCCTCGTCGTCGCCCTGGCCGGTGCCATCGGTGCCCTCGTGTGGCAGTTCGCCAAGCGTGCTCAGGTGCTCAATGCGGCCGGTCTAATGCCCGCTGCGGTTCCCGGCTGGTACCCGGAGCCGGGGACCCAGCACCTGCGCTGGTGGGACGGCGGTCGCTGGACCGAGCACAACCACCCTCTCCCCTGAGCTGGGCTGGTACGCGCCGTGCCCGCCTTCGTGTCGGGTTTTGGTGCAAGCGGTAGGGTGCCTCGGTGGTGCAGATGGAGCTCCTCGGGGTGCGCCTGGAGTTGCCGGCCAACGCCCCCGTGGTGCTGCTGCGGGAGCAGGATGGGGGCCGACGGGTGCTGCCCATCTACATCGGCCCCGAGGAGGCCAAGGCCATCGCCCTCGCCCTCGACGGGATCTCCACTCCCCGTCCCATGACCCACGACCTCATGCGTGATCTGCTCGTCGCCCTCGGCGCCTCGGTCAGCCGGGTGGTGCTGACCGAGCTTCGGGACAGCACCTTCTTCGCCGAGATCGAGCTGGCGCTCGCCGGCAAGGTTCATCGGGTGTCCAGCCGCCCGTCCGACGCCATCGCCCTGGCCGTGCGGGTCGACGCCTCCATCTTCGCCAGCCACGAGGTGCTTGACGACGCCGCCGCTCCCGCCACTGAGGGCGCCCCCGATCAGGACCAGATCGTGGACGAGTTCCGACAGTTCATCGAGCAGGTGAACCCGGAGGACTTCAGCAGCTAGAACGTCCTCAGCGAGGAGCCACTCGGGGGGGAGGACCGGTCGGTCGCCAGCCAGGCATCGCCGCATGGCTTGACGTGGGGAGAAGCCGGGCTAGCATGACACCGACGTAATTCGCGTCCTGGGACGACCGGCGGAGAGGAGAGTGCCCTGATGTCCGACGAGGGGTTTCGGGGGCCACAGGTCTGCTCGATCGTGGGCATCACCTACCGCCAGCTCGACTACTGGGCTCGCACCAACCTCCTGCGCCCGTCCATCGCCGACGCCCGTGGGAGCGGGACCAAGCGACGGTACTCCTATTCCGACCTGCTTGAGCTCAAGGTCATCAAGAACCTCCTCGACGCCGGGGTGTCGTTGCGGTCGGCCCGAAAGGCCATCGAGTACCTCCGCCAGCACGTGGGTAGCGAGGTGGCCAGCGCCAACCTGGTGCTGAACGGCTCGTCGGTGCTGGTGCGCACGGGCGAGGAGATCGTCGACCTGCTCAGGCAGGGTCAGGGCGTGCTCAACATCGTGCCCCTCGCCGGCGTCAAGGGCGAGGTCGACGCTGCCATCCTCCAGTGGCGTCCGGCCCCGACGTCACCAGATGCGGTCGAGGCGCCGACTTCTCATCCCAGTGCCACCGGGGGGGATCCGGCCTCCGTGGCTCAGTAGCGCACCCGTCCAACAATTCTCGAAGCCGGTGTCAGCAGGCCTGTCGCGCTCTCCAATCCACTCCCTGCACACCAACGCCGGTGCCAAGATGGCCCCCTTCGGCGGCTGGGACATGCCGCTGGCCTACCCGACCGGGACCCTCGCCGAGCACCGGGCGTGTCGCTCTGCGGTGGCGATGTTCGACGTCAGCCACCTGGGGACGGTGCGGGTGACCGGGCCCGACGCCTACGACTGCCTCCAGGCAACCCTCTCCAACGACCTGCGCAAGGTCGGCCCCGGCCGGGCCCAGTACTCCCACCTGCTCGATCCGATCGACGCCTCGGTCCTTGACGACGTCATCGTGTGGTGGGTGACCGTGGAGCGCTTCGATGTGATGCCCAACGCCTCCAACACCGATCGGGTGCGGGATGCCATCGGTGGCAGCGACGTTACCACCGAACGGGCGGTGCTCGCCGTCCAGGGACCTCAGGCCCGGTCCTGCCTGGGGAAGGTGTGGCCGGACGCCGCCGAGGTGGCCCACTTCGCGGTGGCCGAGCTCTCCTGGAACGGGACTACCTGCGGGGTGGCGGGCACGGGCTACACGGGCGAGGACGGTGTGGAGATCGCCGTACCGGCGCCGGCTGCCTCTGCCCTGTGGCAGGCCCTGGTCGGCGCCGGGGCCACCCCCGCCGGCCTCGGCGCCCGCGACACCCTCCGTCTGGAAGCCGGGTTGCCCCTCCACGGCCACGAGCTGGGCCCGGGCATCACCCCGCTCCAGGCCGGGCTGGGATGGGTGGTGGGCTGGGACAAGCCCGAACTGGTCGCACGGGCTGCCCTGGAGGCCGAACGGCGCACCGGGGTGAGCCGGCGGCTGCGGGGCATCGAGCTCGACGGGCGTCGTCCCCCTCGACAGGGCCAGACGGTGCGCCACCAGGGCGAGGAGGTGGGCACCGTGACCAGCGGGAACTTCTCGCCCGGGCTGGAGCGGGGCATCGCCTTGGCCTTCGTCCCCCCCGACCTGGCCGTCGGGGCCCGGATCACCGTCGATCTGTCGTCCGGCCCCGCTGAGGGGCGGCTGACGGCACCGCCCTTCGTCCGAGGGCAGGGCTAACAGGGGTGGCCGACTACGTCCCCCACACCGCGGCGGAGATCGAAGCCATGCTCGGCTTCCTCGGCCTGTCGTCGCTCGACGAGCTCTTCAAGGTGGTGCCCGAGGCCCTGCGGCTGGTGGCCCGACCTGGTCCCGAACCTGGGACGCAGCGGTTCCTCGACCTGGCCGACGGGCTGGGGGAGCCCGACGTGGCCGACGAGCTGGAGCGCCTGGCGGCGGCCAACACGCCGTGCACGGGCCGGGGCGCGGCCTCCGGCCAGGGCCTGGTGTGCTTCGCCGGGGGCGGTGCCTACGACCACGACGTGCCCGAGGCCGTCCGGGCCATCGCCTCCCGCTCGGAGTACGTCACCGCCTACACCCCCTACCAACCTGAGGTGTCCCAGGGCGTGCTCCAGGCCCTGTTCGAGTACCAGACCATGATCGCCCGCCTGACCGGGCTGGAGGTGGCCAACGCGTCGCTCTACGACGGGGCCAGCGCCCTGGTGGAGGGGGTCAACCTGGCGATGGCCGCCACCGGCCGCTCCACGGTGTGGCTGAGCCGGGGGGTCAACCCCGGCTGGAGGGGGGTGGCGCAGACGTTCGCGGCTGGCACCGGGCACGACCTGGTCGACGTGCCGCTGATGGACGGCACCACGTCGTGGCCGAGGTCGGGCCAGCCCGGGGCGGTGGTGGTGCAGCAACCCAACTACCTCGGCTGCCTCGAGGATCTGGCCGAGGCGCGGGGGGTGGCGGACGAGGCCGGCGTGCTGCTGGTGGTGGCCTTCGACCCCGTGGCGGCGGCCCTCGTCCGCTCGCCGGGCGACCTCGGCGCCGACGTGGTGGTGGGCGAAGGCCAGGCCTTCGGCACGCCCTTGTCCTTCGGCGGCCCTCTGC
>JBPCJK010000096.1:0-5894 GCA_051005375.1 Acidimicrobiales bacterium
GGTCCCCGGGGTGGGTGCGATGCTCAGCCCGCTGGGGTTCGAGGACCGCGCCTACACCCTGGTCGTACCCCCCTTCGGGGTCGCCACCTCGGAGGTCTACCGGGAGTGGGACCGCCTGGGGGGGCCCTCGGCGGCCGGGTCCAACGACCTCGAGCCCGCCGCCCTTAGCGTGGTGCCGGCCTTGGCCGAGTGGCGCGACCACCTGTGGGAGGCCACCGGGTTGGTGCCGACGCTGGCCGGCAGCGGCACGGCCTGGTTCGTGGAGGGGGCGTTCCCCGGACCCGGCCGGCTGGTGGCTCGCACCTGCCTGCCCGACGAGGGGTGAAGTGCCGGCTCCGAACTTGTGAAGGCGATCTCGGCGTTCTGGGCCCAGGAGCGAGCCGATTTCCCGGCGGTTCTGGGGCCAGAACGGAGATGGGCCGGTCAGGCGGAGGGGCGGTGCGCGGTCAGGCGGAGGGTGGGGGCGGTGGCGATGCCCGGACCTACTTCTTGGCCCGGCGCTGGAACCGGGTGCGCTTGAGCATCTTCTTGTGCTTCTTCTTGCGCATGCGCTTGCGGCGCTTCTTGATCAGCGATCCCATCTGTTGATGAGGCTAGCGGCGGAGGTGGTCCTGCTTCCAACCGGCTGCTCACGGCAGAGCGCCGGCACCGTTCTCTGACGACCGGGAGTGGCCGGACGGTAACCTCGGAGCACCCGATCGGGGGTCGTCCAATGGCAGGACATCTGGTTTTGGTCCAGACAATGGGGGTTCGACTCCTCCCCCCCGAGCCCGCCCCCGGGCCATCCGCCACGGTTAACCCCCCCGAGCCGGACGTGGCCGACCTGCGAGCGCGTTGAGGTGGTAGCAAGGTTGGTGATGACCCGAGCCCTGTCCTGCGTGGTGCTGGCTGCCGGGGAGGGGACCCGCATGCGCTCGACCCGGCCCAAGCCTCTGCACCTGCTGTGCGGGCGGGCCATGTTGCTGCACATCCTCGACACCATGGCGGAGTTGAGCATGGAGCGGGCGGTGGTGGTGGTCGGCCACGGCGCCGAGCGGGTGGCCAAGAAGCTGATCGACGACGGCCCCGTGCGACTGCCCATCGACTTCGTCGAGCAGCACGTGCAGCGAGGCACCGGCGACGCCCTCATGGTCGCCCTCACCGCCTTCCCAGACGACGACCTCGAAGACGACAGAGCCGACGGCGAAAGCGACGGCGACCTGATCGTGGTCCCCGGCGACGCCCCCCTGCTGCGTTCGGCGACGCTGGCCCGCCTGGTCGAGGCCCATAGACAGGCCGACGCCGCCGCCACCCTGCTCAGCGCCCGGGTCCCCGATCCTCGGGGCTACGGCCGGGTGGTGCGGGGCAGGGGTGGCGGCATCCGCCGCATCGTGGAGGAGGTGGAGGCCAGTCCCGAGGAGGTGGCCATCGACGAGGTGGCCACCTCGATCTACTGCTTCCGTCGCAGCGTGTTGGCTCCGGCACTTCGTCGCCTCACCCCCGAGAACACCCAGGGGGAGTACTACCTGACCGATGTCGTCCAGGTGCTGGCCGACGCTGGCTACCCGGTCACCTCCCTGGTCGCCGAAGATCCCATGGAGGCGGTAGGCATCAACGACCGGGCCCAGCTGGCCGAGGCCGAGGCCGAGCTGCGTCGGCGGATCAACCACCGCTGGCTCTCCCTCGGGGTGACCATGCTCGACCCCGACCGGACCTACGTGGAGACCGGAGTGAACCTGGCCCCCGACGTTACCTTGTTCCCGGGGACCCTCCTGCAGGGCCACACCTTCGTGGCCGAAGGTGCGGAGATCGGCCCCGACACCCGCCTGGTCGACTGCGTGGTCGGCGCCGGCGCCGTGGTCGCCCACAGCGTGGGCATCGACGCCGAGATCGGCGCCGGCGCCCGTGTGGGGCCCTTCGCCCACCTCGTTCCTGGGACGGTCGTGCCGGCCGGCACGGTGGTGGCCCCGGGGCCGACATCGGGTGGTCGGCCAGGGCCGCTGGCGTGAGGAACGACAGGGTGGGCATGGAGCTGGTCAGCAAGAAGACCATGCAACTCCTCACCGGCCGTACCCATCCGGAGCTGGCCCAGGAGATCGCCATCCACCTCGGGGTGGAGTTGGGGGAGACCAACCTGGCCGACTTCGCAAACTCGGAGATCAACTGCCGCTTTGGGGAATCGGTGCGGGGGAGCGACGTCTTCATCGTGCAGAGCCACTCCATGGTGGGCGACCGCTCGGTGAACGACTCGCTCATGGAGCAGTGGATCATGATCGACGCCGCCAAACGGGCCTCGGCCAAGCGCATCACCGCCGTGTGCCCCTACTACGGCTACTCCCGCCAGGACCGCAAGAGCCAGGGCCGCGAGCCCATCACCGCCAAGTTGGTGGCCGACCTGTTGAAGTCAGCCGGTGCCAACCGGGTCGTCAGCGTCGACCTTCACTCAGGGCAGATCCAGGGTTTCTTCGACGGCCCCTTCGACCACCTCACGGCCCTGCCGGTGCTGGTGGACTACCTGCGCCAGCACCTGGCCCACGACGTGGTGGTGGTGGCCCCCGATGCAGGGCGGATCAAGGCCGCCGAACGGTTCTCCCGCCACCTCGGCTCCGACATGGCGTCGGTCTACAAGCGCCGCAAGGTGGGCGTGGTCAACCAGGTGGAGGCGCTGGCGGTGATGGGCGAGGTCCAGGGCCGTCAGTGTGTGATCGTCGACGACATGATCGACACCGCCGGCACGGTGGTGGCCGCCGCCGATCAGCTCAAGGAGCGGGGCGCGGCCGAGGTGTGGGCGGTGGCCACCCACGGCGTGTTCTCGGGGTCGGCCATCGATCGTCTGAAGGCCTCCGTGATCGACCGGGTGGTCGTCACCGACACCCTGCCACTACCGGCGGAGAAGCAGATCGACAAGTTGGAGGTGTTGTCGGTGGCCCAGCTCATCGCCGACGCCATCGACGCCGTGTTCGAGGACGCCTCGGTGTCGGAGATCTTCGGCGGCGAGAACCAGTCGTAGCCGGTCCGCCGCATCTCATCCGCCTTGCCTCGTCCGCCTTGCCTCATCCGGAGGTGAGGATTCGCAGCACCTCTTCGGTATCGCTGAGGTCGGGGAGGATGGCATCGGCGTCCAGGCGCCGCACCCCGTCCGGCCCGCTCGACCCGGTGCCTACCAGCAGGCAGCGCACACGAGCGGCGCGGGCACAGGCAAGGTCGTTGGCTGTGTCACCGATCACCCAGACCTCCGAACCCCGGTAGTGCTCGCCGCGGAGCCGCGAGCTGCGCTCGAGGGCGACAGGGACGAGGTGGTTGCGATCGGCGTGGTCAGTGCCGTAGGCCCCGACCTCGACATCCAAGAAGGCAGTCAGATCAAAGGCGGCAAGCTTGAGGGCGGCGTTGGCCACGAGGTTGCCGGTCACCACGCTCTGGCGGACGCCGCCGAGATCCCTGAGTGCGGCCAAAGCGTCGAGCACGCCCGGCAGGACCCTCCCGTTGCCGCGCAGATCGGCTTCGGCTGCGGCCAAGGCTCGTTCCACCTCGGACAGGGCACGGGGAAGCAGCTCGGTGATCCGGTCCTCGGTCATCTCCGCGGCGACGAAGATCTCCCGGAGGATCTGGGGGTCGGTCTTGCCGCTCATCGGCACCACCGGTGCTTCGAGCAGCGCAGCTGCGGCGGTGGCGCCGGCCTCGATGGCCCGGGCTCCCACCCCTGCGGTGTGGACAAGGGTGCCGTCGATGTCCCACAGGATGAGGCGGCGCACCGCCACATGGTGCTGGCTGGTCCGGCCCAGGACCAAACAGCGCCACCGGCTCCCAAGCGGGGCCGGCTCCAAGCCAGTCCGGCCGGGAGCCAACAGCGTGCGTCAGCCAAGGCGGTCGAGGACTGGGTGTTGATCTTCCCCGACCTAGTTTCGAGGTGTGTCTACGTGACAGGCGGCTCACCTGGTTGCGGTCTGGTGTAGTCGGTCGTGTCCTCCACCAGCCGGTAATCGTTCTCTCTCAACCAGTGGCACCATAGGTTGTGCCCGGGAGTCGAAAGGCGAGAACGATTGCCAGACTGACCCTGCCACGTTGCGACTTCGCAGCGTTTCCCCAACTGGCCGACCGTTTCCAATGCCGGGACTAGGTCGGTGTCTGCTGATACGAGAACCGCGACATCGAACGCATCACGCATGGCTCCCAAGATCATCGCCAGAGCGATGAGGACATCGATACCCTTCTCGCGACCTCCCACATCACCTTGCCCCACGTATCCGAGCCCGTGGCGTAGTACTTCAATGCCCGCGTCACCGGCTCGACGCTGGCTTGGGCTTCCCAGAACCGCACTTGGTGCTGACAAGCTGCTTGACCGAATTTGCTGTGCCGTGCGGAGGGTTCGCCGCGGAACACCATGACCTTCTCGAGCTGTCGTCCGGGATCGACGGCACGTCCACGGTCCGTCAGCAAGACCCCAAGTCGTCTAGGAAGACTTGACACTTGCTGCCACGAGGCGGTCGGAGCGCCTCGTCTGCCATTGGCTGGATTTATAAACCCGCACATCCCCAAGGTCGTACCTCCTTCTGCGGTCCTGATGGTGGCGCCGGCCGGCGTGCCGGCAGTCCGGGCCGGTCCGCCTACACTGCCGCCCTATGGCAGAGGTGAAGTTGAGAGCAGAGGCAGGCCGACAGATCGGCTCACGAGGATCGAGGCGTCTGCGGACCGAGGAGAAGATCCCCGGCGTGCTCTACGGCCACGGGATCGACCCGCTGTCGGTGGCGGTCCAGCGACGCGACCTGCGCCTCGCCCTCACCACCGACGCCGGCATGAACGCCCTCATCGACCTGGAGGTCGACGGGGCCCAGCACCTGGCCATTGTGCGCGACGTCCAGCGCGACCCAGTGCGCAACCGGGTGACCCATGTCGACTTCATCCTGGTGAACCGGGACGAGGTCATCACCGTCGAGGTCCCGGTTGTGGTGACGGGCGCCTCCGAGCAGGTCCGCCGAGAAGGTGGCACCGTCGACCAGGTGGTGTTCAACCTCACCGTTTCCGCCATACCAGGCCGGATCCCCAACGAGTTCAACGTCGACGTCTCGGGGATGGACATCGGCGACACCATCCGCGTGGGCGACCTCGACATGCCCTCGGAAGTGACCACCGAGGTCGACGCCGAGGAGCCGGTGGTGATCGCCCAGGTCAGCCGGACCACCATGGAGGCCGATGAGCTGGCTGCTGAGGCCGAAGCCGAAGCCGAGGCCGAAGCGGCGGAGAGCGCCACGGGCGGCGGGGCTGGCGAGGAGCGCGGCCGGCACTGATGCTCGGTGGCGGCCGCCGCCGGGAGGACACCGGCCGGGCTGGAGCTGCGTCGGGCCGGGGTGCTCGTGCGGACCTGCTCGCCGTTGGGCTCGCCAATCCTGGCGCTGACTACGTGGGGACCCGCCACAACGTCGGAGCCGAGGCCGTCGGCCTCCTGGCCGAGCGCCACGGTGCGAGGCTCAAGAGCGCCGTCGGTCGGGCTCTGTCGGCCCAGGTCCACCACCCCGACGGGCTCTTGGTCCTGGCCGTTCCCGGGGTGTTCATGAACCTCTCCGGGGAGACCGTGGCCCCCCTGGTCAGGCGCTACTGCCCGGATGATCCGGCCCGCCTGGTGGTCGTCCACGACGAGCTCGACCTTGCGCCCGGGCGAATCCAGGTAAAGGTGGGCGGTGGCCTGGCCGGCCACAACGGCCTCAAGTCGATCAAGGCCCACATCCACACCGCCGACTTCCTGCGGGTGCGCATCGGCGTGGGCAGGCCTCCCGGGCGTCAGTCCGGGGCCGACTACGTGCTCCGACGGCCGGGCAAGGCCGACCGGGTGGAGCTGGACCTGGCTGTGGCCGACGCCGCCGACGCCGTCGAAGCCATCCTCACCGGCGGCCCGGAGCGGGCCATGAACCGCTTCAACT
>JBPCJK010000097.1:0-8888 GCA_051005375.1 Acidimicrobiales bacterium
TAGCGTCCCGAAGCCCGAGGTGCTACAAGTAACACGTGATGGGCGTGGGTGTTCGCGAGCTGCGCCAGCGCGCCAGCGAGTTGCTTCGCCGGGTGACAACTGGGGAGACGATCGAGATCACCGATCGCGGGCGACCCGTGGCCATGCTGGCGCCGCTGTCCCGGGGCACCCCGCTCGAACGATTGCGCGCCTCGGGTGAGGTAGAGCCGGCGGTGGGCACGATCGAGGAGCTTCCCGAGCCTCTGGAGCTAGCGGGTGAGGAACCGCCCTCGGTGGCGCTCGAGCGCGCTGGCCCGGGCTGAAGTGCTCCGATCGCTCATCGCCGCAGGCGGGGATGCCATCGGCCGGGGGCGGGACGTTCTGGCCCGACTCGATCTCGTCCGGGTCAACGACCGAGTGCTCAACGCTGCCGGTGCTCTGCGCCCGGCGAGAGTCCGCTCCCTCGATGCGATCCACCTGGCAACAGCCCAACTCCTCGGGACCGATCTTGGCCGGATCGCCACCTACGACGCCCGAATGGCCGCCGCGGCGGCGCAGCTCGACCGTCCGGTCGTGAGCCCGCGCTGACGGGCTCGGTCACCGACATCCGTGGCCGAGTCCAGCCACTTGAGTCGGGGACGGCTGCCAGCGGCCTCGGCACGGGGCAGGTGTGGCCGGCGGTAGCGTCCGGACCATGAGCACCAGGCTGGTGGTGATGGGCGGGGGGCGGATGGGAGAGGCCCTGGTGAGCGGGCTGCTCGGGGCGGGCTGGGCCCAGGCCGAGGAGTGCTGCGTGGTCGAGCCCGTGCCTGCGCGGCGCCGGGAGCTGTCGGAGCGCTTCCCCGGCCTGGGGGTGGCCGAGGCGCCGCCGGAGGCCGAGGGCGTGGTGCTGGCGGTCAAGCCCGGGGACGTCGCCGCCGCCTGCCGGGCGGTCAGCGCCGCCGGCTTCCGGCGGGCGCTTTCGATCGCCGCCGGTGTCACCCTCGACGCCCTGGAGGCTGCCCTGGGCGAGGTCCCGGTGGTGCGGGCCATGCCCAACACCGCCGCCCTGGTCGGTGCCGGAGCGGCAGCCATCGCCCCCGGCACCCGCGCTGGTGAGGCCGACCTGGCGTGGGCGGAGGAGATCCTCGCCTCGGTGGGAGACGTGGTGCGGGTTCCCGAGGACCTGCTCGACGCCGTGACCGGGCTGTCGGGATCGGGGCCGGCCTACGTCTTCCTGGTGGCCGAGGCCCTGACCGACGCCGGGGTGCTCGTCGGCCTGCCCCACGAGGTGAGCCAGCGCCT
Source organism: Acidimicrobiales bacterium (assembly GCA_051005375.1). Taxonomy (GTDB): domain Bacteria; phylum Actinomycetota; class Acidimicrobiia; order Acidimicrobiales; family CADCSY01; genus JADDRA01. The sequence goes on from JBPCJK010000097.1 coordinate 1,264, forward strand.
GACCATCCAGACCCTTCTCGGCGCCGCCCGCCTCCTGGCCGAGACCGGGCGGAGCCCCCAGGCCCTGCGAGCGGCGGTCACCTCCCCCGGTGGCACCACCGCCGCCGGGCTGCGGGCCCTCGAAGCGGCAGGGGTGCGCAGCGCTCTGGTCGAGGCGGTGGTCGCTGCCACCGAGCGCTCCCGGGAGATGGGTCGGGCCTGACCCCACTTCCCCCACCGCCCCCACTGGCCTACAGTGGCCCCAAGCGGAGAGGGGTGATGTCCATGACCCAGTTCTCGGGTCGCGCCCAGTACCTGACCGTCAGCGAGGTCGCTGCCACCCTGCGGGTATCGACCATGACCGTCTACCGGCTGATCAAGTCGGGGGACCTGCCGGCGATCAGGGTGGGCAAGTCGTACCGGCTCTCGGAGGACGAGGTCGATCGCTACCTGGCCCGGGGCTACACCGAGGCGGGATAGGCCGCCGCCGTTCCCCGGCCGGTCACACCCGCCGGTAGCGTCGCCGACGGATGCCCGCTCCCTTCGACACCGTCTCCTTCCTGTCCGACTTCGGCACCGACGACGAGTTCGTCGGCGTGGTCAAGTCCGTCATCCGGGGGCTGGCTCCCCACGTGACCGTCGTCGACCTGGCCCATGGCATACCTCCCCACGACGTGCGCGCCGGCGGCCTGGCCTTGGCCCGATCCGTGCAGTACCTGGTGCCGGGGGTGGTGCTGGCCGTGGTCGATCCCGGGGTGGGGACCGAGCGGCGGGCGCTGGCGGTAGAGGCCGTCGAGGGCGGCACCATCTTCGTCGGCCCCGACAACGGCCTGCTGGCGCCGGCGGTGGCCATGGTCGGTGGTGCCAGTCGAGCCGTCTGCCTCGACCATCCGACCTTCCACCTGCCCACCCCAGGGCCGACCTTCGCCGGTCGCGACGTCTTCGCCCCCGTTGCCGCCCACCTGTGCAACGGGGTGGCGCTGACCGATGTGGGCCACCCGATCGACCCCGACACCCTTCTTCCCGGCATCCTGCCGTTGACCCGGATGGAGGCAGGGCGCCTTGTCGCCGAGGTGCTGTGGGTCGACCGTTACGGCAACGTACAGCTCAACGTCGATGTCGAGCAGCTGGCACCACTGGGAGACCCCGTCACCCTGACCTTCCGAGACCGGACCCGCACCGTGGCGATGGCGGCGACCTACGGGTCCATAGGGGCGGGCGCCATCGGCCTGGTCATCGACGCCTACGGGCTTGTCTCCCTGGCCGCCGACCGCCACTCGGCCGCCGCTGAGCTGGGGCTGGACGTGGGCGACGCCGTCACCCTGGGCGACGACCGCGCCCATGGTGTGCACGCCGGAGCGACGTCGCCGGTGACCATCAGCGCGGCCAGGCCGGGCCAGGGAGCCCGATGAGGCCCACCACCACCCTGGCCCTGGCGGCGCTGCTGGTGCTCATCGTGGTCGCCGCCGTGATCCAGTTCGTCCTGCTCACCTGAGCGGTGAATCAACGGCGAACCTCCGGTTCGCGGGTGAGTCAGAAGAGGGTGCGGCACAAGCGGGTGATCTCTCGCTCCAGGGACTCCAGCCCTTCCACCTTGCCCAGCACCAAGGAGACACCGACCTCGGCGGCCCGGCGCTCGAGCTCGGGGTCGACGAAGGCGGTGTAGAGGATCATCACCAGGTCCGGGTGCCGCTCCCGGAGTCGGGCTGCAGTCTCCAGCCCGTCGAGGACGGGCATCTTGTAGTCGATCACGGCCACGTCGACGGCCACCTCCTCGACCCGCTCCATGGCCTGGGCGCCACTGGCGGCCTCGGCCACCACCGCGAAGCCGTCGAGATCGAGCATGTTGCGGAGCATCCGGCGGACGTGATCGGTGTCGTCGACCACCATCACCCGGATCGGCTCGTCCATGCCGGCCCGACCCTACCCCTGCGGCTGACGCCCCGGTCGACTGGAGTGTCTCCTTGCTTCTGGGCCATCCGGCCTGGCCCGAGCGCTGGAGATCGGCGATCATGGCGGTCATGACAAGCCAACCGATGGCGGTGCGCAATGGGTGAAGTGACGGAAGCCACCAAGGAGACCTTTCGAGACCTCGTCTCCCGCGGGCAGGTGCTGGTGGACGTGTGGGGTCCGGACTGCCGGCCCTGCCTGGCCCTGATGCCCCATGTCGAGCGTCAGGCCGGTGAACGGCCGGCGCTCGACGTGGTCAAGCTGGAAGCGCCCAAGGCCCGCCGGCTGTGCATGGAGCTCCGGGTGATGGGGCTTCCCGCCTTTTTGCTGTTCAACGACGGTGAGGAGGTGGGCCGCTTGAACGGCCCCGAGGTCACGCCCGAGACGCTCGAGTCGTGGCTCGACGAAACCCTGGCCGGCGCCGGCTCGGAACCCGGCCCCGACGCCGGCGCCGGCGCGGAGGGCGACGCTTCTGGGTAGCCAGGCTCCGGTTCGCCGTTGTTGCACCGGTCCCGGAGGCGTGAGACCGGCCCACGACGGGGAGAGCACCATGCATGTTCGAGCTGACGGTCACTGATCCCGCCACCGGAGAGACCGTCGGTCGGCTCCCGGGCAGCGACGCCGGCACCCTGGTGGCCGCGGCCCGGGCTGCCCATCCCGCCTGGGCCCGCACCGACGCCGCCGAGCGGGCGGGGAAGCTCAAGGCCGGGTGCCGGCGGCTGCGAGAGGCTGTGGACGACATCGCCCTCGTCCAGACCCAGGAGACAGGCAAGCCGCTCGGCGATTCTCGAGGCGGCGTCGAGGCAGGCATCGGCGCCGTCGAGCAGTACGCCGAGCTCGGCCCGCTGCACGGCAGCCGGTCCCTCCAGGGCGGCTGGGCGGCAACCGACTGGATGGCGCGGGTCAGCCGGGGAGTGGCCGCCTTGTGCCTGCCCTGGAACGACCCGGTCGCCATCGCCTGCGCCCAGGTCGCCGCCAACCTGGTCGTCGGCAACACCGTGGTCTGCAAGCCCAGCGAGAGGACGCCGCTGGCGACCGCGTTGGTGATCGGCCTCCTCGGCCAGGAGCTGGCGGACGGGGTCCTCCAGCTGGGGGTGGGTGACGGTGCCCTCGGGGCCGCCCTCGCCGACCACCCCGACGTCGACGTCGTCGTCCACGTCGGCTCGGTGGCCACCGGTCGTGCCGTCGCTGCTGCCTGTGCCGCTCGGGGCGCCAAGGCGGTCCTCGAGCTCGGCGGGAAGGACCCGATGATCGTCGACTCCGGGATCGATCCCTGGTGGGCTGCCGAGCAGGCGGCGACGGGTTGCTTCGCCAACGTGGGCCAGATCTGCACGTCGGTCGAGCGCATCTACGTCCACCGAGACGTCGCTGATGCCTTCGTGGACCGCCTGGTGACACTGGCCAAGTCGCTGAGGTTGGGCCCGGGCACGGATCCGGCCACCGAGATGGGGCCCATGGTCGACGCCGGGCAGCGGGTCGTCGTCGAGCGCCACGTGGCCCAGGCGGTCGACGCCGGAGCCCACCTTCGGTGCGGCGGCGCCAGGGTCGAGGGGCGGGGGTGGTTCTACCCTCCCACCGTGCTCACCGGGGTCACCCCGGGGATGGCCATCACCGAGGAGGAGACCTTCGGCCCGGTGGCCGCCATCCAGGTGGTCGACTCCTTCGACGAGGCCCTCTCACTGGCCAACGGCACCACCTACGGCCTGGCCGCGGTCGTCCTCACCGCCGACATGGCCCACGCCCAGGAGGCGGTGCGCCGCCTCGAGGTGGGCACGGTCAAGGTCAACGCCGCCTTCGGTGGCGCACCCGGCGGCGCCGCCTCGCCCCACGGGGCGTCCGGGGAAGGCTTCGGCTACGGACCTGAGCTGCTCGACGAGCTCACCCGCACCCGTGTCGTGCACGTGGAGGCCCCACCGTCGGGCAACGACTGACCTGGTCATCGACCCGCTCGAACCGAGGCGAGGGCGGGGCAGGAGCGGGGTGGGCGACGGTTAGCCCTCGATCCGGGGGGGGAGGCCGAAATCGGCGAACCGCTCGGGGTACAAGAAGTTGTGATGGCCCACGATCCTGCCGCCGGCGACCTCGATGACCTGGATGGCCCACGGCTCCCACAGGCCGGGACGGACCAGGTGGTAGTTGCCGAAGCCGGCGGTGCCGTTGACCTCGACCGGCAGCAACCGGCCACCCTGGCAGACGATGCCCTGGCCCAGGAACCAGTCAGCCAGCTCCTGGGGTCCCTGCAGCCAGGTGTCGAAGGGGGGCATGGACAGCACCACGTCGTCGCGCAGCAGGCCGACCAGCGCGGGGATGTCGTAGCGCTCGAAGGCATCTACGTAGCGGGCCAGCAGAGCCTGCTGCTCCGGATCGACCAGGGGGTCGAGCGCTTCGCCCTGCAGTGACGCCATGGTCGTCCGAGCCCGTTGCAAGGCACTGTTCACCGACGCCACGGTGGTGTCGAGGAGCTCAGCCACCTCGGCCGCCTGCCAGCGCAGCACCTCGCAGAGGATCAGCACCGAGCGTTGCCGGGCGGGCAGGTGCTGCAAGGCGGCCACGAAGGCCAGGCGGATGGATTCCCGGGCCGTCGCCACCTCGGCGGGGTCGCCGTCGGCGGCGATGACCCGCTCGTCGGCGATGGGCTGCACGAACGAGTGCTCAGGACGCCGCTCACCGAGGACGACGTCGGCGGTGGCGGTCGACGGTCCCATCTCCATGGGGCGGGCCCGGCGCTGCGGGCTGCGGAGCATGTCGACACAGACGTTGTTGGCGATGCGGTACAGCCACGACCGCAACGACGAACGGCCCTGGAAGCCGTCGATGGCCCGCCAGGCCCGCACCATGGTCTCCTGCACGGCGTCCTCGGCCTCGGACCCTCCGCCCAGCATCCGGTAGCAGAAGCCGGTGAGCTCCCGGCGGTGGGAATCGAAGGCTTGGGCCAGGTCAGCTTCGCGGAGCGAGCCGGGGTCCTCGGTGGCGACGAAGGGCGAGGTCATGGGAGAAATCGTAGGTCGGCGGGAACGCTCTGCGTCGACATCAGCGTCGGGCGCCGAGCCCTTCGCCCGATTGCCCGATCGACCCCCAGCTGCCTCAGCTGGTGCTGGTGAGGATCAAGTCGGCGGTCTGGTCGGGCTGATCCCAGTGCGGGAAGTGCCCGCACCTGTTGAACCAGTGCAGCGTGGCGTCAGGGAAGAGCTGGGTGGCCCGGTCGGCCTGGCTGGGGAGGGTGACCTTGTCCCTGCGACCCCAGCCGATGACGACCGTGCCCTTGAGGGAGCCGCCGGGCGCGCCCTGCTGGCGGGGCCCGTCGACGAGCGAGGAGAGGGCCTCGTCCAGGCTCTTGGAGGTCTTGTACCCCCGCAGCTCGGTGAGGACCAGCTCGGCGGGAAGCTTCCATGGCCTGGCCGAGAACTGGGCGAGCAGGGCGGTGCGGCCAACCGGGTTCCTGGTGAGCGCGGGCAGGGCGGGTTGGATGGCCCGGATGAGGGCGACCGATGCCTTGATGGAGGCATGGAAGACCTTGGCCTGGCCGTCGCTCCAGAAGCCGCCGGGGTCCAGGGCGACGGTCGTCCCGGGGTGACCGCGGCGGGCCATCTCCAGCACCATGCGGGCGCCCATGGAGCTTCCCACCACGTCGACCGCGCCCAGCCGCTCGTCCCTGATGAAGTCCTCGACCGCGTCGGTGAGGGTGGCGATGGTGACCTCACCCCGCAGCGGCGGGCTCTCCCCGAACCCGGGCAGGTCCACGGCGATCACCTCCCGCTGGGCCGACAGCGCCGGCAGCACCGGGTCCCAGTTGCGAAGGCTCGACCCGAGCCCGTGGACGAGGAGCGGCGGCGTTCCGGAACCTCGTCGGACGGCGTGCATCGGTGGTACTCGTCGACCTTGCCCTCGTCCTCGCCCTACAGCTTGGCAGCGAGCACGTCGATGGGCTTGATGTCCGGCGGGGAGGCCAGTAGCTCCTCGGCCTTGTCCATGAGCGCCGCCGCGATGGGGCCGTCGAGGTGGGCCTGGCGGCCTTGGGAACCGGGAAAGGCGTCGAAGATGGCGAACGTGGTGTCGTCCACCTTGACGGCGAACCACGCCGTGGTCTCCGGCTCGGCTTGGGCAAGGGGCAGGGCGGAGGCAAGGAAGTCGGCCACCTCCTCCTGCTTGCCCGGCTTGGCTACAAGGGTGACGAGCAGTCCTACGGTGACCATGTTGGTGTCCTCTCAGCGGGGGGTCTCACCAGGTCTACTACGCCTGCACCTTCGTAATCGGTTGGGTTGTCGCACGACGGCAACCGGCCTTCGATGACGGGGCTGCCGCGGTGCCAACCCGCTGACCGCCAGGAATCGGCGGCCCGGTCCCCCCGGGTAGCCGCTGGTGGCGCGGTAAGCCACAAGCGCTGGCCGCTATGCCTGATCGGCGGCTGCGGCGAGGGCGGCCACGTCGATCTTCCTCATGCTCAACATGGCCTGCATGGCCCGCTGGGCCCGTCCCTGGTCAGGGTCGTTCAGTGCCTCAACCAACCCGACAGGGCATACCTGCCAGGAAAGGCCGTAGCGGTCCTTGAGCCATCCGCACTGGCCCTCCTCCCCCCCTTCGGAGAGCTTGGCCCAGTAGTAGTCGACCTCTTCCTGGTCGGCGCAGTTGATCAGCAGGGAGATGGCCTCGTCGAAGGTGAACTCGGGGCCGCCGTTGATGGCAGTGAGCTCCTGGCCGTCGAGCACGAAGTCGACGGTCAACACCGTCCCGGCCGGTCGTGGACCAGCCTCGCCGTAGTAGGTCACGTTGGTGATCTGCGAGTTCGGGAAGACCGAGACGTAGAACTCGGCTGCCTCCTGGCCCTGGGTGTCGAACCAGAGGTTGGGGGTGATCCTGGGCACTGGCTTCTCCTTTCGTCGGGTTCGCTCCTTCGCCTGTACTGACGCCGACACCGTCCGAAGATCATCGGTGCCTCGGCTCCCACGGGCGTCAACTGGCGAAGTCAGGGGTGGCCGACCGGGCCGAGTCAGCCCGTCCTTTTGGCTCCTCCCACTCTTCCTGGCGACCCAGCGCGGTGAGGTCGAGGAAGTAGTACGAACCGCCGGTCGACTCGGCCCCGCGGGCGAACTGTGAGTAGGTGTGGAACACCTGGTCTTCGACCCGAAGGAAGCAGCTCAGGCCGGGCTGCTCACCTGACCACCCCGCCCACGCCGGGTCGGTCGCCTCGAGGGCGGCCTGGTCCCTGTAGTTGTATTCGACCGGGGCGACGGCCGCATCGAGGGTGACGTGGAAGTCGTAGTTGAAGTCGCTGCCGAACGACGAGTACCAGGGAAAGGTCCATCCCTTCTTCGACTTGTAGGCGGTGATCTTGTCGATCGGCGCTCGGGAGACGTAGGCCAGCGTGGTGTCGCGGGTGTGGAGGTGCTCGAGGAGGCCGTCGGACATCTCCTCGGCTCCGGCGGTGCAGCTCGGGCAACCGTCGTCCCACTCCGGGTCGAACATGAAGTGGCTGACCATCAGTTGACGGCGGCCCTCGAACAGCTCGAGCAGGGTGGCGGTGCCGTCGGGCCCCTCGAACCGGTACTCCTTGTCGATCCTGACCATGGGCAACTGGCGGCGCTTTACGTTCAGCGCATCCCGGGCCCGGGTCCTCGCCTTCTCCTCCTCCTCAAGCAGGGGCACCCGGGCGGGGCACAACTCCTCGGGGGACACGATCCTCGGGAAAGGAAGGGTGG
>JBPCJK010000098.1:0-8139 GCA_051005375.1 Acidimicrobiales bacterium
ACTTCTGCGACCCTCACTCGCCCTGGCAGCGCCCCACCAATGAGAACACCAACGGCCTGTTGCGCCAGTACTTCCCCAAGGGCACCGACCTCAACAAGATCACCAAGGACCATCTTGACTCCGTCGCTGCCGAGCTGAATGGCCGGCCCCGAGTCGTGCTCCAGGGAGAACCCCCAGCGGAGGCCTATGCTGCCCTCGTTGCAACGGCCGCTTGACGCCGCCCAGTCATTCGCAGAAGGCTGGGCGGTCACTGGGTCAGGAGCTGACGAGAGGCAGCATCTTGGCCCTTTGTCCGCACCAGGAGCAGGTATGCCATAATGCCCATGACAGAGTACGCAAGGACGCTTGCCCAGGCTGCGCCGGCCAATTGGTAGGTGGGTATGAGCAGGAGGTCGGCCACGACCACAACCAGCAAACCGACGAGGCAAGCTACAGAACCGGCTCCCAGCCGTCCAAGGCCCAAAAGGCTGGCGCCATTGAGGTAGAAGATGGTCATGCCGAGTTCTGCCAGCAAGAGTATCCGTAGTGGAATCACGGCGGGTGCGAACTCCATACCGAAGGCAATCCGAACGGCAAGGGGCGCAGTTAGAAACAGCACCCCGGCCAACCCCACTGTGAGGCCCACGCATGCACGTCGAGCGCCTCGAAAATCGTCTACCGAAGCTGAGCCCGACGCGATTCGATAAAAGATGGACTGGCTCAGTGCCAGTGGGGCTACCCGCAGGACTTCCGTGGCGGTGGCGGCCACCGAGTAGATTCCCACCGCCGCAGGGTTGAGGAATATGGCTACTAGGTACCGATCGATCCGGAAGGTCAGTACCTGACTGAGTTCGGTACCTATCGCTGGCAAGCCTTTCCGAACGAGGCGCCTCCAATCGTCAGGCCGGTACTTCACGCCGAGAGGGATGGACCTGCGCCTCAGATATGCCAAGGCGGCGATTATTTGGAAGACTCCGGCGAGGATAAAGACGAGAACGAACAGGCGGAGTGCGCTGGCTCCGGCCGCTGCCAAGCCGACAACCATGGCCAGCTGCAGGGTGAATGCCACCGCCTCGACGACCGCAGCCTGCACTGTTGAACCGAAGGCATTGAGGGCGTCGACCAAGAGCAGTTGCATGAGAAATACCGCTCCCAGGAAGGCGAACAGCCCCAGGTCAACAAGCCCCAAGCGAATTCCGGCCAGAGGAAGGAGGGTCAAGCCGATTGCCCCGCACAATACTGCCTGCGCCGTGGCCAAGGCCAGGGAGAGACCGAGGTACGCCGTGAACTGCACGGGATTCTCTGGCGCCGCCAGCTCCACTCGCCCTGAGATGTTGACACCCAACCCAGAGATAAAAACGCCCAGCTGAGCGAGCATGAGCAGCACGACCAGCGTACCCCTACCAGCGGGACCGAGCTGACGAGCGGTCACGGCTGCTACCAAGCCAGCCGCCAGCACAGAGAGCACCCTGCACCCAATGATCCCTGCCGTGGTCCCTGCCAGGCCCGCTCGAGGACGCGGACATGGAGGAGGCGGAGCCAGGTTCTCGCCGGACTCCGGGCTGCGAGGGATCGCCGCAGAAGCTTGCTGGCGGTCGGGCGCGCGCCCGGCTCCGCCTTCCGGTCCCACTCGCGCTCCAGATCGCCTACGCCGGATGGCCATGGTCGTGCTCCACCCGGACGTCCTTGACGAACTCCTCGTAGTCCCGGTAGTAGTCGGCTTCATTATAGAACTCGGAAGCCAAGACCAACGAGACAGACCCCGAAGAGAAATTCTCGAGCTCGCGCCAGGTCATGCGTGGGATATACAAGCCGTAGTACGAGCGGTTCAAAAAGAAACGCTTCTTGGCGTAACCGTCGTCGAGTACGACGCCGAAGCTGCCCGAGACGGCGACCACGAACTGCTGGAGTTGCCGGTGAGCGTGACCGCCGCGGGTCTCGCCCCCGGGCACATCATAGAGGTAGTAGACACGGCGAACTTCGAAGGGAACATGCTTGCCCCCTTCGATGAAGGTCAGGTTACCTCGAGCATCGACGACTTTCGGCAGCTCGATTATGCGAGGGGACTCCGACATCATGGAGCATCTCGCCACGCAGCCGCTACCTGCTTCTGCCAAGCGGCCGTGATGCCGAGGAATGTGGGTAGCGACGGGATCTCCTCGGCAGCCTCAGCTACGGCCTGGAAGTCCCCAGCGCGATAAGCTAGCGCGCGGGCCACTCGGTGGAGGTGAACCGATACCGGGTCATCAACCGACTCCCCTATGCCGGCGAGCAATTCGTGGTAGCGGCCGGCTACCATGAGGTTGTCGTTGTTCTAGTCTGCCCAGCTGCTTCAACTTGGTTGCTAGCGCCACAGCCTGAACGCGGCCAAAGCATGAGTGGAAGCCCTTCTCTGGATGACAGTATTTTTTTACGCAGCCGTAATCTCCCAAGGAACGAACTCGACCTGCGATTTAAGCTAGATCTGCTACGATGAGACCTGCACAGTAACGGGCGACCTATTTCGTCCCCCAGTACAAGATAGAACTCAATTCGTAACTGGGGCCAAACTACCATGGATCGTTGAGCAGCAGCGTTCCAGAGCATTCCCGCTCCTGCGATTTTAGCCACCTGACATCGGGAAGCCTTCGAAGACATTATTTGCGAGGTATACGTCCGAATCAAGCCGACGTACCGGAACTGAGAGGGGGGGCAGAAAGGTGAGGTTGTTACAGGCTCCGTTCCCTTTGTAGGTAATCGTATTATTTGTGATCGTACTCTCCACGACGCCAGTAAGGCTGATGCCGTCTCCGAGGGTAAGGAGTGTATTCCCTGAGATATTATAGTTAGTCTTGACTAGCCCCTTGTCTCCTACGAGGATGGGGGGGAGACAAGAGTCCGAGGCTACTTCCATGGTGTTATCTCGAAAAGTTATATTGTCATTATCAGGTGTTCGACCCGGTAGGTTAGCGAGAACGGAGAAGGCGACGGGCCCAAATCGATTGTTCGTGATCTCGATATTCCGTGACCTCTCACCGTAAGCGTCTATCTCGATGTCAATCGCTGTCTGGCTTACATCGCCGATATAGTTGGCTGTCACGACTGCGCCATCGACGTTCGAGAACCCGATCCCCTGCCGGTCGGCCCGCTCCATCTGGACACTCCGAATGGTGATGTCGTGCGCAGGAGGAAGTTTCGAATAGTCGGTCCCAAGCCGGATGTCGGGTTGCGCCTCGACGAAGTCGCCTCTGATGTCGTAGATCTGCGAATCCCGAAGCGTTCCCCTTCGGGTGCCGTCAAACGATACCCCGTGTTGAACTTCCTGTCCGTTGCCGGGCTGGCCCCGAGGTACGGCAGTACCGGCGCCTCGGATGATGGCGCTATGGATCGTGATGTCAGCACCACCTCGGATTCGCCAATTCGCCCGCGTGACTTGTCCCCGCGTCAATGTCTTGAAGGTGGAGCCGTTCCCGTCGATCGTTATACCGTGGCGATCGTCGATGAATATCGATTCATCCAACCCATAGCAGCCGGCTGCCGCGAAGACTGCAGTGGAAGCGTCCGGCACCGTCGCCAGCCAGGCACCGATCTCGACATCCACCGGACGGGAGCAGTCGGCGGCGATCGCGGAAGGAACGTTATATACAGGCACGGGGTTCCCAGCTGGGCGAGCACGGATCACGGCGACCACCCCCAAGGCGAGAGCCGCTAGGGGCAGCAGCAGGAGGGGCTTCGGAAATGCTCGGCGAGACGAGATCAGAGTGGTGATGCCTCAGCCTCTCCGCAGCGCGGCGGTGAACGCAAACCAGTCGACAGCAGTAGGCCCGATCCAAGTGCGTCCAGCAGCTCGGATGCAATGAACGCAAGACGAGCGGTCATGACCGAGCCGAGCGATGGTGAGGGGGGCCGCCGACCAGACCGGGCACCACCGCCACCTGGTCGAAGAGGGGATCGACGCCGGGAGAGTCCTCGCCCAGGGCGTCTTCCAGCACCCCGGATTGGCGTGGGGTAGGCTGATTTCCCCGGCCATGCATGCGTCGGCCGCTTCCGATGGACGACGCGTGGACCTCCCGCCGCTCACCTATCTGAGCTTTGACTCCGCTGTCTCGGGCGTCGGGGCGTCGCAGGTCACTCCATACCTAGAGCGACTGAGCGATCGAGGCCTGCACGTGACCCTTCACTCGTTCGAGAAGGTGGCCGTGTCGTCCGAGCAGATCGAGCGTTTCGCCACGGCCGGCATTGACTGGCGGCCGCATCGGTTCCAGTCGCTCGGCTCGGCCGGAGGAGCCCTGCGAGTCGCCCACGCGGCGGTCCTGCTTCACGGCGCTGACCTGGTCCACGCCCGGAGTGACCTGGCTGCCGCGTCCACCTTGCTGGCCCGGTGTCCTCACTGGGTCTGGGACGTCCGATCCTTTTGGATTGACCAGCGGGTCGCCATGGGATTGGTGCAGGCCGGGTCGACCGAGGAGCGAGTGATGCGACTGATCGAGGGGAGGGCGGCGGCCCGAAGCGGTGCGATCGTCACCCTCACCGCCGCCGCGATACCGGTGCTTCAGCAGCGCCACGGCGGAGCCGTGGCTGAGAAGGTCAGGGTGGTGCCGACGTGCGTCGACCTGTCCCGGTTCACCGTCTCGCCCATGCCGGACCGCAAGCCGCTGCGAGTGCTCATGAGCGGCAGTTTCAACCCCCTGTACGACCTGGAGATGTCAGTCCGGTTGGTCCGCTGTCTCCGTGAGCGCCGGAAGGTCGATCTCACCGTGCTGAGTCCGAACCCGTCCATCCGGGACACGCTGTTCGGCTCCGTCGGTGCCACCTTCGAAAGCGTGCCCTTCTCGGCCATGCCCGAGCAGGTGGCCGGCCACCATGTCGGCTTCGGGATCTGCAAGCCGGAAGCCGGCGTGGAGCTTCTGGCCGCTGCGCCCACCAAGCTGGCTGAGTTCCTGGCATGCGGGCGGCCGGTCGTGGTCAACGCCGGTCTCGGCGACATGCAAGGTCTCGTCGAGGCGAACGACTGCGGAGTGGTGGTGATGGGGTCGTCCGACATCGAGCTGGTGAGGGTTGCTGGCGAGATCGAGCGCCTCGTTGACGACCCTGAGGTGTCCGAGCGGTGCCGGCTGGTCGCCAAGAGGCACTTCGACGTCGATGTCGCCGTCGAGAAGCTGCTCGAACTGTATAGGCGGGCGGCTACCGCCTGAGCCAACCGATGCGAGGACGGCCCTCGGTCAGGCGGCAGAGATGGTCCGTCGCAAGACGTCCTCGAAGGTGGATACCACACGGGGCATCTGAGCCCGGACCGAGAAGCGCTCGACCACCGTCTCCCGTGCTGCCTTCCCCATACGCCGGCGAAGCTCGGCATCAGTGGTGAGAACCTGCAGCCGGTCGAGCCACTCGTCGTCGTCATCGACCAGAAAGCCGTTCACGCCGTCCTCGACGACCTCGGGGTTTGACCCCATCCGCCGAGCCACCACAGGCAGCCCGACGGCCATGTACTGGATCGTCTTGAAGAAGAACTTCCAGGGGTTCCAGGAGAGGTCGTTGAGTGGCACGACGCCGATGTGGCAGTCGGTGAGGAGCTCCACCTCGTGGGCCGGCGACCACCCCTTCCACTCCACGTCCACACCGGGAAGCGGCACCTCCCCCGCCCCGATCACACGAAAGACGACAGGCTGGGTTGCCTGCAGGGCATGCAGTGGACCGGCGATCGTCGCCAGGTTCGCCGCCGTGCTGTGGCTGCCGATCCAGACCACCCGGACAGGCGGATCCGAAGGAGTCGAGCGGGGCTGGTAGCGATCGGTGTCGATGCAGTTCGGTATCACGGTGACGGCGGGGTTGAACCGGGCTGCGTAGTCGGCGATGGCGTGGTTGATCGCGATCACCCGATCGGACATGCGGAACAGCGACCGGGTCTTGGCCGGAAACTTGAGAAGGCTCATCCAGCCGTTGGTGGGACTGCGGTAGGGGAGCCAGGTGGGATCGTCCAAGTCGTAGACGAGGGGCGACGGCCGTCGTGCCACCAGGCGTTCCGCCAATGCCGGGCCGACCATCGCCGCCTCCCGGTAGACGAAGGTTACGTCGCCGCTGGCCCGGCGGGCGACGGTGGCCAGGTGACGTCCATAGCACGAGAGCAGCCGGGCCGCCTTGGTGCCGGCCCGCCCGGAGGAGTACAGCACCTCGTGCAGGGGAGGATCCTCAAAGGTGTGGAACTCGATGGTCCAACCGGCGGCTTCCAGATGGCTCGCCCACAGCTCGATCCGGGCCCGCTGGCCGGGGGCGGAGGCCAGTACGTTGGGTACCAGCGCGGCGATGTGGCGGCTCATCTGGTCTGGCGCAGGAGGTTCCGCGACGCCAACTGCTGCTCGGCTAGGTCGTCAGGAGCGCTGTCGGGGTTCTCCAGCGCCCAGGTCACGAACTCCTTCAGCCCCTGTCGTAACGAAGTACCTGGTACCTCTCCCAGCCCCTGGCGTAAGCGGGCCACATCGGCCACCGCGTGGCGCACATCTCCCAGGCGGAAGCGTCCGCTGACCTCAACGCGGGGCTCGGTGCCGATCGCTGCGCCTAGCTCTTGTGCCAGCTGGTGCAGCGTAACCGGGGTGCCCGTTCCCACGTTCCAGGTCCGACCAAAGGCGTTCTCGTTCCCGGTGCAGTTCCGGAAGATCTCCGCCACGTCGCTGACGAAGACGAAATCACGCACCATCTGCCCGTCCTCGTAGAGCTCCACCGGCTGGCCATCCCGCATCCGCCGTACAAAGGTCCCCAGCACGCCCACGTAGGGGTTTCTCAGCGACTGTCCGGGGCCGAAGACGTTGAACAGGCGGAGCAGGGTCACTTCCAGGCCGTGTGAGGTGGCGACCGTCGACGCCAGCTGCTCCTGCTGCAGCTTGGTGATCCCGTAGATGGAAGTGGGCGCCAAGTCGGCGTCTTCGGGCGTCGGTTCGACCGCGGCCCTGGTCCCGCACCTCGGGCACAGGATGTCGTAGAGACCGGCAGCCATGTCGTCTGGCTTGCGGGGCATCTGGGGGAGCAGGGTCTCACACGAGGGGCACCGGTACCGGCCCTCTCCGTACACGGCCCGAGAGGAAGCGATGACTACCTGGCGCACGTCTGCCTCGCATGCAGCCTGCAGCACCAGTGACGTGCCGTGGGTGTTGACGCTGACGTACCGAGCGATCTCGTACTGCGACTGGCCCACCCCGGTCTCGGCGGCCAGATGATGGACGACATTGACATCGCGCATGGCCCCGCGCAGGGTGTCGAGATCCCGGATGTCGGCCCAGATCGTCTTACACCGGAGGCTGGGGCGAACGTTGCCGTGTACCTGTGGAAGGAAAGAGTCGAGGACGACGACCTCGTGACCGTCCGCCTCTAGACGTCGGACCAGCTGTTGCCCAATGAATCCGGCGCCGCCTGTGACCAGAACTCGGAGCGGCACCGTCGAAGAGTAGCCGACCCAATCCGTGGGCCCCTGTTGACCGTTGGGTCAGCAGCGCTTGCATGCACGTTCAGGTCCGCCAGTTTGTCCAGCAAACAGAGTCTGGTCGCACTCTGGACATTTCGCACCCCAAGCTTCGTCCTCTAGATCTTCTTGGGGGTCGGAACCCGTGACCTTGTGACAAGTTTTCAGGCGACGGCTCCGAGGCGGGCATGGGTGGCGTGATCGACAACGGCGCGGTCGAGGGTCGCCAGGGCGACGGACCTCCAGGGGTGCTGGCGGATGGTCAGTGGCGAGGAGCGGCCGCAACAGCCGGTTCTGGAGCTTGGTGTAGAACACCGCCACCCTGATGCCCTCGGGCGTGAGGAGGTAGGTGTTGGTGTGGGGAAGGCGTCGGATGAGCCCATGCAGGCGAAGGCGGCGCAGGTCGTAGGTCATCTGGTTGGTGGAGTAGTCCTGTCCGAGGAGCCCGGCGACGAGCCCGCGAAGGCTGTGGTTGGTGAAGCCGGTGACGGCGTGGACCACGCAGCTCAAGGCACCGGCCAGGGCCATGGCGCGTGGATCCCCGAAGCGCAGCGCTCCGGTTCTTTGGCCCTCGCAGTTGTAGGGCTGGTGGGTGCGCTCAAAGGTAACCATTCACGTCCTCAGGCAGCCTGAGGCGGCATCCAGGGGTCGCCGTCGAACAGACGGGTGAGGGCGTCGAGAGCGCCGATGTCGTGCTTGCGGGTGGTGGAGAGGTAGCTGCGGACGTG
>JBPCJK010000099.1:0-4869 GCA_051005375.1 Acidimicrobiales bacterium
TCTGCCACCCGCTCGAACCGGCTTTCTGCTCAGGTCCCCACAGCTCAGTCCACAACCTGTGGAAAACGTCATGGAACCCGTTCCCTAGGGAGCGGACCGCTGGCGAATCTGGGCGCTCGGGGGGCCTAATAGACCGGCCGCTCCGAGCGAGGGAGGTGACCGTAGCACCGCTGGACGATCGCTGCATCAGGTGGCGACGGGCGTCGGAGCGTCCCCCGTGGTTGCCCGAGGCAGAGGTGGGGGCGTAGCGTGACCAAGCTGTCGAGGAGGATCACGTGAAGCGCACTTATCAGCCCAACGTCCGCAAGCGGGCCAAGAATCACGGGTTCCGCAAGCGGATGTCCACGCGGGCGGGCCGGGCCATCCTGCGCAACCGTCGAGCCAAGGGCCGGGCTCGGCTGTCGGCCTGATCGCTCCGATCCGCGACCGAGCCACGTTCATGGCCCTCCGCACCCAGGGTGTTCGCGTCCGGCGCGGGCCGCTCGTGGCGACCTATCTCGACCAGGGTCCGGCCGCCCCCCGGCGGGTGGGCTTTGCGCTCGGCCGCCATCTCGGTGGGGCCGTGGTTCGCAATCGGACCCGCCGTCGGCTGCGAGCGGTCCTGGCCGAGCTGGTCCGGATCGAGCCGGCTGCGGTCCCCGGGGGGGCCCTGGTGATCGGCGCTCAGGCCGAGGTGGTCAGCTGGTCGCCCACGGAGCTCCGTGCCGGTGTGGCTGGCCTGCTGGCCGAGGTCGATCGTCGGCGCAATGGGAGCACCCGGTGAGCGGTCCGGCGCGTCTCCTCCACGGAATGCTGCGCTTCTACCAGCGCGTACGCCTCGGACGGCCGTCACCGTGCCGATTCGAACCGTCGTGTTCCACCTATGCCATCGAGGCCATCGAACGCCAGGGTGCGGGCCGGGGAAGTTGGCTTGCGGCGCGGCGCATCGCCCGCTGTCACCCGTGGGGCGGCCACGGGTGGGACCCTGTCCCTCCGGCCTCGAGTCCGAGATCGGCGGATCCCGTCCACGAAGGAACGGTCGCCTGATGTACGACCTCATCGCCCAGCCCCTGCAGTTCTTCTACGGGTTCTGGCCCAACTACGCCGGCGCCATTGCCCTGCTCACCCTCAGCATCATGGTCCTGCTGTTGCCCTTGACATTGAAGGGCACCCGTTCGATGTTGGCCATGCAGAAGCTGCAGCCGGAGATGAAGAAGCTCCAGGCCAAGCACCGCGACGATCGCCAAAAGCTCAACGAAGAAATGATGAAGTTCTACAAGGAGAACAACATCAACCCCGTCTCGGGCTGTCTCCCACTCCTGCTCCAGGCCCCGGTGTTTTTCTTCTTGTACCGAACATTGTATCAGCTGATCACCCGTGCGCCGTACGGGTCCGACATGGGCGCGGCCGCCTCCCGCTCGATGACCGGGGTACACAAGGGGGTCTACGAGCAGTTCGGCAACTTCCGGCCGCACCACCTCGACACGGGCTCGAAGCTGTACCAGGACCTCAGCCACACCCACCAGATGCGTTCCGTCGGACTGAACCTCTCGGAGTCGACCCAGCGCGCCATCACCCACGGGCTCACGGCGGCGTTGCCTTTCATCGGCCTTGTCTTGTTGGTCACCGCTACGAGCTTCTATCAGCAACGACAGATCGCCGGCCGGAACCCACAAGCCTCCCAGGCCAATCCCCAACAGGCCATGTTAATGAAAATCATGCCCTTGTTTTTTGCTTTGATCTCGTTCACGCTGCCTGCGGCGGTGGTCGTCTACTTCTTGGTGTCCAACCTGTTCCGGATCGGCCAGCAAGGCTTGATCACCCGGACCATGTATGCGGGTGACAATGCGGTGGTGGCCACCACCGGACACGAGAGTGACGGATCGTCAACAGCTGACGGGGGAACGGGCAAGAAACCGAAGGGCTTCTTCGCCAATCTCAAGGAGGTGGGGCTCCCCGACCCCCCGAAGGCCCGCCAAGAGGTGGCCACGTCCAAGGCGAAGTCCAAGGCCGCGTCCGGTGGTTCGCGCCCCGGATCGCTGGCCACGACCACCAAGGCGTCGGCGTCTCGTACGCCGACGTCGAGCCCGAGCCGAGCTGCGCCGTCACCGGTGAACCGGTCTCGCAACAAGAAGAAGAGGAAGTGATCGTTCGTGGAATATGTGGAGACGACCGGTAGGACCGTCGAGGATGCCAAGGAGGCGGCACTGGATCAGTTGGGGATCGACGAGGCCGAAGCCGAGTTCGAAGTGCTCGAAGAACCCAAGACGGGGCTGTTCGGCCGGGTTCGGGGCGACGCCCGCGTCCGCGCCCGGGTAGTACCCAAGACGCCGCGAGCCAAGCAGGAGCGACGCCCTCGGCGCCAGCGCGAGGCCAAGTCCGGCGAGGAGGCCCCGTCGAGGGAGAACCCTGCCGCGGACCGGCCGGCGAAGGTACCCGCCGCGAAGAGCGCCTCGACCTCCGGAGCCCACTCCCCCAGCGGGCGCAGCCCGGCACCCCAGGGGCGTCGAGCCTCGCCCCCCAAGCAGGAAGGTAGCTCCATGACCGACGACATCGTCTCCGTGGCCACCCAAGCGGACATCGTGACCGAGTTTCTCGAGGGGCTGGTGTCGGCGTTCGGGGCCGACGGGACGGTGACCCGCCATGAGGTGGACGAGGACACCATCGAGCTCAAGGTCGAAGGCGACGACCTCGGCCTGCTGATCGGGCCCAAGGGCCAGACCCTGACGGCCATTCACGAGCTTTCCCGAACGGTGCTCCAGCGCCGAGCGACGGGCCGCCACGCCGGGCGGGTGCGCATCGACATCAGTGGCTATCGCCAGCGACGGGCCGAGGCCCTCGGCCGTTTTGCGGCGCAGCAGGCCGAGGGCGTCCTGGAAGAGGCGGCGGCGCGATCTCTCGAGCCGATGAACGCCCCAGATCGCAAGGTGGTCCACGACGCCATCAACGACATCGAGGGCGTCACCACCAGCTCCGAAGGTGTCGAGCCCCACCGTTGTGTGGTGATCCTCCCCGAGGGCGCCGCGGGGTGACCGACACGCTGGTCCGGCTTCTCACCGAGAGCCGCCAGCTCGGTTTCCTGGGCCCCCGCCCGGTCGAGACCCACATCGAGCACGCGCTCCGCTACCAGGCCTGCCGACCCGAGGAGCCGGATCGGGCCCTTGACCTGGGCGCCGGCGGTGGACTCCCCGGCCTGGTGCTGGCTGCCCGGCGGTGGCCCATGACGCGCTGGTGCTTCCTCGACTCGAACCTCCGGCGAAGCGAGTTCCTGCAGCGGGCGGTGGAGGAACTCGACCTGGCCGACCGAGTGGAGGTCGTCAAGGAGCGGGCTGAAGTACTAGGGCACTCGCTCCGCCACCGCAATCATTACGACCTCGTGGTGGTGCGGAGCTTTGGTCCTCCGGCGGTCACCGCCGAGTGTGCCGCCCCGCTCCTGGCGGACGGTGGCCAGGTGGTGGTGAGCGAACCCCCCGAGCGCGTCGGTGGCGGTCGCTGGCCGGCGGCGGGTTTGGCCATGGTCGGGTTGGCGGTGGTGCCCGCCGCTCCGGACGCAGCCTCGTTCGTGGTCCTTCGCCGGGTGGCCCCCTGTCCGGACCGCTACCCCCGTCGGGTCGGAATCCCGGCCAAGCGACCACTGTTCTGACCAGCGCCGATGCGACCCTACATCGGGCTGGCGACCGACGCTCGCTCGCCGCCGATGTGGGGCCCAGATTTGTCGCTCGACCCCGGGAGAGAGCTTCTCCCGGGGTCAAACGTCTACCGCTTGCACATGCCCCTGGCAAAGTCCCGGGGGAGACGTGGCGCCGACTTCACGACCTCGCCCGTTCGCTTGGGCACCTTGGCCCCGACGGCGTCCAGGAGCGTCTGGCTCACGCCGGGTCTTGCGATCTATTCGATCAGCAGCAGCTCGGTCCGCCGGGTGAACCCGGGTCATCGCTTTCGGGGTCGTCCATACCGCGGTGGCTGTTCCACGTGAAACCGCGCCCCGGGCTTACGCGACCGGCTTGATCCACTGCGGTCCGGCGCTGTCCAGCGTCGGATGTAGCAGACGAGAGCCCTTCGCTTGGTGCTATCTTCCACCTTGCGCGTCGACCCGGGGCGACCTGATTCCAGCGCCGGCGGGGGTCGCGGTGCTCGACTCGCGTCGAAGGTGCGACCAGGGGCGGTCCAGGTGCTTCCGCGAATCTCCGGCCTCGGCAGCAGGGCGGAAGCTTGCGCCAGTCCTTCCGCCGGGCGCCAGGCCTCTGGCCTCGGCGTGCCAGCATCGGCGGATGGCGCTAGGGACAGCTCAGCACCGGGCCGTCAGGGTGTCTCTCGGGAGCGATCGCCGCGGCGTCGGCCTGGGGCGGTGCGGGCGGCCTCGTCGGGGAGATCGGTACCCGCCGAGGCCGCGCCTTCGAGCCCGGCCCATTGGGGCTGCACCAAGCGTCGACCGACCAAGAGGACGCCGCCCGCGGGGTCGGGGTGGGAACGGCGAAGGTCGGTGTCTCGCCGAGGCACGATTCGCCGTCATGCTTGCTGGGCGGGCCCGCCGAGCCACCGGCCGCGGCCGTCCGCTGCGGATACCATTTCCCGAGATCGAGCGCTCGGCCCGGGGCGGTGCTCAGGCCCTACGTGCGTGGCGGGGCCGGGCCCGCCGTCTCGAGATGCCGGCTCCCCGTCCCGATCCGAGGGGGTCTGATCTAGGATGGCGCGGCGTGCGAACGAAGAGGGTACGGGGCCGAGTGGTCGGTGTCGACCGACGTGTCGTGATCGAGGAGGTCACCGGGGTCGACGACGAGGTTGTGGTGCGGTGTCAACTCCGCAAGGGTGCCGGGCGACGTTGCGGAATTGCGAGCGAGCGCAGCGCTCTATGCCAAGGCGAAGGCCGGCGCCGGTGGCGGATCCTCG
>JBPCJK010000100.1:0-5156 GCA_051005375.1 Acidimicrobiales bacterium
CGGAGCCGGCCATGACGGCGTTGGCGGTGGCGAGGATGGCCGGGGTGGAGCGGTAGTTGCGGTCGAGGGTGACTACGCTGGAGCCGGGGAAGCGGTCGGGGAACTCGACCATGTGGCGGGCCGATCCAGAGCGGAAGCCGTAGATGGCCTGGGCGTCGTCGCCCACGGCGGCCACCTGCACCCCCGGTCCCGCCATGGCCACCACGATGTCGGCCTGCACGGCGTTGGTGTCCTGGAACTCGTCGACGAGGATGTGGTCGAAGCTCGACCGCAGCAGGGGGCCGACGGAACCCGAGGCGGCCAGCGCCCGCCAGTACAGGAGCAGGTCGTCGTAGTCGACCACGTTGTGGGCTCGCTTGCGCTCGAGGTAGCCGGCGAAGACCGTCCTGATCCCCTCCAGGTCGTCTCGGCACCAGGGGTAGCTGCGCTCGACCAGGTCGGCCAACGGGAGTTGGGCGTTGACCACCCGGGAGTAGATCGAGGCCAAGGTCTGCTTCTTGGGGAAGCGCCGGCCCTGCTCACCGAGCTCGAGGTCGTGGCGGACCAGGCCGAGGAGGTCGACGTGGTCCCCCTGGTCGAGGACGGTGAAGCCGCAGCGGAGGCCGACGGCGGCCCCGTGGCGCCGCAGCAGCCGGTTGGCCACGGCGTGGAACGTGCCTCCCCAGACCCGGCGGGCCCCCTGCACTTCGGCCAGGCGCGCCGCTCGGGCCAGCATCTCCCGGGACGCCCGTCGGGAGAAGGTGAGCAACAGGATGCGCTCGGGCCGGACCCCTTCGGCGAGGAGCCTGGCCACCCGGCACGCCAGCGTGCGGGTCTTGCCGCTCCCGGCGCCGGCCACGATGAGCAGGTGGCCGTCGCGGTGGAGCACAGCCCGCCGCTGCTCGGGGTTGAGGTCATCGAGCCATTCCGACATGTGTTCGATGCTACTCCCGGGGTTCCCACCGCAGAGGGAACCCTCAGCGGTGGCGGAGGCGTTCGGACAACCAGCGGGCGTCGTCTACGGCGAAGCCCGAGTCGTCGTTGTTGAAGTAGGCGTAGACGTCGCAACCCTCGTCGAGCCAGCTCCCCAGCCGGTGCGCCATCCAGAACAGCCCGTCCTCGCCGTACCGGCCTTGGTAGGGGCGCTCGCTGGCCCCGGGGCCGTGGAAGCGGACGTAGGTCCAGTCAGTGGTCCGCTCCCAGGGATGGTCGCCAAGCAGGTCGTGGATGCACAGGGCGGCGCCGTGACGGCGCAGCACCTCGTAGACGTCGTCGTGGAGCCAGGACGGATCCCGCAGCTCCACCGCCCATCGCCGGGTCTTGGGCGCCACCGACAGGAACTCGTCGAGGCGTTCGGCATTGCGCCGCCACCGAGGTGGGAGCTGCACGAGGGTTGGCCCGGCGTGGTCGCCCAGCCGGTCGAGGCGGTCGAGGTGGTTCGGCAGCCACGACGCCGCATCCCGCAACTTCATGCGATGCGAACCGAAGGCGCCGAGCTTGACGGCGTAGGTGAAGCCCGGCGGCGCCTGTGCCGCCCAGCCCTCGGCCGCCGTCTCGGTCGGCAACCGGTAAAAGCTGTTGTTGATCTCGACGGTGCCGAACAGGGTGGCGTAGTGCTCGAACCACCGCCGTTGGGGCAGCGCCTCCGGGTAGACCACCGCCCGCCAGTGCTTGTAGACCCACCCCGAGCAGCCGATGTGAGCGGTGCCCGTCAACCCTCCCACGGGCCGACGCCCGAGAGCCGGTCGATCTCGATGTGCATGACCACCCCAGGCGGCGGTTCGGGCATGGGGGGAACTTGACGTCAGGACCGAGGTAGACCCGTGCCAGGCGCTGGAGCAGCTCGGGTGCGCCTCCTGGGGAGAGCCGGGCCCGGCCGAAGGCGACGAGGTAGTGGTCGAGCCCGATCTCGTTGCGGCCGCCGGTCTCGAGCGAGACCACGACCCGAGGGTCGCGGGTGACGTTGCGCAGCTTCTGCTGGCCGGGGTTGAGGTGGGCCGAGACGATGTCGTCACCGTCCACCCCCACCCAGACGATCGAGACCTGGGGGCTGCCGTCGGGGTTGAGGGTGACCAGGTGGGCGAGGTGGCCGGCTTCGAGGGCCTGGCGAACGGCGGGGTTGAGGGATGTCATGGCGCCAGCATCCCACGTCGGATCGCCGTGGTTCCCGACGTGGAGTGCCGGCTAGAGCTGCAGGGTTTTGGGCTCGAGGAACTCGGCCACGCCGAAGCGGCCGTTCTCCCGGCCGACCCCCGAGCGCTTGCGGCCCCCGAAGGGCGCCAGCTGGTCGAAGGGGCTGCCGTTGATGGCGACGTGGCCGGCCCGGATCCGCCGGGCGACGGCGATGGCCCGTTCGGCGTCACCTGACCACACGCCGGCCGAGAGGCCGTACACCGTGTCGTTGGCGATGGCTACGGCCTCGTCGTCGGTGTTGTAGGCCAGGATCGACAGCACCGGGCCGAAGATCTCCTCCTGGGCGATGGTCATGGCGCTGGTCACCCCCGAGAACACCGTCGGTCGTACGAAGTAGCCCGTGCCCAGGCCTTCGGGGGGCTGGGGACCACCGGTCAACAGCCTTGCCCCTTCGTCGATCCCCCTGGAGATGTAGCCCCGTACCCGTTCCCGCTGGGCGGCGGAGACGAGGGGCCCCAGGCGGGTCGGCTCGGCGAACGGGTCACCGGTCGTGTACGACTCGGCGGCCCCGACCGCCAGCTCCTCTACTCGTCCCAGGAGCGAGCGGGGGACCAGCATCCGGCTCTGAGCCGAACAGGCCTGCCCGGCGTTGGCGAAGGCCGATGCCACCCCCTGGCCCACCGCCTGCTCGAGATCGGCATCGTCGAGGATGACGTTGGGCGACTTCCCTCCCAGTTCGAGCGCCACCCGCTTGACCGACGCCGACGCCAGCTCGGCCACCCGGGTGCCGGCCCTGGTCGAGCCGGTGAAAGACACCATGTCGATCTCAGGGTGGGCGGCGATGGCCTCGCCCACCACCGGCCCGGTTCCGGTCACCAGGTTGAAGGCGCCGGGGACCAGCCCTGCCCCGTCGACGATCTCGGCCAGCAGCAAGGCGTTGAGGGGGGTCACCTCGCTGGGCTTGAGCACGACCGTGCAGCCGGCGGCGAGGGCGGCGGCGACCTTCACGGCGATCTGCTGGAGCGGGAAGTTCCACGGGGTGATGGCGCCGACCACGCCCACCGGCTCGTAGGTGATCAGCGAGTGGCCGACTCGCTCCTCCGCCGGCATCTGCTCGGCCACAGGCACCATCGAGGCGAACGACGTGATCGCCATGCCCACCTGGATGGCGTCGCTCTGGGCGAGGGGCATGCCCAGCTCCCGGGTGATCACCGAGGCGATCTCCGACCGACGGCGGTCGAGGCCCTCGGCGATGCGGGCCAGACAGGCGCCCCGGGCCCCGGCGGGGGTGGCCGACCACGCGTCCAGGGCGCCGCGGGCGGCGTCGACGGCCCGGTCGACGTCGGCGGGAACGCCTTGGGGCACGGTGGCGATGACCTGCTCGGAGGCCGAGTCGACCACCGAGCCGGTGCCCGTCCCTGCCGGAGCCACCCACGCGCCACCGATGTAGATCCGATCGAGCGCCTGCCCCGGCTGGGTCACACCCGGCACTCGGCTCCCGGCAGGGTCAGCTCCCCGTCAGTTCGGTCTCGGCTTGGTTGCCGCCTTCGGCGGCGTTCGAGCCTCCGAGGCCGGTGTCGGCACCGCCAGCCGTGCTCCCCGAACACCCGGTGGCCTGTGCGCCATCGGGCACACCGATGCTCACGCCCAGCCCGCCGGCACCACCTTGAGAGGAGAGCACCGCCGCAGCACTGAGATCCCCGAGCGCCACCTCCAAGTCGCCGCCCACCCTGGGAAGCTCACCGTCGGCCTCGTCGCCGTCGCCGGCAACCCTGCCGAGGACGAGGCCAGCCTGGCTCCCCGTCTCGTTGTCGGTCGCGGTGGTGGCGCTGGTCTGGGCGGTTCCGTCCGCGGCCGTCGAGATGCCGCCCGAGGTGGCGTCGGCGCTGATCGTCGGGTCTGGCCTGGCGTTGGACGTCGACCCTGTGCAAGCTGTGCCATCCGCTGAGGAGATCGGTGCCTCGGGAACGGAGGTTGTTGGTGGTGCTGGGATGGAAGGTGCGTTCGGGACGTCGGCGCTGATGTCGGTGATCGGCGCCTCCGGCTCCGGAGCCTGGCCGGGAACCGTGGTCGGCTCGGCGCTCGCCACCGCGGCCTGGGAGTCGCGGTCGGCATGGTGCTCCCCGGAGCCGGCCAGGTAGGCACTCCCTCCACCGACGGCCAGCACCCCCGCAGTCGCCGCTGCTGCGGCGGCCTGGGCCCAACTCTGCTGCGCCCATGCCACTGCCTTGGCCACCTTGCCCCCGACGCTGAGCGCCGCCGGGATGGTGCCGGCGCCGAGCGCTGCTGCCAGGGCGAGGGGAACCGGGACCGCAGCTCGGCGCAGCAGGGTGCCCACGTCCTCCAGCTCGTCCTTGCGGGTCTGGCAGGATGCGCACCCGGCCAGGTGCTGATCGACCTTGGCCAGGTCGCGAGGCGCCAGCCCTCCGCCCACGTAGGCGCCGAGCCGGTCCACGGTGGCCTGGCACAGCGGTTCGGCCGTCTTGCGCAGGTGGGCCTGGAGGAACCGCTCCCGCAGGCCCGCCCTCGCCCGTACCGCCAACTGGGCGGCGCCATTGGGCGACAGGCCCAGGCGGTGCGCCGCCTCCTTGGTGGCCACCCCCTCGATCTCGGTGAGCCACAGCACCGAACGCCACCGTTCGGGCAGGTTCCGGAAGGCCTCGGCCACAAACGCCGCTTCCTCATCGCCGGTCAGGCGCTCAGGGGGGCTGGGCGAGCTCGACTCCAACTCGGCCAGGATCTCCTGCTCGGTGGGTCGGGCCCGGCTGGTCTTGCGGATGTTGTCGAGGGCGGCGTTGCGGGTGGCGGTCAGAAGGTAGGAGCGAAACGATCCGCCGTTGTCGAGGTGCCCGGCCCGTACCGCCACCAGGACCCGGGCGAAAGCCTCGGAGACGGCGTCGGCGGCGTCCTCGGCGTTGCCCGTCACCGTTTGTCCCAGCCGCCACGCCGCCAGGGAGTGGCGCTCGTAGAGCTGGGCGAAGGCGTCGTCGTATCCAGCGACCACCCCGTCGACCAGCTCGGCGTCGGTGAGCATCAGAACCTCC